>NZ_JBAGJZ010000011.1:0-180250 GCF_037034285.1 Streptomyces tyrfis | reverse complement strand
GTCCCGGTCCTCGGCGTCCCGGTCCTCGGCGTCCCGGTCCTCGGCGTCCCGGTCCTCGGTGTCCCCGTCCTCGGCGTCCTCGTGCCCCTGTCCTCCGCGCCCCTGTTCTTCGCTCCCTGCCCTCCGCGCTTCTGTCCTTCGCATCCCTGCCCTTCGCATCCCTGTCTTTCGGCGCGTGCAAGCTCTTCCGACGAGTCGGCCGCCAGTCGGCCGCCAGGGGCAAACCGCCTGGCGGCAGGCTGATGGGCAGGGTAGGAAGGCGGCCATGAGTACTCACGCATCCGCCCTTCCGCCGCAGTTCGACGCCCAGGGCCCCGGGCGGAACCGGGCCTTCGCCCGGGCCGCGCTCGATCTGGACGACGTGCTGCTGCGCCCCTGGGAGCGGCGGGACGTCGAGGCGGAGGCGATGCTCGACGGCCTGGTGGCGGCCGCCACCGATCCGTTGACCGCCTTGTGGAACCCCTTCAAGGCCACCGACCGCGCCCAGGCCGCGACCTGGCTGGAACGACGTATGGACGCCTGGGAACGCGGGGACGCGGCCTCCTTCGCCGTGCTGGCCGCCGCCGACGGCACCCTGCTCGGCAATGTCGGCGTGCGCTGGGCCGACCGCGCGGACGGCCTGGGGATGACCGGTTACTGGCTGCTGCCGCACGCCCGTGGCCGGGGCCTGGCCACCCGGGCGACCCGGGCGGTGACCGAATGGGCCTTCAGGACGGCCGCCGCCCGCCGGATCGAACTGGCCCACGCCGTCGGGAACGAGGCGTCCTGCCGTGTCGCCCACCGCAGCGGATACCTGCCGGAGGGCACCCTTCGCCAGTCCTTCCGCTTCGGCGACGGCAAGTACCACGACGAACACCTGCACGCCCGGCTGGCCACCGACCCGGAACCGGCGGACCCGACCGGTCGGTAGAAGCGGCGGAGCCAGCGGAACGAATCAGAACGGACCGTCAGCCCGACGCCAAGACACCTTTCGGGCCGAGACACCTGATGGGCGCCAAGGCACCCGACGGCCCGAGACACCTGACGGGCACCAAGTCACCTGACGGGCACCAAGTCACCTGACGCTCCGGGACGCCTGGCGGGCCGAGATATCCGACGGGCCGAGACGCCTGACGCCGTCCGATCTCCGGGCCGCCCCCAATGACCTGTATCCGGCCAGTCGGTGACGGTACGGCAGGGGCGTCACCTGGGCCCTTGAGCCCGGCATTGGGTCCTGGGGCCCATGCCGGGTCCCGTAGTGGTGTGGTCGCATACAGATACCGGGGGGAACTGTCGCTGCGCCCACTCACAAGGTCGGGAGACTCGCCGTGTCTGGCATACGAGAATTAGCGGTACCGGGTGGCGCCGGCATCGGTGCCGCCGAAGTCCCTCCGGGTAGACAGGCGTTGCCACGCCCATTGCAGGCGGTGCTGGTTCTCGTACGGCTGCTCTTCGCGGTCACGGTCATCGGCGTGATCGACGCGCTCGTCGTGGCCTCGTCGGTCGACGCGGTGAACGGGCGGCTGCTGGGCATGCTCGTGTACGCGTCCCTGCCCGGCGTAGTGGGATTCGTGCTCTCACTCTACCTGCGCACGGGCGGTCTCTGGATCTGGCGTGGGCTTCTCGCCGTGCAGATCTGGCTCCTGCTGGGCGCGGTCGCCACCCTGAAGGACGGAGTCGCCGGGCCGGGGCCCGCGCAGCTGGTGCTGCCGGTCGCCGTGATCGTCCTGCTGTGCCGGCACGGCGCGCGCGTCTGGTTCCGGCTGGGGCCCGAACAGCGCCTCCAGCCGCGGCCGTTCAGCTTCGCCCGGATGCTCAGGTGGCGTCGGGACGACGCCGGGCAGACCGCCATGGAGTACCTGGGCATGATCCTCGTGGTCGTCGCCCTCATCGGCGGTCTCGTGGCCACGGGCATCGGCGGACAGCTGACCGGACAGCTCCAGAACGCCATCTGCCAGCTGACCGGCAGCGCCTGCCCGCCGCCCGACGTCAATGTGGAGGCCGGCAAGGGGTCGAACCCGTCCACCGGCGGCGGCAGCGGCGGCGCGGGCTCCGACGGCGCGACCGTCACCGGCGGCGCCGGGACCGGCGGCGCCGGGACCGGCGGCGCGGACACGACCGGCGGCAACGGCGCGGGCGGTACGGCCGCCTCCGGCGGCAACGGCGCGGGCTCGTCAGGCGGTTCGGGCGGCTCGTCCGAAGGCGCGGGCGGTTCCTCCGGCTCCGGCGGCTCGTCCGGCTCCGGTGGTTCCGGCGGCTCGTCCGGCGGCGATTCCTCTTCGCCGGTCGACGCGGGTAGACCGGAAGGGGGGCCGGGCTCCCCGTCCTCCTCCGGCGGGGGCTTCCTCGACGGTGTGGTCGGCGACGACGGCCTGTGGGGCGACGTCTCCGGCGTCGTCGACGCGGTCTTCCGCCCCGGCGACACGGTCCGGGGCATCGCCGACCAGTACGGCCAGGCCGCCCGGGACGCGAGCGACAAGTGGAACAAGGGCAAGTACATCCCCGCCGCCTGGGAGATGGCCAAGGCGGTCGGCGGAGGCGGCGACGGGATCGCCGGACTGCCCGGCTCCGGCACCCGGGTCGAGGAGGCGGTGCGCGACGCCACCCGCGACTACCTCAACGACCGCATCCCGTCCAACGCCTCCGCGGCCGACCGCAAGGCCTGGTGGGACGGGCTGACGCAGCAGCAGCGCGACCAGTACCTCGACCTCTCCCCGGACAAGATCGGCTATCTGGACGGCATTCCGGCGGCGGACCGGGACAAGGCCAACCGGAAGAACCTTCCCGAGCTCATCAAGAAGCTGGAGGGGCAGAACGACCGCAAGTCGAAGGAGCAGCTGGCCGGTCTGCGGGAGATCCAGCGGCAGCTGAACGAGGGCAGCCAGCCCCCGATGTATCTGCTCGGCATCAGCGACGAGGGCAACGGGAGGGCCATCGTCTCGTACGGGAACCCGGACACGTCCAAGAACGTGTCGGCCTATGTGCCGGGCCTGAACACCTCGCTGGACGAGGACTTCGCGAAGACCGGCCTCAAGCGCGCCCGCGACACCGCGATCGGCGCCCAGGGCTACGACTCGTCCAGCGCGGCGATCATCTGGCTCGGCTACGACGCCCCGCAGTCGCCGGACGGGCTGAGCAGCCTGGCCGTCGCGGGCACCGCCCGGGCGGAGAAGGGCGGCGCGGCGTACAACGACTTCATGGCGGGCATCTCGGCCACCAACCAGAACGCGGACCCGCACATCACCGCCATCGGTCACTCCTACGGCTCGCGCGCCGTGGGCGCCGCGACCCAGCACCCGGGCGGCATCCCCGGGGTCGACGACATCATCCTGGTCGGCAGCCCGGGGGTCGGCGTGGACCGCGCCGTGGACCTGGGCGTCGGCGCCGGGCACGTCTTCGTCGGTGCCGCCGAGAACGACCCGGTCACGCATCTCCCGTCCAAGTCCCAGGTGGTCGCGGGTACCGTGGGGATGATCCTGGGCGGCCCCCTCGGCGCCTACATCGGGGGCAACGTGGCCGACCGGAACGGCGACCAGCTCTGGTTCGGCACGGACCCGGCGAGCAAGGCGTTCGGGGCCACGCGGTTCCCGGTGGCGCCCGGGAAGCCGTTCATCAGCACCGGCGGGGTGAGCTTCGACGCCCACTCCAACTACTTCGACCCGGTACGGGACGCCATGTCGGCGGATGCCATCGCCCTGATCGTGTCGGGCCACTCCGGCAGCCTCAAGATGGAGGAACAGCGATGAAGCGAAGGTTCCGGTTCGTCGCGGTGGCGCTGGTCGTCGGTTTCGCGCTGTCGGGCTGCGGCAGCGAGCACGCCCGGTCGGGCGGCGTGACCCCGGCGAATTCCAGCGGGAGCGGGACGAGCACCAAGGACACCGAGAACGGCGCGGGCGCCGAGGACGGCCAGGGCGCCAAGAGGAACGACATGAACATGCAAGAGGCGGCCGAACGGTCCGACGAGATGCTCGACGCCGTGCTCCGGAAGATCGACCCCGAGGTCGAGTGGGCGCATGGCCCGACGACCACCGGCAGCTGCGACGTGACCCGCAGGCGCACCGTGATGACCATCGTGTCGGCGGAGCGCCGGAAGGACTTCCTGGATCAGGTCGAGAAGTTCTGGCGGGACAGCGGCTACCGGATCAAGGGCAGGAACAGCGACGAGACGTTCCCGGCGCTCTACGCGCAGTCGAAGGACGGCTTCGGGATCAGCGTGAGCGTGCGCGGCCAGGGCCAGGTGTTCTTCGAGGCGGACAGCCCCTGTGTGAAGGAGTCGAAGGTCCGCGCCTCGGCGTCGAAGCCGAACGGACCGGCGTACGACGGGGTGTATCCGCTCCCGCGGCCCAATGTGCGCTCGGACCACTGGTCCGCCGGGGCGTCCTGACCTCGGATCAGTACGCCGTGCGCCCCGTCGGCCGGTCAGTGCGCCCCACTGGCCGGCCGATGCGCCCCGCCCGCCGTCCGGTGCGCGGGGACGGCCCGTGAACGACCCCGGTGAACCGGATGATTCGTACACACCCGCGAAACGGGCCATGAAATCCGCCTCGATGGGGGATGGTTGAGGGGTGCGTAAATTCTGGGTCATCGGTGGCATCGGCGCCGGCGTGTCCGCGAGCTTCGTGGCGCTGCTCTTCGTCGGCACGTACTCGGCGGCGGCCGGACTCGCGAGTTCCGGCAGAAGCGGGTCGGTCGGGCTGGCCAAGGGCTCGGTGCCCGCGAAGTACCAGGCCCTGGTGGAGAAGTGGGGCAACCTCTGCCCGGCCATCAACCCGGCCCTGCTGGCCGCTCAGCTGTACCAGGAGAGCGGCTGGAACCCCCGGGCCGAGAGCCCTGCCGCGGCCCAGGGGATCGCCCAGTTCATCCCGGGCACCTGGGCCACGCACGGCATCGACGGCAACGGCGACGGCAAACGGGACGTGTGGAACCCGGAGGACGCGATTCCGTCCGCCGCCTCGTACGACTGCGAGCTGGCCTCGTACGTGAAGAAGGTGCCCGGGGACCCGGCGGACAACATGCTCGCCGCGTACAACGCCGGCGCCTACCGGGTGATCCGGTCCGGCGGGGTGCCGGACATCGCGGAGACGCGGAACTACGTCACCGTCATCCGCTCGCTGGAGAAGAGCTTCGCCCGGCCGGTGGGCCGGGTGCGGCCCTCGGAGCAGGCGGCCGGGGCGATCTACTTCGCGCAGAAGAAGCTCGGCACGCCCTACCTCTGGGGCGGCAACGGCACGCCGGAGCAGAACGGGCGGTTCGACTGCTCGGGGCTGACCCAGGCCGCGTACCGCACGGTGGGCGTCGACCTGCCCCGGGTGGCGAACGACCAGTACAACGCGGGCCCGCACCCCTCGCGCGACGAACTGCTCCCCGGCGACCTGGTGTTCTTCTCGGACGACCTGAACAACTCGCGGGCCATCCATCACGTGGGTCTCTACGTGGGAGGGGGATACATGATCAACGCGCCGTACACCGGGGCGGTGATCCGGTTCGACAAGATCGACACCGCGGACTACTTCGGCGCCACCCGCGTGACCAAGGAGGGGGCGGCGGCCCTGCCGACGAACCTTCCGGGCGACCGCCCGGAGGGGTGACGCGGCGGCCGGGCCGGCGGCCCGGGGCGGGCGGTCGCCGGGCGGCCCTCCGGCGGCGGCCCGGGACGGCCCGCGGTGGCCGTCGGTGGCCGGAACTCTGCGTAAAGCTTGGGCCCTGAGCTGCGACGATGAGTCACTCTTCGATAACGTCGTAGTGATCATCCGGTGGAGAGTGGAACGCACGCACGGAACGCGTCGTTCCTTGTGTGGACCGGGCGACCTGGGTGGACCGGGTGGGCCGGTCGGACCGGCACGGCGTCGCGCCGACCACACGGCGCCGACCGTACGGGCCCTCACGGGCAGCGCGACCACGCAGTGACCGAACCGACACGGGGGTTCGTCAGGGCGGGGCACACCGGTGTGCCCCGCGGCAGCAGAGAAGACAAGGGGCCGCGGCAGATGGCTGGACTCGCACTGGATGGGTCGAACCCCGACGTCAGCCTGCTCTACGAGATCAATGGACTGGCGAAGTCCGCGCCCGCCTGGTTCGACCGGGTCATGACGTTCGTCGGCGAGTACGGGATCCTGCTCGGCATGGTCCTGGTGGTCCTGTGGTGCTGGTGGAGCGTGCGTCGGCGCGGCACGGCCGACGACGCGGTGACGGCGGTCGCGGGGATCGTCTGGGCGCCGCTGGCCGCCGGGATCGCGCTGCTCATCAACATCCCGATCCGGGGTTTCGTGGAACGGCAGCGTCCGTTCCGGGAGCACGCGGGGCTGGAGGTCCTGGCCGACGGGAAGAACGACTTCTCCTTCGTGAGCGACCACGCGACGATGGCGATGGCCCTGGCGGTCGGACTGTTCGTGGCCAACCGGAAGTTCGGCGTCGTCGCGATCGGGCTGGCGGTGCTGGAGGGCTTCTGCCGGGTCTACATGGGGGTCCACTACCCGACCGACGTCGTCGGCGGACTCGCGCTGGGCACGGCGGTCGCCCTGCTGCTCTCCCCGCTCGCGATGATGCTGCTGACCCCGTTGACGGCGGCGGTCTCCCGCTCGGACCGGCTGGGCGCGCTGGTGCGCTCGCGCCGCCTGCCGTCGGCGGTGCGGACCGGCGGCCGGGCCGGGACGATCGGGATCGCCGAGCCGCGCCCCGGGGCGGTCTGCGCGGACGGCGAGAAGGACCTGGCGGCGTAGGCCGTCCGCCGGGCCCTGAAGGGCGGGGGCGCGCCGGGCCGGCGGAGGACCGGAGGACCCGTTCCTCCGCACGCCGGGCGCCTGACCTCGCGTCATGGACACGACGGCGCGCGCGGCGGCACCCCCCGGCCGCGCCCGTCGGCCCGTCAGAGGGCCTGCGGGTAAGAGAACAGGCGCTCGGGGTCGTAGCGCCGCTTCAACGCAGTCAGGCGGTCGGCGGCCGTGCCGTAGTAGGCCCGCCGCCAGTCGCCCAGCGACGGGTCCGGATAGTTCTGGTACGCGGCCCCGGAGGCGTGCCGGCGCATCGCCGCGTGGGTGTTTTTCAGCCAGTCCTGCTGGGGGCCGCCGGCCGTGCCGTGCTCCCAGGCGCCGATGTACTGGGCCAGCATCCGTGAACGGCGGTGGACGAACGCTGTCGCCTCCGGGGAGACCCGGTTGACCGCGCCGCCGAGCGCGGTCAGCGTGATGGTGCCGGCGCCGCCCCGGGCCAGGGGGACCCGGGTGAACGCCTCGGCCCGGTCGAGCAGGGCGCCGACGCCCGCCGGGGAGAGCGAGCGGTCGAAGAAGTCGGACGCGGCGGCGTACGTCTCCCGCCGCAGCGAACCCTGTTCGGTGCGGCCGGGCGTGCCGCCCGGCAGATGGCACTGGGCGTCGGTGAGGCCCGCGCAGCCCGCGTACCCGAGCATTGCCTCCGCGTAGCCGCGGCGGCGCAGCGACACCGAAGAGGCCGGGGCGCCGATCCGGTCGGCGAGGCGGTCCACGGCGTTCTGCAGGTCGCCGTACGTGCCGAGGCTGAACGCGGCCACCGTGACGGTCGGGCGGACGCCGCCCGGACCGGCGGCCAGGTGCAGCGAGGACCAGATCTCGTCGGGCTGCGACGGCCCCCACTCCTGCCAGGCCGTGACCACGGAACGCGCCCGCGACCAGGGCCAGGAGAGATAGCCGGTCACGGAGGGAGGCGCGGGGCGGGTGCGGAACGTCAGCCCGGTGACCACGCCGAAGTTGCCGTTGCCCGCGCCGCGCAGGGCCCAGAAGAGCTCCGGGTGGTGGGTGGCGTCCGCGGTGAGAGTCCGGCCGTCGGCCGTGACGATCGTCGCCGCCGTGACGTTGTCACAGGTCAGGCCGTACGCGCGGGAGGCGACGCCATGGCCGCCGCCCAGGGCGAGGCCCGCGACGGCGACCGTGGGACAGGAGCCGCCGGGGATCGTCAGGCCGTGCCGGGCCAGGCCCTGGTAGACGTCGAGGAGCCGGGCGCCCGCGCCGATCGCGCCGTTCCGCTCGACCCGGGACAGCGAGGAGACGTCGACGACGAGTCGGCCGTCGCCGCTGGACCAGCCCGCGTAGGAGTGGCCGCCGCCGCGGACGGACACCGGGACGCCGGTGCGGCGGGCGAAGGCCAGGCACTCGCGGACGTCCGCCTCGTGGCGCACATAGGCGACGGCGGCCGGACTCAGCCCGTCGAAGCGGGTGTTGTAGAGCTGACGGGCGGTCTGATACGCGCGGTCCCCCGGGCGCACGAGCCCGCCGTCGAGGCTTCGGGCGAGGGCGGACCAGTCGGCCGGGCCGGCGGGCCGCGACGGGGCGGACGGGCCCGGCGCGGCGGAGGAGGCGCCGCCCGCGCCGCCCGAGGCGTCGGGTCCGCCGGAGACGTTGGACCCGCCGGGACCGCCCACCGGGTCGTCGACGTCGCCGGTGGGGGCGTCGCAGGCGGTCGCGGTGACGGCGGACAGCGCCGCCGCGGCGGTCGCGGCGAGCACGGCGCGCCGCCGGGGCGCGTCACGCGGCGCGGACCCGGGGCGTGCGGCGGCGTCGTCCCGGTGGGGCGGGGCGTGCCGGTCGGAGGGGGTGCGCCGGTCGGGCGGGAGCGGCGGGTTCATCGGACCTCCGGGTCATGGCCCGCACGGGCCGGTCGGTGGGGGGGGAGAGGCCGGGTGGTGCGGAGCGGGGAGGTCAGGGCGAGGCGCGGTGCTCGGCGGCGTCCGTCCGGGCCCGGTCGCGGGAGCGGCGGGCCGGTCCCGACCAGCCGCAGGCGCAGCGGGCGATGCAGAACGAGCCGCGTTCCACGGTCGTGGGCTCGTGGCCGGAGGACGCGGGCGTGGGGGAGACGGACGGGACCTCGGCGGTGTGTGGGACATACACCCGTCCACGGTACGCCGCGCCGCCACTCGGCGGTGCGGCATTCGCGACGGCGTGACGGGGGACACGGGCGGTCGTTATCCGGAACGGACGGGGGGCCAGGGAAGCGGTACGTCGTTGGGGGTTGGCAGGCGATGGTGGTGCAGCGGCACAGTTCCGGAGGCGGGGCGCGGGCTGTCCGCGCCCTCGCCGTGGCGGGCGTGATGGCGGCGACCGCCGGATGCGGCGGCGGGGGCGGCGGTGACAGCGCCGTGGCCGACGAGCGGGGCGGGGCCGAGTCGCTCGACGCGGTCCGCCGCGCCGCCGAGGTGCTGGACGGCACGGTGTCCGGCGCCGGGACGGCGGCGATGACCGGGGCCGCCGCCCGCGCCGGCGCCGGGCCCGTCGCCGGGAGCGCCCGGGTGCGTACGTCGATGGAGACCGCGGCGGGCGGGACGCGGGTGACGATCAGGGGCCGGGGGACGTACGACTTCCGGGGGCGGGCGGGCCGGCTCAAGGTCGTGCTGCCCGAGGACGCCGCCGGCGCGGACAAGCACCGCCCGATCACCGAGCTGCTGGTTCCGGGCGCGCTCTACATGATGAACCGCGGTGCCGGAGTGCCCGCCGACAAGTGGGTGCGGGTCGACACGACGACGCTCGCGGACGGCAATCTGGTCACCGGCGGGGCGACCGACCCCATGGTCGCGGCCGAACTGCTGCGTGGGGCGCGGGAGGTGACGTATGTGGAGCGGACCGTGCTCGCCGGGGTCGGCGTGCGGCACTACCGGGGGGTCGCGGACATCGGGCGGGCGGCCCGCGAGGCGTCGCCGGGATCGCGCGAGGCGCTGGCCGCGGCGGCGAAAGGATTTCGCGCCCTGACCGTCCCGTTCGACGTGTATCTGGACGAGCAGGGGCGGGTGCGGAAGGTGCGTCACCGGTTCCGTTTCGCCAATGAGGGGCCGCCGGTGGAGGTGACGTCGACCATGCTGCTGTCCGACTTCGGGGTGCCGGTCTCGGTGCGGTTGCCGGACGCCCGCGACATCTACACCGGGAAGATCGAGCAGCGGTAGCCGCGGCCGGGGGCCGGCGGGGGAGGCGCGCCGACGCGGGTGGGCGCGGCGGCGTGGGCGGCACGGGTCCGGCGGCCGGGGTGGGCGACCGGGTGTGGCGAAGGACACGGAACGGGTCGCGTCGGCGGGCGGTGTGATGGAGCACACGGGGCGGGGTGTGACGGACGAGTCACGGGCCGACGGGGTGCGGACGGGCGGAGGAGGGCGGGCGCGGGCGTAGGCCCGTCGGTGAGGGCGAAATGGTCCGTCCGTGCCATGCGCGGCGCGTGGTGCGGTCTCTACGCTGGGTGCGGTGACCGGAAAGGTTCGTCGGCCCGACGATTCTTTTCGGCCAGGCGCGGGAGGCCGGCTATGGCAGTGAGAGGTGAGTGACGTGGTGATGCTCGGCACACGGACCGAATCCGACCGTGTGGCCCTCGCCGAGATCGACCTCTGCGGCGAGCTGATGATCGCCGCGTCGGCCGCGATCGGGGAACGGCTCAGCGCCGACCGGATCGACGAGGTGCTGAACGTGGGGGCGGCCGCCGAGCGGACCGCCGTTCCCCGGCCCGGCGACCGCCTGGGCTGACCGGCCGGGGCCGGGCCCCGGCGGCCGGGCGCGGAACGGGCGGGGCCGGGTCGCACCGGCCGGGCCGGGTGCGGAAGCGGTCCGCCGGGCGTGCGGCGGGCGCGGGCCGTGTCGGCCGGGTGCGGCGCGGCCGGTCAGGTGCGGAGCAGGCGGGCGATGGCCTTGGTGGCCTCCTCGACCTTGGCGTCCACCTCGTCGCCGCCCTTGAGCGCGGCGTCCGCGACGCAGTGCCGCAGATGCTCCTCCAGCAGCTGGAGCGCGAAGGACTGGAGTGCCTTCGTGGACGCGGAGACCTGGGTGAGTATGTCGATGCAGTAGACGTCCTCGTCGACCATGCGCTGGAGGCCGCGGATCTGGCCCTCGATCCGGCGCAGCCGCTTGAGGTGCTCGGCCTTCTGGTGGTGGTAGCCGTGTATGCCCCGGTCGTGGTCGGTGACGACCGGGGCCGCCGCCTCGCCCGCGCCGGCGGTGGCTTCGGTGACGGCGGCGGCACCGGTGCCGGGCGTCATGCCGGCGTCGGTGGCCTCGGTGGTGGTCATGGCTGCCTCCCGTATTCCCTGCTTGCTGCCGTCCATATACCCCTGGCGGGTATATGATAACGAATTCTGCCGAAACGTGACCGGGGGCCCGTGCTGATCTCCCCGCCCCATGCGCGACACTGAAGAACGCCGGTTCGCCGTGGCCGGATGATGCGCCTAGCATCAGCCTGACCGAATCCAGCACCCCGAGGACCCCACGTGCGCTTTCGTCTGACCCCCAGGGAGACGAGCTTCTACGACATGTTCTCCGCTTCCGCGGACAACATCGTCACGGGCTCGAAACTCCTGATGGAACTGCTCGGGGCGGACTCTGCCTCCCGAGCCGAGATCGCGGAGCGCATGCGGGCAGCGGAGCACGCGGGGGACGACGCCACCCACGCGATCTTCCACCAGCTGAACTCCTCTTTCATCACGCCTTTCGACCGTGAGGACATCTACAACCTCGCGTCCTCGCTCGACGACATCATGGACTTCATGGAGGAGGCCGTCGACCTGGTCGTGCTGTACCAGATCGAGGAACTCCCCAAGGGGATCGCGCAGCAGATCGAGGTGCTGGCCCGGGCCGCCGAGCTGACCGCCGAGGCGATGCCCGGCCTGCGGACCATGGACAATCTCACCGAGTACTGGATCGAGGTCAACCGTCTGGAGAACCAGGCCGACCAGATCCACCGCAAACTGCTCGCCCATCTCTTCAACGGCAAGTACGACGCCATCGAGGTGCTGAAGCTCAAGCAGATCGTGGACGTGCTGGAAGAGGCGGCCGACGCGTTCGAGCACGTCGCCAATACGGTGGAGACCATCGCGGTCAAGGAGTCCTGAACCTCGTGGACACCTTTGCGCTGGTCGTGACCATCGGGGTCGCGCTCGGCTTCACCTATACGAACGGCTTCCACGACTCGGCGAATGCCATCGCCACCTCCGTCTCCACCCGGGCGCTCACTCCGCGCGCGGCGCTGGCGATGGCCGCTGTGATGAATCTCGCGGGCGCTTTTCTCGGCAGCGGCGTCGCCAAGACCGTCAGCGAGGGCCTGATCGCGACTCCCGAGGGGCACAAGGGGATGGGAATCCTCTTCGCCGCGCTCGTCGGGGCGATCATCTGGAATCTCGTCACCTGGTATTTCGGGCTGCCGTCCTCGTCCTCGCACGCGCTGTTCGGCGGCATGGTCGGCGCCGCGCTGGCCGGTGGGACGGTGGTGCACTGGGACGGGGTGATGGACAAGATCGTCATCCCGATGTTCCTCTCGCCGGTCATCGGGCTGATCGTCGGCTATCTGGTGATGGTCGTGATCATGTGGCTGTTCCGGAAGGCCAATCCGCACCGGGCCAAGCGCGGTTTCCGGATAGCGCAGACGGTCTCGGCGGCGGGCATGGCGCTGGGCCACGGCCTCCAGGACGCGCAGAAGACCATGGGCGTCGTCGTGATGGCCCTGGTCATCGCGGATGTCGAGAGCCCGCAGGACCCGATTCCGGTCTGGGTGAAGCTGGTCTGCGCGCTGATGCTGTCGCTGGGCACGTACGCGGGCGGCTGGCGCATCATGCGCACGCTCGGCCGCAAGATCATCGAGCTGGACCCGCCGCAGGGGTTCGCGGCGGAGACGACCGGTGCGTCGATCATGTTCGGCTCCGCGTTCCTGTTCCACGCGCCGATCTCCACCACCCATGTGATCACCTCCGCGATCATGGGCGTGGGCGCCACGAAGCGGGTGAACGCGGTCCGCTGGGGCGTCGCCAAGAACATCATCCTCGGCTGGTTCATCACGATGCCGGCCGCGGCGGTGGTCGCCGCCGCCAGCTACGGAGTCGTCCTGCTGATCTTCGGCTGACGGGCTGACGGGCGGGCGGCTGTGCGGCCGCAGGCCCGCATCGGTGTGAAGTCGGGTCCGCCCCGCTTCCCCTGACGGGGAGCGGGGCGGACCCTTCTGCCTTACGGGTGGCACCGCCATGCAGCACCCAAAGGCCATCCATGGGGGCCAAAGGGGCCGGCGGCGCGTGTCCGCGCCGCCGCCTCCGGGCCCTCCGGTCCGGGTCGACCGGTCCGCGTCATACGAACCGGGCCGTCCGGGACCGGGTCATCCGAACCGGCCCGAGATGTAGTCCTCGGTGGCCTGGACGGACGGGTTGGAGAAGATCCGCGCGGTGTCGTCGATCTCGATCAGCTTGCCGGGCTTGCCGACCCCGGCGAGGTTGAAGAACGCCGTGCGGTCCGAGACGCGGGCCGCCTGCTGCATGTTGTGCGTCACGATGACGATCGTGAAGCGTTCCTTCAGCTCGCCGATCAGGTCCTCGACGGCGAGGGTGGAGATCGGGTCCAGGGCGGAGCACGGCTCGTCCATCAGCAGCACCTCCGGCTCGACCGCGATCGCGCGGGCGATGCACAGACGCTGCTGCTGACCGCCGGAGAGGCCGGAGCCGGGCTTGTTCAGCCGGTCCTTGACCTCGTTCCAGAGGTTGGCGCCCCGCAGCGACTTCTCGACGATGTCGGAGAGCTCGCTCTTCTTGTAGGAGCCGTTGAGCCTCAGGCCCGCCGCGACGTTGTCGAAGATCGACATGGTCGGGAACGGGTTGGGGCGCTGGAAGACCATGCCGACCGTGCGGCGCACGGTGACCGGGTCGACGTTCGGCCCGTACAGGTTCTCGTCGTCCAGCAGCACCTTGCCCTCGACGCGGCCACCCGGGGTGACCTCGTGCATGCGGTTGAGGGTGCGCAGGAAGGTGGACTTGCCGCAGCCGGACGGGCCGATGAAGGCGGTCACGGAGCGGGGCTCCACGGTCATCGAGATGTCCTCGATGGCGAGGTGGGAGCCGTAGTAGGCGGACAGGCCGCTGACGTCGATGCGCTTGGCCATCTGAATCACTGCTTCTTTCTGTGGCCGCGTCCGGCGGCCGGTCACGCGGCGCGAGCCGCACGTGTCAGTGCTTCGGGGCCTTCCAGCGGGCGATGCCGCGGGCCACGAGGTTGAGGATCATGACGAAGGCGATCAGCACGAGGGCGGCCGCCCAGGCGCGGTCGTACGACTGCTCGGTGCCGACCCTGTACTGCTCCCAGATGTAGAAGGGGAGCGAGGACTGGGCGCCTTCGAAGGGGTTGGTGTTGATCAGCTGGCTGCCGAAGACGAGCAGCATGATCGGCGCGGTCTCACCGGCGATACGGGCGATCGCGAGCATCACACCAGTGGTGATGCCGCCGAGCGCGGTCGGGAGGACGACCTTCAGGATCGTGCGCCACTTCGGGACGCCGAGGGCCAGCGACGCCTCGCGGAGCTCGTTCGGGACGAGCTTGAGCATCTCCTCGGTGGAGCGGACCACGACCGGGATCATCAGGATCGTGAGCGCCAGCGCGCCCATCAGACCGGACGGGTCGGTCTTCGTCATCAGCATGATCGAGAGGATGAAGAGACCGGCGACGATCGACGGGATGCCCGTCATGACGTCGACGAAGAAGGTCACGGCCTTGGCCAGCGCGCCCCGGCCGTACTCGACCAGGTAGACGGCGGTCAGCATGCCGATGGGGGCGGCGATGAGGGTCGCGAGGCCGACCTGCTCCAGCGTGCCGATCAGCGCGTGGTAGACGCCGCCGGTGGCCTCGGAGCCGAGCACCCCGGCCATCGAGTGGCTCAGGAAGTACCCGTCGAGGCGCTCGGCGCCCCGGCTGACCGTCGTCCACAGCAGGGAGGCGAGAGGCGCGACGGCCAGCAGGAAGCACACCCAGACGACGCTGGTGGCGAGCCGGTCCTTGGCCTGGCGCCGGTTCTCGACGACCGAGGTCGTGACGTACGAGATGACGACGAAGAGGAGGGCGGAGAACAGTCCCCACTGGGTGCGGCTCTGCCAGCCGGCGAAGGCGCCGGTGCCGATGCCCAGCACGAGCGCGACGGCCGCGAAGCCGAGCGGAGCCCAGCGGGGCAGCGCGCGCTTGCCGAGGGTGCTGCGGGGCGCGGCCGCGGCGGGGGCGGGGATCTCCTGGACGCCGGTGTTGGCTGCCTGGCTCATGCGTTGGCCCCCGAGTACTCCTTGCGGCGGGCGATGATGAGCCGGGCCGCGCCGTTGACCAGCAGGGTGAGGACGAAGAGGACGAGGCCGGAGGCGATCAGGGCGTCCCGCCCGAACTGGTCGGCCTCGTCGAACTTCGCCGCGATGTTCTGGGCGAACGTTCCGCCGCCCGGATTGAGCAGGTGCCCGGAGATGACGAAGCTCGGGGACAGCACCGTGGCGACGGCCATCGTCTCGCCGAGCGCGCGGCCCAGGCCCAGCATCGACGCGGAGATCACGCCGGAGCGGCCGAAGGGGAGCACGGAGAGGCGGATGACCTCCCAGCGGGTGGCGCCGAGGGCGAGGGCGGCTTCCTCGTTCATCCGCGGGACCTGGAGGAACACTTCGCGGCTGACGCTGGTCACGATCGGCAGGATCATGATCGCGAGCAGGATGCCGACGGTGAAGAGCGAGCGGGCGACGCCGACCTCGGTCTTGTCGAAGACGTACGTCCAGCCGAAGAACTCGTCGAGCCAGAGGTTGAGGCCCTCCAGGTACGGGACGAGGAAGAGGGCGCCCCAGATGCCGTACACGATGCTCGGCACGGCGGCGAGCAGGTCGATGACGTAGCCGAGGGGCGCGGCCAGCCTGCGCGGCGCGTAGTGCGAGATGAAGAGGGCGATGCCGACGGCGACCGGGACGGCGATGACCATCGCGACGATCGAGCTGGCGATCGTGCCGAAGAGGAGGACCGCGATGCCGAAGACCGGCGGGTCGCCGGCCGGGTTCCAGTCGAAGGCGGTGAAGAAGTTGCCCTCGTCCTTGGAGACGGCGAGCGTGGCGCGGTAGGTGAGGAACACGGCGATCGACGCCATGATCACAAGCAGCAGGATGCCCGAGCCCCGGGAGAGCCCCAGGAAGATCTTGTCGCCCGCGCGCCCGGTACTGGGGGCGCGGCGACCGGGTGCCGCCGGTGGGGCCGGCGGCGTGTCTATCGGTGTGGTGGAAGCCATGGTCTTTCCGGTCTGTGTGGGGGAGCGGAGTGGCTCCCCTGGCGGCGGTGCACCGGATGGGCGGTGGCGGGCCGGTCCGGAGGGGTGCGCCGGACCGGCCCGCCGGTTGTCGCTGGTGTCGCTTCTTCTGCTCTCGTCCCCGGTGTCGCGCGGTGCTCCGGGGCCCGTGTCCCCCGGCTCCGTGAGCACCGCGGCGGCGGGCCGTGACGACCGGCCCGCGTCCCGGTTACGAGAGGGAGGCGATGGTCTCGCGGACCTTGGCGTTGATCTCGGCGGGGATCGGCGCGTAGCCGGCCTCGGTGAGGAGCTTCTGGCCCTCGTCACCGGCGGTGTAGTTCAGGAAGGACTTGACCGTCGGCAGGGTCTCGGACTTGTTGCCCTTGTCGCAGACGACCTCGTAGGTGACCAGGACGATCGGGTAGGCGCCGTCGGCCTTGGTCGTGTAGTCGAGGTCGAGCGCCAGGTCCTTGCCGGTGCCCTTGATCTTGGCGGCGGCGATGGCCTTGGAGGCGTTCTCCGGGGTGGCCTTGACCGGGGCGGCGGCGCCGGTGGCGATGTCCACGGTGGGGATCGACTGGGCGGTGGCGTAGCTGAGCTCGAAGTAGCCGATCGAGCCGTCGACGGCCTTCACCTGGGAGGCGACGCCGGAGGAGCCGGACGCGGCCTGGCCGCCCGGGGCCGGCCACTTCTTCTCGGCCTCGTACTTCCAGTCGCTCGGCGCGGCGGCGCCCAGGTACTTGCCGAGGTTCTGCGTGGTGCCGGAGTCCTCGGAGCGGTGGAAGGGCTGGATCGCCTTGTCCGGGAGCGTGACGCCGCTGTTGAGCTTGGCGATCGCCGGGTCGTTCCACTTCTTGATCTTCGTGTCGAAGATCTTGGCGAGGGTGGGGGCGTCCAGCGTCAGGCTGTCGACGCCCTCCAGGTGGAAGCCGATGGCGATCGGGCCGCCGACCATGGGCAGGTTGATGCCCTGGCCGCCCTTGCAGATCTTCTTCGACTCGGCGACCTCTTCGGGCTTCAGCGCGGAGTCGGAACCGGCGAAGCCGACCGTGCCCTGGTTGAAGGCGATGATGCCTTCGCCGGAGGAGGACGACTTGTAGTTGATCTCGACGCCCGAGCAGCCGGCCATGTAGTTCTTGGCCCACAGGTCCATGGCGTTCTTCTGCGCGCTGGAGCCGGAGGCGAGCAGCTGGCCCTTGGCGTCGTCGCACTTGATGTCCGACGCGGCGCTCGTCTTGCCGCCGCCACCGGTGGACCCGTTGCTGTTGTCGTCCGAACCGCACGCCGTGAGGACCAGGGCGCCGGAGACGGCGAGGGCACCGAGCGCGGTGGCACGAAGCCGGTTCTTGCGCTGAAGCTTCACTTTTCGGGTGTTCCTTCCAGGAGCCGCCGATGCCTTTGTTGTTCTACGACGGCGCGCGATGTGGTGGGTGCCGCGGCATTGCGCCGTGCACCGTGCACCGCCGAAGTTAAGCAGGACAGGTGAAGCGGTTGACGGGGGTTGGTGAACGGGAGGTGAACCGTGTCGAACGGTGCGGTTCCGGGCCGTTCCGAGCGGTTCCGAGCGGTTCCGCACAGCCCCGGCCGCCGCGCGGGGGCACGGACCCGTTCGCGCGCCGGGGCACGCGGGCGTACGGACCCGGCCGCGCGCCGGGCGCACGCGGCGGGGTACGGACCGGGCCGGGCGCCGGGCGCACAAGGCGGGGTACGTGCCCGGCCGGGCGCCGGGCGCGCGGGCTCAGGCGTCCGGCAGGCCCGCCAGCCAGGCGTCGAGCACATCCCGGTCGTGGTCCCGGGTGAGGCGCTCCCGGGCCGCCGCCGGGGCGAGCCAGCTCACCCGGTCGACCTCGGCGCAGGGTGTGAACGCGCCGCCGGTGGCCTCGGCCGCCCAGTAGGCGACCTCCTTGGGCCGCCCGTTCACGGCGTACCGGACGGTGGGCAGGGCGGCGCCCAGCGCGCAGCGGTGCCCGGTCTCCTCCAGGACCTCGCGCAGGGCGGCGTCCCGCGCCGACTCGCGGCGCTTCAGCTTGCCCTTCGGATGCGACCAGTCGTCGTAGCGGGGCCGGTGGACCAGGCAGACCTCCAGCTCGCCGGAGCGCTCCGCGCGCCGCCACAGCACACACCCCGCGGCGAGCACCGGCCCGGCCGCGGGCTTCCCGGCCCGGTCCGGCGCGTCCCCGGCGTCGCGGTCCCGGGCGGCGTCGCGTCCCTTGGCGGGCCTCCTCGCGCCGCCGGGCGCGGGCGGCCGGCTCACGGCGCGCTCACCGCCGCCGTCGCGTACGGCCAGCTCGCCCGGAACATGCCGCGCGCCGCCCCCGCCTCGTGCCGCTGGTCCGCGTGCAGCACCCCCAGGGCGTACGCGGTCGCGGGCGCGATCCGCGGGGTGCGGGCCGCCGACGCCGCCGCCGCGGCCGCCTCCGCCGCGTCCCGGTGCAGGTCGAGCGCGCGCCCCGCCGCGGCCAGGACCGGGTCCGGGGCGCCCCGCACCACCTCGTGGGCGTACCGGTGCAGCCGCAGCAGCAGCCGGGTCCGGTGCCAGGGCGCGTCCTGCGCCTCGTTGTACGGTTTCGCCGCCCCGTCGGGCGGCAGCGCCGCCACCGCGCCCAGCAGCTGCTGCTCGGCCCGTTCGGCGGGGGCGCCCAGCATCTCCTCGGCTGGGGCGGTCGCCGACGCGGCCAGCGGCACCTCGGACGCCAGCAGCGCCACCGCGTCGGCCACCGCGTGGAAGCGGGAGGAGCCGAGCGCCTGGAGCGCGGCGGAGTGGGCGCGGGTCCGGGCCAGGGTCAGCTGCCGCTCCAGCAGGGCCCCGGCGCGGGCCGCGCCGACGCCGAGGGCGGCGCGGTCCTTGTCGTCCGGGCCGGCCCCCGGGGCCTGGCGGGCGGTCGGCAGGGCGCCGCCGGACAGGCTGTGCAGCGCTTCGAGGAGGCGATTCAGCCGGGTCGCGTAGGCGTGCTCCCGGGCCAGGGTGCCGGACAGCCAGGCGAGTTCGGCCCGGAGCTGTTCGGCCCAGGCCGGGTCCAGCACGGTGCGGAAGGTGTGCAGGGTGCCGCCGATCCGGCGGGAGGAGCGGCGGAGCGCGGCCGCCGCCTCGTCGGCGCCGCGGGTCCCGGCGTCCGAGGACGCGCTGTGCTCGCGGTGCAGGCGCAGGCTGCGGAGGAATTCGGCGGCCCGCTCCTGGAGGTAGGGCGCGAGGACCGCGCCCGCCGTGAGGTCCGCCTGCGTCGTCGTCTGCTGTTCATGGCGTCGCACGCCGGCGCCTCCGGGCGTCAATGAGCATTTCCTGTACGTGCCGCAGCGGTTGGCCGTCCCCGTCCATGGCGTGGCGGGTCCAGTTCCCGTCCGGACCCAGATGCCAGGAGGAGGTGGTGTCGGCCATGCCGGTCTCCAGGAGCCGGTTGAGCGCGGCACGGTGGGCGGGGTCGGTGACCCGGACCAGTGCCTCGATCCGGCGGTCGAGGTTCCGGTGCATCATGTCGGCGCTGCCGAACCATACTTCGGGTTCGCCGCCGTTGCCGAACGCGAAGATCCGGGAGTGTTCCAGGAAGCGGCCCAGCACCGAGCGGACCCGGATGTTCTCGGAGAGCCCGGGGACCCCGGGGCGCAGGGCGCAGATGCCGCGTACCCAGACGTCCACCGGCACGCCCGCCATCGCGGCCCGGTAGCAGGCGTCGACGACCGCCTCGTCGACCATGGAGTTGACCTTGATGCGGACGTAGGCGGACCGCCCGGCCCGTTGGTGGGTGATCTCCTTGTCGATCCGGGCGATCAGTCCGTCGCGCAGGGAGCGCGGGGCGACCAGCAGTCGGCGGTAGGTCTCCCGGCGGGAGTAGCCGGACAGCCGGTTGAACAGGTCGGAGAGGTCCGCCCCGACCTGCGGGTCGGCGGTCAGCAGCCCGATGTCCTCGTACAGCCTGGCCGTCTTGGGGTGGTAGTTGCCGGTGCCGACGTGCGCGTAGCGGCGCAGTGTGTCGCCCTCCTGGCGGACGACGAGCGAGAGCTTGCAGTGGGTCTTGAGGCCGACGAGCCCGTAGACGACGTGGCAGCCCGCCTCCTCCAGCTTGCGCGCCCACTTGATGTTGGCCTGCTCGTCGAAGCGGGCCTTGATCTCGACGAGCACCAGGACCTGCTTGCCGGACTCGGCGGCGTCGATCAGCGCGTCGACTATCGGCGAGTCGCCCGAGGTCCGGTAGAGCGTCTGCTTGATGGCGAGGACGTCGGGGTCGGCGGCGGCCTGCTCCAGGAACGCCTGCACGGAGGTGGAGAACGAGTCGTACGGGTGGTGCAGCAGCACGTCGCGTTCGCGCAGCGCGGCGAAGACGTCGGGCGCGGAGGCGGACTCCACCTCGGCCAGGTCGCGGTGGGTGCCCGCGATGAACTTCGGGTACTTCAGCTCGGGCCGGTCCAGGGACGCTATGCCGAAGAGCCCGGTCAGGTCGAGCGGCCCGGGCAGCGGGTAGACCTCGGCGTCGGACACCTTCAGCTCGCGCACCAGCAGGTCCAGCACGTACGGGTCGATGGACTCCTCGACCTCCAGGCGGACCGGCGGGCCGAAGCGGCGCCGCATGAGCTCCTTCTCCAGGGCCTTGAGGAGGTTCTCGGCGTCGTCCTCCTCGACCTCCAGGTCCTCGTTCCGGGTGACCCGGAACATGTGGTGCGCCAGGACTTCCATGCCCGGGAAGAGCTCTTCGAGGTGGGCGGCGATGACGTCCTCTATGGGCACGTACCGCTGCGGCGAGGCCTCCAGGAAGCGGGTCAGCAGCGGCGGCACCTTGACCCGGGCGAAGTGGCGGTGGCCGCTGACCGGGTTGCGCACCACGACGGCCAGGTTGAGCGAGAGCCCGGAGATGTACGGGAAGGGGTGCGCGGGGTCGACGGCCAGCGGCGTCAGCACGGGGAAGACGCGCTGCCGGAAGAAGGTGAACAGGCGGGCCTGCTCCTTCTCGGTCAGCTCCGGCCAGCGGATCAGCTGGATGCCCTCGTCGGACAGGGCGGGGGAGATGTCCTGCTGGTAGCAGGCGGCGTGCCGGGCCATGAGCTCGCGCGAGCGGGTCCAGATCAGGTCGAGGACCTCGCGGGGCTGGAGCCCGGAGGCGGAGCGGGTGGCGACGCCGGTGGCGATCCGGCGCTTCAGCCCGGCCACCCGGACCATGAAGAACTCGTCCAGGTTCGAGGCGAAGATCGCCAGGAAATTAGCCCGTTCGAGGAGGGGGGTCGCCGGGTCCTCGGCCAGTTCGAGCACCCGCTCGTTGAACGCGAGCCAGCTGCGTTCCCGGTCCAGGAAGCGGTCGCGGGGCAGCTCGTCGCCGTCGACGTCGGGTTCGTACGCGTCGACGTCGCCGTCGATGTCGGGATCGAGGTCCGCGGCGGTCGACAGCGCCGCGCCGCCTCGTGCGGGGGCGGCGACGGCACGCGGCCGGTGCGCGGCGAGCGAGCCGACCGACGGCTGAACGGCGGACCGGACAGGGACCTCGGAGCTGGACTGCTGCCTCATGGACCCATTCTTCCGCGTCCGGGGCTTCGAGGGCGCGCCGGAGGACGCGGAGACCACGGGGAACACGCGGCCCGCGCGGTCGCCGGGGTCCGCGCCCCCGGCCCGCTCGGCGCGCTCGTCGGGGGCCGTACGGTCCGCGCGGTCGCCGGGTCCCCGGCGGGCCGCGCGGTTCGGGTGGGCTCCGCGGTTCGCGTGGTCTCCGCCGTCGGGATCTCTCCCGCCGCGAGGGGTCGGCACAGCTGGCTGCATTCTGCGAGGGTGGCAAGCCCTTCTGAATGCTCGGTAACGGCGACATGACGTGCAGGAAGCGGTGTGCCGTGCGGGCCCGTACGGACCGGGGGCGGCGGGGCCGTTCAGCCGTGCCGGCGGCGCAGCACCCGGAAGGCGAGGAGCACGGCGAGCCCGGCCAGGGCGAGCAGGATGCCGGTCTCGACGAGCTGGAGCGGCCAGAAGTGCGAGGCGGGGTGGTAGTCGACGTAGCCCCGGACGATGTGCTCGTCGGCCAGGCACTGTTCGAGGCCGGCGCCCCCTCTCGGGCAGGTGCTCCAGGGCAGCCGCGCGCCGTCGGCGGTCAGCCAGCCCGACGCGACGGAGGAGGCCCCGCCGGGCAGTTCGGGCGTGCTCTCCGGGGCGTACGTGCTGTGCGCGGTGGGCCACAGACCGTCGCGCACGGTGTTCAGGGCCGCCGCCAGCACGCCGTAGCCGATCACGGTCGTGACCATCGCGGCCACGGTGCGCCGCAGCACCAGCCCGGCGAGCGCGCCCAGGGCCAGCATGCACAGGGCGTAGCCGACCGGGACCGTGCCCATCGAGCCGTACGCCATGCGGTCGTCCCAGTCGACCGGGTAGTGCGTCCGGTCGGTCCGTGACCGGGCCCAGGAGCAGACCGCCGACAGCACACCGACTCCGACCAGGGTCAGTACGGCGGGCACCGCGAGCTTGGCGGCGAGCCAGCGCGCCGGTGAGACGGACTGGGTCCACGCCAGCTTGTACGTGCCGCTCTCCAGCTCACGGCCGATCACCGGACCGGCGACGAACAGGCCGACGAACGCGGGCAGGACCGTCATCACCGCGGCCGCGCGGCCGACGGCCTGATGAATCCGGTACTCGGAGTCGAGGAAGTCGCGGACGATGTCACCGCAGCCCCGGACCGTGTGCTCGACCGAGCAGCCGGAGTCCGCGAACGCGCCGGCGGCGGAGTCCGGCCACAGGAGGAAACCGGCCAGCGCGGCGATTCCCGCGAGCGCGAGGACGCCGGCGCCCCACAGGGGCCACCGGTGCTGGCGGATCACGACCCGGGCCGGGCCCGGCAGGGAGAGCGCGCTCACGCCGCCACCCCCTCGCCGGTCCCGGCCGCGGCGCTCGGCGTCAGCAGGGCGGGCGCCTCCGGCGACCGCAGGTGGGCCAGCAGCAGCTCCTCCAGCGAGGGTTCCGCCGCCTCCCAGACGTCCGCGTCCACCGGGCCCCGCCTGCGGACCAGCGCGGTCCGCACCCGCCCGGTCGTGCGGGACTCGACGACGGTGTGCGGGGCGGTGTCCCGCGCCGGGCCGGTGAGCACGGCGTGCGCGGCGAGGAGGTCGTCCGTCTCGCCGCCCAGGCGGACCCGGCCGCCGTCGACCAGCAGCAGGTAGTCGCAGGCGTTCTCCAGCTCGCCGAGGATGTGCGAGGACATCACGATGGTGGTGGCGTGCTCGGCGGCCTCCGCCATCAGCGCGCCCATCAGCCGGTGGCGGGCGAGAGGGTCGAGGTCGGCCATCGGCTCGTCCAGCAGGAGCAGTTCGGGCCGCTTGCCGAGGGCGAGGGCCAGCGCGAGCCGGGTGCGCTGGCCGCCGGAGAGGGTACGGACCACGGCGTCGCGCGGGAGGTCCCCGGCGATCCGCTCGGCGGTGTCCTGGTCCCAGGTGCCCGGGTTGAGCTCGGCGCCCGCCCAGAGCGTCGCGGCGACCGTCAACTGCGGGTACAGCGGCTTGTCCTGGGCCACGAACGCCACCCGCGACCGCGCCTCGCCGGGCGGCGCGCCCAGCACCCGTACCGTCCCCTCGGCGGGCCGCAGAAAGCCCGCGGCCAGGGCGAGCAGGGTGGACTTCCCCGCGCCGTTGGGCCCGACCAGGGCGCACACCCGCCCGGCCGGCAGCCGGAACGAGCAGTCGCGCAGCGCCCAGCCCCCGCCTCTCCTGTTCCGGTACTTCATCCCGAGGCCGACGGCCTCGATCGCGGTGCCCGCCGTCGTGGCGTCCGCCGTCGCGACGCCTGTCCTCGTCGTGGCGCCTGTCATCCGGGTCATCCGGGCTGATCCCCCTCGAAAGTCCTGTCCAGTACGGCGGTGAAGAGCGCGCTCACGTCGTCCTTCTCCAGACCGGCCGCGCGGGCCCGCCGGGCCCACTCGGCGAGTTCGGCGCGCAGCGGGCCGTCGTCGGCGGCCGCCGCGCCGCCGAGCGTCCGCGTGACGAAGGTGCCGAGGCCGCGTCGGCCCTCGGCGAGGCCCTCGCGCTCCAGCTCTCGGTACGCCTTGAGCACGGTGTTCGGGTTGATGGCGGTGGCCTCCACGACCTCCCGCGCGGCGGGCAGCCGGTCGCCGGGCTCCAGCAGGCCGAGCCGGAGGGCCTGTTTGGTCTGCTGGACGATCTGGAGGTACGTGGCGACGCCGCTCCGCCGGTCGATGCGGTACTGGATCGCCGCGGGCCCTGCCATACTTTCCCCCTTTCACTAAGCAAGTAGTGAAAGACTGGGCCGGAAAAGGGGCGGTGTCAAGCGGACCACCGCTCACCGGAGTCCGCTCGACACCGCCCCGCACGCCGCGCCGGACGGCTCCGCCCCCACGCCGCGCCGGACGGCTCCGCCCCCACGCCGCGCCGGACGGCTACCGCCCCCACGCCGCGCCGGGCGGTCCCCGCTCCGGCTCAGGTCTCCGTGCGGTACATCAGGTCCACCTCGTGCGTCGCGAAGCCCATGCGCTCGTAGACGCTCAGGGCGGCCTTGTTGTCCGCGTCGACGTAGAGCATCGCCGTCGGCAGCCCCTGGGCGGCCAGGTGGCGCAGCCCGATCGCGGTGAGCGCCTTGCCGAGGCCGCCGCCCTGCGCGTCGGGCCGGATGCCGAGGACGTAGACCTCGCCCAGCTGCTCCTCGGCGTGCACCTTCGTCCAGTGGAAGCCGATGAGCTCGCCGTCGCGCTCGGCCAGGAAGAAGCCCTTGGGGTCGAACCAGGGCTGCGCCCTGCGGTCGTCCAGGTCGCGCTGGGTCAGCGCGCCCTGTTCGGGGTGGTGGGCGAAGGCGGCGCGGTTCACCGCGAGCCAGGCCTCGTCGTCCTGGCCGGGGACGAAGGCGCGGACGGTGACACCGGGCGGAAGCGTCGGCTCCGGGATGTCCCGCAGGGCCAACGGTCGGCGCAGCTGCCGCAGTTCGCGGAAGAGGGAGAGGCCGAGGACCTGGGCCAGGTGCCGGGCGGCGGACTTCCCGCCGTGCGCCCACACCCGCAGCCGCTTGCCGGTCAGGGCCAGCAGTGCCGCTCCCAGCGCCCGCCCGTGCCCCTGCCCGCGGTACGAGGGGTGGACGACCAGCTCGGCGGCCGGCGCCTCGACGGGGTCGGTGTCCTCCAGCTGCGCGTACCCCACCAGGGCCGGCCCGCTGCTGAGCAGCAGATGCCGCACCCCCTCGCGCCGGCCGCCCCGCAGCTGGAGGCGTCCCTGCTCGGACACGGCCTGCCTGCCGTCGGAGGCGGCCGCCTCGTCGAGCAGACCGGACACCGCGTCGGCCTGTTCGGGGGAGAGCACGTCGAGCGTCTGGATCTCCCGCCCGGGGGCGGGCAGCGGTACGTCAGTCGTCATGTGTACGAGCGTACGGGGGCGAGGCGGCCGCCGGGGGCTGTCAGGGCCCCGGGGCGGCCCCCGGGGGCGTCCGGCAGGGCCCCGGGACCCCGCCGTCGTCCCTGCTGCCGTCCCCGCCGTCGCCGCTGCCGTCCCCGTCGGCGTTCCCGTCGGGGCGGAGCGCCTGCCGGGCGACCCGGAACAGGTCCTCCGAGGTCGGCATGAGCTCCCGCACGCCCGGCGGGAGAGTCGCGTACGGGCTGACCGCGAGCGGCTGGTTCCGCAGCTGAAGGGCGAACTCCACGATCGTCTCGTCCCGGCTCTCCGCGACGAGGATGCCGAGGGTCTGGTCGTCGCGCTCCGGGTCGCGGTAGACGGCGTGCTGGGCGTGGAAGTCCAGCACGAAGCGGGTTTTGCAGGTGCTCATGAGGGTGATGACGTGCCCCCAGGGCATTTGCGCAACAGCCTGTTGCGCAAATGACCCGTCCCACTTCCTGGCGAGCTGCTGCATGTACTGGAGGTTGCGCGTGTTGAAGCCGCGCTGGTCCGGGAAGTCCGTGCGCAGCTCGGTCGCGATCCGCTCGGTGATCTCCGCCACCCACTTCTCCCGCCCCTGCCGTTCCAGGACGACCCGTCCGATCTCCCAGTGCATCCGGAGCATCTCGGTGTTGACCTCGAGCTGAGCGCGGACGCGCGAGCCCCGCACGATCGACTTGAGGTCGGCGCCCATCTCATGGAAACCGGGCGGAAGTTCCGAGGCCGGTCGTTGCCGGGCGGGTACGGTCGGCCGGGGTCATGGGTTCCTTCTCCATGCCGCACAGGCTTCCGGAGGCCATGTGTGCGGTGACGTTTCTGCCCGCATATGTAAGCCGTACGGGTGATAAGAGTGCCTCGGTCATGATTCCGGCCGCATGGCAACCAGTTCGTAACCCTGTACGTCTGTCGCGCTACGCGCGTTGAACCTAGGCTGCGCACGAAGTCTCCCGACTCGTCACCACTTTGACCTCCGCTGAACTCACAAGGGGACCGATGTCAGCGAAACCGCAGAAGAACCGCGCGTCCCGGCGGGTGCTCGCCGCCGCGGCCGGGCTCGCCACCGTCGGCGCGCTCGTGGCCGCGATGCCGGCCGGCGCCCACGACCGTGGCCATGGCCACGGTCACGGCAACGGGCACCACAAGCCGGCCCGTACCGTCGACGTGCAGCTGCTGTCCTTCAACGACCTGCACGGGAACCTGGAGCCGCCGGCCGGCTCGGCGGGCACGGTCACCAAGACGCGGCCCGACGGCACGACGGAGGCGGTCCCGGCCGGCGGCGTCGAGTACCTCGCCTCCTCGCTGCGCACGGCGCGCAAGGGGCACCCGTACTCGATCACCGCGGCCGGCGGCGACATGGTCGGCGCGAGCCCGCTGCTGTCGGGGCTCTTCCACGACGAGCCGACCATCGAGGCGCTCAACAAGCTGGGCCTCGACGTCACCAGCGTCGGCAACCACGAGTTCGACGAGGGCGCCACCGAGCTGGCCCGCCTCCAGAACGGCGGCTGCCACCCGGTGGAGGGGTGCTACGAGAAGGGCAAGAAGTTCAAGGGCGCCGACTTCCCGTACCTCGCCGCCAACGTGACGAACGAGAAGACCGGCAAGCCGATCCTCAAGCCGTACACGGTGTGGAAGAAGAACGGCGTCAAGATCGGTTTCATCGGTGTGACCCTGGAGGGCACCCCGGACATCGTCACGGCCAACGGCGTCAAGGGCCTGAAGTTCCACGACGAGGTCGAGACGATCAACAAGTACGCCAAGGAGCTCGACCGGCAGGGCGTCAAGTCCATCGTCGCGCTGATCCACGAGGGCGGACAGCCGGCCTCCGGTTCGTACGACTACGACTGCGACAGCTCCGGCCCCGGCAGCGGCATCTCAGGTCCGATCGTCGACATCGCCAAGGGCATCACGCCCAAGGTCGACGCGCTGGTCACGGGCCACACCCACCAGGCGTACGTGTGCACGGTCCCGGACCCCGCGGGCAACCCGCGCATGGTCACCTCGGCGTCCTCGTTCGGCAAGCTGTACACGGACACGACGCTGACGTACGACCTCCGCACCAAGGACATCGTCCGCACGTCGGTGAAGTCGGCCGGCGCGCTGAACCCGCGGTCGGCGAACCACATCGTCAGCCGTGACCAGCCCAAGGCCAACGACATGACGGCCCTGATCGCGCGCTGGAACGCCCTCGCGGCGCCCATCTCCAACCGGCCGCAGGGCTACATCAGCGCCGACATCAACGGCCGCGGCTCCGCGGCGCCCGAGAAGCCGCTCGGCGACCTGATCGCGGACGCCCAGCTGGAGGGCCTGGCCCCGGCGGACAAGGGCGGGGCGGTCCTGGCCCTGATGAACCCGGGCGGCATCCGCGCGGACCTGGTGTACAAGGCGTCCGGCGGCGAGGGCGACGGCGTGGTGACGTACGGCGAGTCCTTCACCGTGCAGCCCTTCACCAACATGATGAACGTGGTCGACCTGACCGGCGCCCAGCTGATCACCGCGCTCCAGCAGCAGGTCAGCGGCCCCAACGAGGCGAGCCCGAAGATCCTCCAGATCTCCGAGGGCCTGACGTACACCCTCGACATGACGAAGTCGGGCGCGGCCCGGGTGGTCGTCGACACCGTCAAGCTGAACGGTGAGGCGATCGACCCCGCGAAGACGTACCGCGTCGCGATGAACGAGTTCCTGGCGGGCGGCGGCGACGGCTTCGCGGCCCTGGGCCAGGGCACGAACAAGCTGGTCGGCCCGTCCGACCTGGACGTGTTCAACGCCTACCTGGCGGCCCACTCCTCGGCCTCCGCGCCGCTGGACCCGCCGGCGGCGAACCGGATCACGGTCATCCGGTAACCCTCTCACGGGGAGACTCCGTCACATGGATCTCGGGGCGGCGGGCCGGACGGGCCCGCCGCCCCTCGGCGTTCCCCGGCCCCCTCCGGACCTTCCCGGACCGGACACGGCGCGCCCGGCGTTCCCGGTGTTCCCGGCGGGCGGGAGCGCGGCGAAAGGCGGGGGCGCGTCAGCGGTTGAAGTTGCCGTTGCGGCAGCTTCTACCGTCCTCACCAGGGCCGGAGAAGCCGGCCCTGGTGAGGCGGTTCGTGAGGAGGACGTCGTGGAGGAGAAGACGAGGGAGTGGCCGATCGAGGAGGTCGCCCGGATGTCCGGGGTGACGGCGCGGACCCTGCGCCACTACGACGAGATCGGCCTGCTGCCACCGGCCCGGATCGGGTTCAGCGGCCACCGCTACTACGAGGAGCGCCAACTCCTGCTGCTCCAGCAGATCCTCGTGCTGCGGGCGCTGGGCGTCGGCCTGGCCGACATCGGCCGGATCCTGACCGAACAGGTCGACGAACTGGAGGCCCTGCGCGGCCACCACCGTCGCCTGCTCGCGGAGCGGGACCGGCTCGACGCCCTGGTCGCCACGGTCTCCCGCACGATCGCCGGACTGGCAGAGTCCAGAAAGGACGGCAGACCCGTGACCACCATCAACCGACCGGAGAACCTGTTCGAGGGCGTGGAGCCTTCCCAGTACGAGGAGAACCTGCGCGACTTCCCCGAGCTCGCCGAGGAGGTCGGACGCCGGGCCGCCACGATGGGCCCGGCCGAGGCGGAGGCGGGACACCGCCGGCGCACGGAGCAGATGATCCGGCTGGCCGAACTCATGGCCGCCGGTGTTCCGGCCGGCGCCGAGCCCGCGCAGGCCGAGATCGACGCCCAGTACCGCACTCTGTCGGAGCTGCGCACCGCGTCCGCCGACGAGTTCCGGGCGATCGGGCGGGCCTGCGTGGACAACGAGGTCTGGCGTGCCGCGTACGAGGCGATCGCCCCGGGCCTGGCCGCCTACCAGCGTGACGCCGTGGAGGCGTACGCCACGCACCGCCTGAGCTGAACCACGGCGGGGCCGCTGCCGTCCGAGGCGCACCGGCAGCGGCCCCGCCGACCAGGCCCGAGACCGGCCCCGGGCCCGCGTCCCAGCTCCGGCCCCGGGGCCAGGCATCTGTGCGGGCTTGCTCAGGTGTTCCGGCCTGCTTCCCGACCGGCCTCCCGGGCCACGCGCTCCAACCGGTTCCGATGCTCTTCCCACCACTGGGCGTCGCCCGGCGGCATGTTGTCGTTGTCCTTGTTCATCCCGACTGCCCCGTCCGTGAGTTCGCGGAGGATGTCGGCGTGCCCGGTGTGCCGGTGGGTGTCCGCGATCACGCGGACCACGGCATGGTGCAGGGTCACCTCGTCCCGGCCGGCCGGCCACCACGGCACCCTGCCGACCGCGTCCAGCGCCAGCGCGTCGAGCGTCGCGTCCGCGTGCGCCCATGCCCGGCGGTAGAAGCTCACGATGTGCTCGCGCGACTCGTCGGCGGTGGCCCACATGTCCGCGTTGGGCTCGGCGTCGGCCTCGACCCAGGGCAGGGATATGCCGGACGGCCGCCCGAAGGTGTCGCCGAGATAGCCCAGTTCGGCCCCGGCCACGTGCTTCACCAGGCCCAGGAGATTGGTGCCGGTCGGCGTGCGCGGGCGGCGGACGTCGTACTCGGAGAGCCCTTCGAGCTTCCACAACAGGGCGTCGCGGGCGGTCTGGAGGTAGTAGCGGAGATCGCTCTTGGCGCTCTCGGCGCTTCCCGCGTTCTCGGCGTTCTCGGCCTTATCGGCGTGTTCCGGTGTGCTCATGGGGCCAGTCTGTGGTCCGGGCGACCACTGTGCACCGGCTTTTGCGCCGCTCGCGCCGGAGTGCCGGAGCGCCGGAACGGCGGCGGGCCCAGTGACGCTCACCGACGAACCGACGAACCGACGGGCCTACGAGCTGACGAGCCGACAAGTCGACGAGCCCCGGTCGTAGGATGCGCTGGTGGCTCGGTTCGAGGAGATCAAGACGACGTTCTGGGGCGAGGGCCGGTACGGAGCGCAGGCGCCGCTGACGGACACGGCCGTCCAGGACGCCGGGCTTCGGCTCGGAGTCCGTCTGCCGACGTCGCTGCTGGAACTGCTGCGGATCCGGAACGGCGGCCCGGTCGCGGAGTCGTGGAACGCCTTCCCGACCGACGCGCCGACCTCGTGGAGCGAGAACCACGTCCCATTCGACGAGCTGATGGGCATCGGCCACCGTGACGGCTGCACTTCGATGCTGGACTCGGCCTACCTGATCGAGGAGTGGGGCCTTCCCTCACCGCTGGTGCTGCTCTCGGGCGACGGCCACTGGTGGATCGCGCTCGACTACCGGGAACGCGGGACACAGGGGGAGCCCTCGGTGACATGGTTCGACGCGGAGGGCGAGACGGAGCTTCCGCTGGCCCAAGACTTCCGGACGTTCGTCGAGCGTCTGACCGCGGCCGACCGCATGGCCTGACCCGGGCCGGCCCTGTCGGCTCGATTCGGCGGTCCGGCTGAACGGCAGGCTCTCCGGCGACTTCACCTTCGCGCTCAAGCGCTGAGCAGCCCCCTTCGCTGCCACGGGCCTGTCCGGCACGATCCGCCGGACAGGCCCGGTCCTGGCTGTACGCGTCCAGGGGGTACGGGTCAACGTGTTCGTGGCGGGCGGAGGGGAAGTCCGGGGCCCTGGGAGAGGGCCTGGAAGTCGCGGCTGTGCGGCAGGCCCTTCACCAACTCCAGGAACTCGTCGTGCAGCCGACCGTTGGTGACCAGCACGGACATGTCGCCTTCCAGCACGGACGCCCCGTTCAGGTCGGTGATCCGGCCGCCCGCTTCGGCGACGATGACCGGCATGGGGGCGACGTCCTCGTAGCCCATCGACGGACCGGCGATGACGCCGGCGTCGGCCCGGCCCGTCACGAGGTCCACGATCACCTCGTCGAGGGCACACTGATCAGCTCCTCGACCGCGACATCGATCTCGGTGACCTCGGTGCCGTCCGCCTTGAGGCGGCTGTGCCAGTCGTCGCTGAAGAACCCCTGAGCGGACATCCACCCGGCACGACCGAGCAGGCGAACAGCGAACTCCAGAAGCTCCCGGTCGACGGGAGGAGCGTCGAAGGCGTAGTCCATGAGGCCGAGGCTTTCACGGCTCCCCGTGCGTGTGGCACGAAGCGGGGGACGGACGAGGACACAGAGAGGGCAGACGGCAGAGGCGGCTCCGGGCCCGATCCTTTCTGGAACATCGATGCGGAGAGAGGGCGAGCGCGACGATCTGGCCTGAAGTCCGACCGTGATCAGGCATGGGGGTCCGTCAGCGCGCCACTGACGGACTCCTCCACATGTCAGGCAGCCGCCCCGAGCGTGAACCAGACCGCCTTCCGGCACGTAACACCGCCGCCGAGGACGGTTGCGCCCCAGGCCAGGGTCAGCCGCTCCACGAGCAACAGACCTTGCCCGCCGACCCGTTCGGGTGCGAAGTGGAAGTCCGTCGGCTTCGGCAGCGCCCAGTGGGCGTCGTCGGTGACCGCGACCGTGACCCGCGAACGCCGGACGACCGTCTGGACGCCGATCACCGACGTACGCGTATGACGGTGTGCGTTGGTGACCACTTCGGTGACGCAGAGACGCGCGTCGTCGACGAGATTGCGGTGGCTGCTGAGGTCGAGCAGCGACGCGAGGAAGTCCCGCGCGAGCTTCGCGGCACAGGCGGTGCTGGGCAGGGCGAGTCGGTAGAAGTCGCCATCGAGTGGGCCCGGCGGCAGAGGAGTTGCGGTGACGGTGCTCATGTCGTTCTCCCAACGCGGTGCGGTCTGAACGGGTGGGTCGCTCGTTGTACGTGGCGATGGCCGTACGAGAGCGCGGCGCAACACGCCTTCCACCGGCTCTGCTTCGGATGTGCCGGCGTGCGGCGCGGGTGCTGTGGCCACGCTAGCGTGGCCGTATCAACCGTTTAAGGGGAACCGATAACTAGTGTTCTGATTAGGCCCCTTCGAGGGATGTGGCCACACTGGGATGCGACAAGAGGAGAGGTTGATGCCACCGAGGAAGCCCCCTACCGCACGGCAGCGTCGACTGGGCGCGGAGCTGCGCAAGATGCGGGAGCACGCCGGCCTGACGCCGACCGAGGCGGCGGGTCTGCTGGGCACGGACCGGACCACCATCAGCAACACCGAATCGGGCCGGTTCGGGGTGAGCGGCGCGCGGGTGCGTGCTTGGGCTGACCACTACGCGTGTCACGACACCGCCTACGTCGATGCGCTGGCTGACATGGCCGAGGAGCGGATAAAGGGTTGGTGGGAGGACTACCGCGGCGAACTTTCGGGTAGCGCGCTCGATTTGGCCGAGCTGGAGCACCACGCGGTCAGGATCCGGGCGGTTCAGATCATGCATATGCCTGGCCTGCTCCAGACCGAGGACTACGTGCGCGCTCTCTACGCGGAAGCCATGCCCGCGCCGACCCCGGCGAGTCTGCGACGGAGGCTCTCGCACCGGTTGAGGCGTCGGGACATCCTCGACCGGCCGAATCCGCCCCTCTGTACGTTCCTGATCCACGAAGCGGCGCTGCGGATGCAGTACGGCGGGCGCAAAGTGGCCGCCGGTCAGCTCGAACACCTGCTGAAGGAATCGGAGCGCGACAATGTCACCGTGCGAGTGATCCCGTTCGCGGCGGGCGGCATGCCGAACTCCGGCAGCTCAACCCGCTATGTCTACGGGCCAGTTTCGCAGCTCGATACCGTCCAGACGGATACCCCGATGGGTTCGACGTTGATCGATGCCGAGGCGTGGCTACGGGTCTTTCGAGGGGTGCTCGACCGTACGGAAGGGCGCTCGCTCGACCCGCAGAGTTCGAGAGACTTCATCAAGGAAGTCGCAGATCAAGTATGAAGGCGTGAAAATCATGGGAATTCAGTGGCGGAAGTCGTCCAAGTCGGCGGACGCGGACGGCAACGACTGCCTGGAACTGGCCGAGTACGGGGGAGAGATCCTCATGCGCGAAAGTGACAACCCGGATGTGGTCATCCGTACGACTCGTGCCAAGCTCCGTGCCTTTCTCGGTGGCGCGAAGGAAGGCGAGTTCGACGATCTGGTCTGATCTCTAGCGTTCCCGCCCCGGGCGGTCTCCATCGGCGCAGGTGGAGGCCGCCCGTTGTGTTGTGCGGCTGGCTCGAATCAGCCAGGACGTAGCACCGGCGCAGGGGGTCCGCATCACTCGTTAGATGTACAACGCTTGATACGGACTTGCTCAACGGGCTAGCTTGCGGTGTGCCGCCTGCTGGGCCCGTTCCTTGAACGAGCCCGGTCCGGGCCGCGCAACTCTCCGACTCTCTGCGCCAGTCGGGGAGCCCGCAAGGGCCGCCCCTTGCCCGCGCTCGTCACGCCGGTGACGGGCAAGGGGTGGCGGCGACATCGCACCGGAGGGCCTGCCATGGACGACGCCGAGGACTGGGAACGCGCCACCGCCCCCATGGCATGGGAGTTCCGGTGGGAACGGGTCGTCTACCGGTCCATGGGAGCCGACGAGGTGGCCGGGCCGTCCGTCGGTGTGGTGTAACGGCCGCGTCCCGCGTGCGGGGCCCGGTGGGATCGATGAGGGCGCCGGTCGGCGCTGTTCCGACACTGACGTGCGCCCGTCATAATCCGAGGGCCCGAACCCCCACCACCGACGGAGGCACCCCCGCATGAGCCCGTACGCCGGTTCGCGTCGCACCTTCCTCGCAGGCGCACTCGCCGCCACCGCCACCGTGCTCCTGGGCGCGGGATCCGCCGGGGCCAGTGGCCGGCAGGCCCTCACCACGCAGGACTGGATGGGCGCCATAGCCGGTGACACCGCACTGCAACGACTCACGATCCCCGGCTCGCACGATTCCGGCGCACGCTTCGGCGGGCCATGGGCGGAGTGTCAGAACACTACGGTCGCCGAGCAGTTGAGCGGCGGAATCCGATTCCTCGACGTGCGGTGCCGGGTAACCGACGGCTCGTTCGCGATCCACCACGGGGCCTCGTACCAGAACATGATGTTCGGGGACGTCCTCGGCGCCTGCTGGGACTTCCTGGCCGCGCATCCCACCGAGACCGTGCTGATGCGGGTCAAACAGGAGTACTCGGAGGAGAGCGACGACACGTTCCGGCGCGTCTTCGACGACTACCTGGACGTCCGGGGCTGGCGGCCGCTGTTCCGTATCGACCCGTCGCTCCCGTCGCTGGGGCAGGCGCGCGGCAAGGTCGTGCTGCTGGCGGACAACGGCGGGCTGCCCGGCGTCCGTTACGCGGACTCCGCGCTCTTCGACATCCAGGACGACTACATGGCCGAGCCGATCGCCAAGTACCGCAAGATCGAGGCCCAGTTCCGCAAGGCCGCCCAGCAGCCCGGGAAGCTGTACATGAACTACGTCAGCACCGCGGCCCTGCTGCCCCCGCGCTGGAACGCGGACCGGCTCAACCTGCAGGTCCACTCGTTCCTGGACGGCTCCGAGGCGGCCGGCTGGACCGGGCTCGGCATCGTCCCGCTGGACTTCCCCGCCACCCGCTCCGGCCTCGTGGAGTCACTGATCCGGCACAACCCGGGGCTCTGAGGGGCCCGGAGCGGAAGCGGTTTACCTCGGGAGTAATCGCCGCGCGCCGACGCCCGCGGCTACGTTCGGAGCGTCGTCCCACGCCGGGACGTGGACGAGCCGAGGAAGGGATCCGACGTGACCGCTTATGGCTTCGCTCATTTCCGCAGCCGTCGTAGCCGGCACCCCGACATCCTGGAGTACTTGGAGCGCATCCAGGCCACTCTCGACCCTTTTCACGGGCGCTTCGTCATCCACGGGCCGCCGGCCGAGGTGCTGGAGGGCGCCTGGCCCGGCAGCATGGTGATGATCGAGTTCCCCGGCATGGCCGAGGCCCGCGCCTGGTACGAGTCCCCGGCGTACCAGTCGATCCTGGGGCTCCGGACCGCCCACATCGAGGGGGACGTGGTGCTGGTCGAGGGCGTGGGTCCGGACTACGACCCGGGCGCACGCGCGGCGGTGCTCCGGGCGGAGGCCGAGGGGGAGGGGAAGGCGTAGGGCGGGGCGGAGCCGACGGAGTCCGGCCGGGGCCGGGACCCGGGCGAGGCCGGAGCGGAACCCGGGCGGGACGGCCTGTCGCCGCCTGGACCGCTGCCCGGCCGTCGGTCAGCCTCCGCTTCGGCCCCGGCTCGGGGCCGTCGCCAGGCGCAGGCGCTGGGTTCCCCGCCGTATCAACGGCATGCCGGTACGAGTCACCAGGTCGTGCGCGGCGGGGCCGATCCGCGTGCCGCTGATCTTCCGGCCCGTCGGATCCGCGAGCGCGGCCGGGCGCGTCGCGGATCGCAGCGCCTGCCAGATCCGGCGCGTCTGCTCGGTGAGGAGCGGGTGGAGTTCCGGGCCGACTTCGGGTTCGTTCCAACTGACCGCCAGGCGACCGGCCTCGAAGACCTCGCCGGCCCGGACCTCGCCGTGCCGGGAGGCCTCGCCGTCCCTGATCTCGCCGTGCCGGGAGATCTCGTCGCACCGGTCCGGGACGTGGCGGGAGCGCAGGAGTTGAACGGCGGCCGCGTGCCGCAGACCGGGCCGGGCGATCGCCCCGGCGGTCGTGACGACCCCGGGCGGAGCCGCCGCCCCCACCGGCAGGAGCAGGAACGCCTGCACTCCGCCACAGCTCAGCGCCTCCTCAACCGTCGGATGCAGATGCACCTCGTGCAGACCCACGGGCCCCGGCTGGCTGCACAGCCACCCGGCGTCGGGGAGAACGTCGCGAATGCGCTGCCCCATGAGGGCCTCGTCCTCCGGCAGCAGCCAGGCATCCGTCGTCTTCGTACGGGAACCGGGAAACGTCACCCGCACAGCATCGCAGCCCCCGAGCCCCGCCGTCGGTTCACCCGAGTGCCGCCGCCCCCGGCGGTCGGGCCGGGCGAGACGAATCGGCCGACCGGGTGATTCTCGGACGTTCCAGGAGCGCCGAAAGGGGATGGATTGCGCTTGCTTCGTTGGTTGCGAGTAATTCGAATACAACGTTGGAGGGCGACGCTATGGGTGCTGCCGCGGGCAAGAAGATCGAACCGGGTGCGGTCGACGCGCATCAGGCGCAGCGGGCGCTGCGCAGGATCAACGACTACTTGGCACGTACGGACCGGGGAGACGACGAGGACATTCAGGTCCACCTCGAAACGGGGGCGGCCGATGAGACGCTGGTCCTGCCGCGGCCGGTGGCGGAGATGTTCGCGTCGATGCTGGCGGCCCTCGCCAATGGGCAGGGCGTCCAGGCCATGCCGGTGGACGCGGTGCTGACGACTCAGCAGGCCGCCGACATGCTGAACGTGTCCCGCCCCTACCTGATCAACCTCCTGGAGGCTGGCGAGATCCCCTACCGGCTTGTGGGCCGCCACCGTCGCATCCGTCTCGTCGATCTGCGTCAGTATCTGCGCGAGGATGACGCGCGCCGCAAGGATGCGGCCGACGAACTGATGGGTCTGGACCAGGAGTTGGGTCTGCTCTGACATGTCGGTTGTCGTGATCTACGATGCCTGCGCGTTATACCCGAACACGTATCGTGATCTCCTGATCCGTGTCGGTCAGAAGGGATTCGGTCCGTGCCCGGTGGACCGACATGATCCTCGATGAGGTCGACCGGAACATCGCGCGGGACTGCGGCATTGCTCCGGAGAAACTGGAGCGCCGGAGGGTCAGCCCTCCGCCTGGGGCCGGGAGCCGTCGGCTGACGGGACGGCTCCCGGGTCGTGCCTATCGGGCCTCGGCCGCGGATCGGGGTCCTTGGCGACAGAGCCGTGCACACACCGTCGAAGACTGGACCCCGGCGAGGCGCCGCCGCAGCTCGTTCCGCCGAGGTCCGGCGCCGGCTCTGAGCCGCGGGCCTGCGGGAGGCCCGCTCACAGCTGCGGCGGGGGGTGCGGGGCGCCCGGGAGACGGATGGAGGCCACCGTGCCGCTTTCGCCCTCGCCGTCCGCCGGGCGCAGGGCGACCGTGCCGCCCGCCTGCTGGATCGTGCGGGCGACGATGGACAGGCCGAGGCCCGAGCCGGGGAGCTGGCGGGCGGACGGGGAGCGCCAGAAACGCTCGAAGACGTGCGGGAGTTCCTCCGCCGGGATGCCGGGGCCGTGGTCCCGCACCGTCAGTTCGCCGTCCCGCAGGGCGACCTCGATCGTGCCGCGCGGCGGGCTGAACTTGACCGCGTTGTCCAGGAGGTTGACCACCGCCCGTTCCAGCGCCGCCGATTCGGCCCGTACGTACCAAGGGGTCAGGTCGGCCCGGATGGTCAGCTCGGGGCCGCGCAGCCGGGCGCGTTCCAGGGCGGTGTCCGCGATGTCGTGCAGAGCGACGACCTGGAGCGGGCCGGGGGTCGCCGCGTCGGGGCGGGCCAGTTCCTGGAGGTCGCCGATGAGCGACGCCAGCTCCGTCATCTGCGCCTTCACCGACGTCATCAGCGCCTTGCGGTCGTCCGGCGGGATGGCCCGGCCGGTCTCGTCGCTGCGGGCCAGCAGGTCGATGTTGGTACGCAGCGACGTCAACGGGGTCCGCAGCTCGTGGCCGGCGTCCGCGATCAGCTGCGCCTGGCGGTCCCGGGAGCTGGCCAGGGAGGCGGTCATGGAGTTGAACGAGCGGGACAGCCGGGCGATCTCGTCCTCGCCCTCGGCGGGGATGCGGACGGTGAGGTCCTCGGTGCGGGCGACGTGCTCGACCGCCTCGGTGAGTTCGTCGACGGGCCGCAGCCCGGTGCGCGCGACCCACAGACCGGCCGCGCCCGCGCCGACGGCGCCGATGCCGGAGACGACGAGCAGGACCCACGCCAGGGTGGACAGGGGGTCGTTGATCTCGCTCATCGGGCGGGCGATGGACACCGCGATACGGCCGGTCGCCCCGCCGGGAAGCTGGGTGACCTGCACCAGCGGGTAGGTGTAGACCCGCATCCGGGTGCCGTTCGCGGCCGTGGCCGAGTGCAGGGCGTCGGGCGCCTCCTGGTCGACGACCGCCATGTCGGCCGCGCTCACCGGGATCGGGGACATGTCGGGGGCGTTGCACACCGCGCCCTGGGAGTCGACGAGCTGGACGGTGTACTTCCCGGTGAACGTCCGGGGCGGCAGCGCGGTCGTGCCCCGGCAGTAGGCGTACAGGTCGGACAGGTACCTCGTGTCGACCTTGGCGCTGCGCAGCGAGGAGTCCAGCTGGGCCTCCAGCTGCGCCCGGGTCACGAACCAGCACGCCGCCGCCACCGCCGCCACCGCGACCGCGACCGCCGTCGCCACCAGCAGGGCGAGCCGGGTGCGCAGCGGCAGGGCGCGGAGCCGGCGCAGGACGCCGGTCATCCGTCACCGCCGCCGGAGCGGAGCGCGTAGCCGACCCCGCGCACCGTGTGCACGAGGCGCGGCTCGCCGCCCGCCTCCGTCTTGCGACGCAGGTACATCACGTACACGTCCAGGGAGTTGGAGCTGGGTTCGAAGTCGAATCCCCACACGGCCTTGAGGATCTGCTCACGGGTCAGTACCTGGCGCGGGTGCGCCAGGAACATCTCCAGCAGGGTGAACTCGGTGCGGGTCAGCTCGACCCTGCGGGCGCCCCGGGTGACCTCGCGGGTGGCCAGGTTCATCCGCAGGTCCGCGAAGGCCAGCACGTTGTCGTCGGCGTCCCCGCCGGCCGCCGCGGCGGCGTACGAGCTGCGGCGCAGCAGGGCCCGTATGCGGGCGAGGAGCTCGTCCAGCTCGAAGGGCTTGACCAGGTAGTCGTCGGCGCCCGCGTCGAGGCCGGTGACCCGGTCGCCGACGGTGTCGCGGGCGGTCAGCATCAGAATGGGCGTGGTGGTCCCGGCGGAACGGAGCCTGCGGGCCGCCGTCAGCCCGTCCATGCGCGGCATCTGGATGTCGAGAACGATGAGGTCGGGGGCGTACGACTCGGCCCTGGCGAGGGCGTCGACGCCGTCGACGGCGACCTCGGTGCCGTACCCCTCGAACGCGAGGCTGCGTTGCAGCGCCTCCCGCACGGCCGGTTCGTCGTCGACGATCAGGATGCGCTGGGGATCGTCTTCGGCGGGGCTCATCGCTGCTCGTCCTCTTCTCGTTCTCGCTCCGGCACTCGTCCCGGCGCTCGCTCCGGTCACGGGGGCGGGGCCGCGGTCGGCGCGGGCCGCCTGCCGTGATGCCTCCAGCGTCGCACGGCCGGGCCCGCCGCAGGACGGCGGTGCGGGGCGGTGTGGCGGCACGGGGCGGTGCGGGGCGGCGTGGCGGTACGGAGGGGCGGAGGGGGGAGGAGTGGAAGGGCGGAGGGATGCCGCGGTGCGGGCGTTACCCGTTGCCGCCGGCCCGCAGCGTCCCGAGGTCGGCCTTGAGCGTGTTCACCGGGATGGCGAAGCCGAGACCCACGCTGCCCGCGTCGGAACCGCCCGATCCGCTCCCCGAACTCGCCGAGTACATCGCGGAGTTGATGCCGATGACCTCGCCGTTCATGTTGATGAGCGCGCCGCCGGAGTTGCCGGGGTTGAGCGAGGCGTCGGTCTGGATGGCCTTGTACGTGGTGGTGGACTCGCCGGTGTCCCCGTTGAACTGCCGGCCGCCGAACTCGAACGGCCACTGCCCGCCGCCCGGCCCGTTCCACCCCTGGCCCTGGCCCTGGCCGCTGCCGCCGTCGTCCTTGGGGACCGTGACGTCACGGCCGAGGGCGGAGACGATGCCGCTGGTGACGGTGCCGGTGAGGCCCTCCGGGGAGCCGATCGCGACGACCTGGTCGCCCACCGCGAGCGCAGAGGAGTCGCCCAGCGTGGCGGTCTTCAGACCGCTCGCGCCCTGGAGCTTGATCAGCGCCAGGTCCTTGGCGGCGTCGGTGCCGACGACCTTCGCGGTGTACGTACGGCCGGTGCTGAGCGTCACCTTGATCGAGGAGGCGCCGGAGATGACGTGGTTGTTGGTGACGACCTCGCCGTCGGAGGTGATGACGACCCCGGAGCCGGTGGACTGGCCCGCGCTGGAGTCCGCCTTGATCTCGACGATCATCGGGGAGACGGCCTTGGCGACCCCGGCCACGGTTCCCTTGCTGCTCTGCGAGACCGTGGTGCCAGGGATGACGCCGCCGCTCGCGGCGCTCGGTGTGTCGCGGGTCAGCTGCCCGACGACGGTGGCGGTGCCGCCGCCCACGATCGCCGCCGCGAGCGCCACGGCCGCCAGGAGGGCCACCGGCCGCTTGGCCCGGTGCCGGGGCGCGGGGGGCGCGGGGGAGTAGGACGGCGGCGGCGGGTACGACGCGTCACCGTTGCCGTACGAGGGGTACATCGGGTACTCGCCGCTCGGGCGCTGGCTCTCTGTCATGTGCTCCAGCGTCATCGGCGAACATGAGAGAAGCCTGAGCGAGCCCTGAGAAGCCTGGCAGAACCTCGTATGCCCGAAATAAAGGGCGGAAGGGGCCCGGCCCAGGCGCACCGACCCACGGCCCGACCACCGGACGTATGGGCCCGACAACCGGACATCCGGGCCCGGCACACGGACATCCGGGCCCGGCACACGGACGTACGAGCCCGGCACACGGACATCCGGGCCCGGCACACGGACGTACGAGCCCGGCACACGGACATCCGGGCCCGGCGCACGGACGTACGAGCCCGCACACCGAATACGGGCCCGACCGCCGGACCCCGCGGGCCCGGCCACCGTCCTCACACCGCGGCGGGCGACTCCCCGCAGCCGCACGAGCGCCGGACCACCAGCGCCGAGGGAAACTGCTTCAGCCGTTCCCGCCGCGACCCCGACACCCGCAGCGAGTCGTCGAGCACCAGGTCCACGGCGGCCCGCGCCATCGCCGGGCGGTCCGAGTGGACCGTGGTCAGCGGCGGGTCGGTCAGCCCGGCTTCCTTCACGTCGTCGAAGCCCGCCACCGCGAGCTCGCCCGGCACGTCGATGCGCAGCTCGCGCGCGGCCCGCAGCACCCCGATGGCCTGGTCGTCCGTCGAGCAGAAGATCGCCGGCGGCCTGTCCGGCCCGTCGAGCAGCTTCAGCGCCACCTGATAGGCGTCGTAGCGGTTGTACGGGGCCTGGAAGAGGCGGCCCTCCGTCGAGCGGCCCGACTCGTGCATCGCGCGCCGCCAGCCCTCGACGTGGTCCGCCACCGGGTCGCCGACCACCGGGGTCGACTCGACGCCGCCGAAGCACGCCACGTATTCGTTGCCGTGCTCCAGCAGGTGGCGGGTGGCGAGTTGGGCGCCGCCGATGTCGTCCGTGACGACCGCGACGTCCTCGATCGCCTCAGGCCGCTCGTGCAGCAGCACCACTCGCGCGTCCCACGCCTCGATCTCGGCCGCCGCCCGCTCGCTGGGGCCCTGGCTGACCAGGATCAGCCCGGAGACCCGCATGCCGAGGAACGCCCGCAGATAGTGCACCTCGCGCTCGTCGCGGTAGTCGGAATTGCCGACCAGCACCATTTTTCCGCGCTCGGCGGCGGCCTGTTCGACCGCGTGCGCCATTTCCGCGAAGAACGGCTGCCGGGCGTCCGGAACGATCATCCCTATGAGATCGGTCCGCCGCGAGGCCATCGCCTGGGCGACCCGGTCGGGCCGATAGCCCAGCTCCTTGATGGCGGCGAGCACCCGCTCGCGGGTGGCCGGGGCGACCGGCCTCGGTCCGTTGTTGATGACATAGCTGACCACCGCGGTCGACGTACCCGCCAGTCTCGCCACATCGTCCCGCGTCACCTTGGCCACGAGCGGCAGTCTACGCGGATCGACCCGCCGGAAGGCAGGCCGTACAGGGGCTCAGTCCGCGGCCCCGGCCCCCGTCGGCCGGCCCGGACGCGCGGCGGACCCGGCGGCGGTCCGCGCGGGGGCGTGCGCCGGATCCTGCGTCGGGGCGTGCGCCGGCTCCTTCGCCTTCGCGCGGGTCCGGCTCTCCTCGGTGGCGCGCTCCCCCTTCTCCGGTACGACGAAGCGGTAGCCGACGTTGCGGACCGTGCCGATCAGCGACTCGTGCTCGGGGCCGAGCTTGGCGCGCAGCCGCCGTACGTGGACGTCGACCGTCCGCGTGCCGCCGAAGTAGTCGTACCCCCAGACCTCCTGGAGGAGCTGGGCGCGGGTGAACACCCGGCCGGGGTGCTGGGCCAGGTACTTGAGCAGCTCGAATTCCTTGAAGGTCAGGTCCAGGACCCGGCCCTTCAGCCTGGCGCTGTACGTCGCCTCGTCGACCGACAGGTCGCCGTTGCGGATCTCCATCGGGGAGTCGTCGGAGGTCAGCTGCTGCCGCCCGGTGGCCAGCCGCAGCCGGGCCTCGACCTCGGCCGGGCCCGCCGTGTCCAGCAGCACGTCGTCGATGCCCCAGTCGGCGGTGACGGCCGCGAGACCGCCCTCCGTCACGACGAGGACCAGCGGACAGCCCGGCCCCGTGGACCGCAGCAGCTGGCACAGCGACCGCACCTGCGGCAGATCGCGGCGGCCGTCGACCAGGATGACGTCGGCGCCCGGGGTGTCGACGAGCGCGGAGCCCTCGGCGGGGGCGACCCGGACGCTGTGCAGCAGGAGACCGAGGGCGGGAAGCACCTCCGTCGACGGTTGGAGCGCGTTCGTCAGGAGCAGCAGTGAACTCATCGCCGCGCACCTGCCCGGGGCGTCGGTCGATGATGGTGCGGGGTTCGCTCGCCCATTACGTCGGTCCTCCTCGTTCCCTGCGAGAGGGGCACTCCCGGGACGGGCCCGGGGGAGTATGCGGCACTTCTTCGTCGGAGATCTCGTCCTCGCCGGAGATCTCGGGTGGTTCCGAGCCGGTGGTCCCGGTCGTGGTTCCCGGCCGTTGGTTTTCGGCCGTTGGTTCTCGATCGGGGTTCTCGGCCATTGGTCGGTGGTCGGTGGTCGGTGGTTCTCGGCCGGTGGTTCCCGGCCGGTCCGGCTTTCCGTGCCTTCCTTTCCTTTACACCCGCGCCGTTCCCCTTTACACCGTCGCACTTCGCGCGGGCCCGCACACCGTCACGCCTCAGTGCGGTGCTTCACACCGATGCGCGGTCCGCCCGGCGCGGATCGCGCACCGGGCCCGCTGAGCTTCCGGAAACGCCGTCGTAACAACGCCCGGAAAGCACTAAAGGACCCGGGGGCTGCGTCGCCCGGATCCTCTTCCCAGCAGAATAGCCCACATGAGTTCTGTGTCCGAGGGACGATTTCGGAGTTCCGCTGTTCCCTTGATCACGCCGGGTGCCGCGCGCACCACACTGCTGACCGACGACGGCGTCCCCCTTGAGGCGCTGTACGAGCCGCGCGCGCCGTACGAGCCCGAGCCGTGCGCGCCGGGCAGCGAGGCCCCGGACGGTACGGCGATCGTGATCGCGCACGGGTTCACCGGTTCGCTGGACCGGCCGGCGGTGCGGCGGGCCGCCCGGGTGCTGGGGCGGCGCGCGCCCGTGATCACGTTCTCGTTCCGGGGACACGGCGGCTCCGGCGGCCGGTCGACGGTGGGCGACCGCGAGGTGCTGGACCTGGCGGCCGCGGTGCGCTGGGCGCGGCTCCTGGGGCATCGCCGGGTGGTGACCGTCGGATTCTCCATGGGCGGCTCCGTGGTGCTGCGGCACGGCGCGCTGTACGCGGCCGGACCGGCCGGGCACGGCGCGGCCGCGGAGGCCGGAGCGGCCGGCCACGTCCCGACGGCGGCCGCAGCGACCGGCGCGGACGCGTCGGCCCGCGCGGACGCGGTGGTCGCGGTGAGCGCCCCGGCCCGCTGGTACTACCGGGGCACGGCCCCGATGCGCCGTCTGCACTGGCTGGTCACCCGGCCCACCGGCCGGCTGGTCGGCCGCTACGGCTTCGGCACCCGCATCGACCGGGACGACTGGGATCCGGTGCCGCTCTCGCCGGTCGAGGCGGCAGGGCTGATCGCCCCCGCCCCGCTGCTGATCGTGCACGGCGACCGGGACCCGTACTTCCCGCTGGACCACCCCCGGATGCTGGCCGAGGCCGCGGGCGACGGCGCCGAGCTGTGGCTGGAGCCCGGCATGGGGCACGCCGAGAACGCCGCGGACGAGAGCCTGCTCACCCGCGTGGCGGACTGGGCGGCGGCGTGCTCGATGATGGACAGCTGACGCGAGACGAGAGGAGCCGCCGTCATGCCTGCGGGAACGATCCGCTACTGGGCCGCCGCCAAGGCCGCCGCCGGGACCGCGGAGGAGCCGTACACGGCCGCGACCCTGGCAGAGGCCCTGGACGCGGTGCGCGAGCGGCACCCCGGCGAGCTCACCCGAGTGCTGCAACGGTGCTCGTTCCTCATCGACGGCGACCCCGTGGGGGGCCGCGGTCATGAGACCGTACGCCTTGCCGAGGGCGGCACGGTCGAGGTGCTCCCGCCGTTCGCAGGAGGGTGAACCCCAGAACATGAGCAGTAACGATCAGCAGTACCCGCACGGCCTGACACCGGGTCAGAGCCACGGGTACGGGCCCGGGTACGAGGAGCCGCCCAGCGGCCCCGGGCCGCGGCCCGAGCAGCCCTACGCGTACGGCGACGGGACCGGGGCCCCCGGCGCGCAGCCGCACGCCCCCGCCCCCCAGCCCCCGGCGCCCCAGCCGTACGGCGGCGGGCCGTCGTACGGGAACCAGCAGCAGCACGGGCACGAGACGCACGGCGACCAGCAGCGCGGCGACCAGCGGTACGGGACCGGGAATCAGCCCTATGGGAGCCACCCGTACGGGAACCAGTCCTATGGGAATCAGTCGTACGGGAACGAGTCCTACGCGGGCGAGCCGTACGCGCCCCAGCCGTACGGCGGGCCCCATGGCGCCGGGGCATACGCGCCCCAGGGCCACGCGCCCCAGGGCCACGCGCCCCAGGCCCACGCGCCTCAGCCCGAGGCGCACCGGCCCCACGCGCCTCAGCCCCACGCCCACGCGCCTCAGCCCCACGCGTCCCAGGCCTATGGCGATCAGCGCTACGGGAGCGATCCGCACGCGACCCATGCCCGGCCCGGCGGAACGCCCGGGGCCGGGGCCGAAGCCGGGGCCGTGTGGCCGACCGGGGCCGGGCAGGAGTCCGCCGCCGCGGCCGCCGCGCACGACGCGCAGGACCTCGGGGTCGCCCAGACCTGGGAGGGCCAGACCTGGGACACCCAGTACCAGCCGACCATCCGCCGCGCCGAGCCCACCGGGCCGGGGACCCCGGCGGAGGAACCCGTTCCGGCCGCCGCCGAGACCGCGTACCTTCCCCGGCACCCCCAGCCGCACGCGCCGGGCGCCACCGGATCCCGGCCGTTGCCCCCCGAGGCGCCCACCGCCCCCGCCTCCGCCCCCGTCGGCGCCGGGCCGGTGCCGACGGCCGGGCCCGCCGACGGCGCCCCGGCCGCCGCCGCTCCCGCGTCCGGGCTGGACACCAGCGGGTACGGCACGCCCACCACCCTGGGCAACAGCCGGGTCACCGACGCCCAGCGGGCCCGCGCCGAGGGCCGTTCGCCGATCATCCCGCCGGGCATCCAGCCCGCGGGCCTCACCGCGGCGCTCGGGCTGCTGCTCGCCCTCGGCGCAGCGATCGGCTCGTACGCCCTGCTCGTGCCGCTGGTGCTGCTCCAGGCCGTGACCGCGGCCGGGTGGTTCCGGCTGAACGGGATGTGGCCCGCGCGGCAGGGCATCGCGCTCGCGTTCGCGGGCGGGGTCGTCGCGGACGTCGCGCTGCTCGCCGCGGGCCGGCAGAACGGCCCGGCCGCCATCCTCGGCACCCTCGGCGTCTGGGTGCTGCTCACCCTGGTCCTCCAGCTGCGCAGTCAGGCCGATCCCGACGAGCGGATGTACGGGCTGATGGCGACCGTCGCCTCGGCCGCCCTCTCGGTCCTGGCGGCCGGGCACCTCGCGGCGGTCCCGGACGCGGTGACGGCCGGGGCGGTGGCCGTCGCGGCCGCCGTGGTCGTCCGCGCGCTCCCGCTGCCCGGACCGGCCTCGGTCGTGGCGGCGCTGCTCGCGGGCGCCGGGGCCGGGGCGGCGGCCGGGGCGCTCACCGGTGTCGGCGGCACGCACGCCGCGCTGCTGGGGCTGGCAGCGGGCGGCTGCGCGCTGATCGGGCTGCGGGCGGCGAGCTACGACTACCCGTCGCGCTTCGTCCACATGACGGCCGGCGTGGCGCTGCCGCTGGCCGCCGCGGCCCCGGCGGTCTGGCTGGTCGGCCGCGTGCTGATCTGAGGCGCGTCCGGTGACCACGTCCCATGGCATCGGCCGCCGGGCGTGGACCGGCGTGCGCCGCCGACGAGCGGACGCCCCCTCGGGAACCGAAGGGGGCGTCCGCTCGTCGATCATTCAGGACGGTCGGCGTGCTTGGGGGAGCACGGGCGCCGTCGATCCGGAGGCAGGGGGGAAGAAGCGGTCATGCGAGCATTGCGAGCACTGCTGATCACGTTGGTGGTTCTGGGCGGGATCTTCGTCGCCGTCGACCGGGCGGTGGTGTATTTCGCCGAGTCGGAGGCCGAGAAGCGGGTGAGCATCCCCGGTGCCACGATCGGCGACACGGACGTCTCGATCAAGGGATTCCCGTTCCTCACCCAGGCGGTCGCCGCCGAGCTCGACGAGGTCGACGTCTCGATATCCGGCATCCAGACCGACACCGAGGGCCGCCGCATACGGATCAGCAGGATGGACGCCACTTTGCGCGACGTGCGTCTGACCGACGGCTTCTCCGGCGTCACCGCCGCCGCTGCCGACGGCAAGGTCCTGCTCACCTACGGCGATCTGAGCAGCACCGCCGGGGACGGGATCGCCATCGGGTACGGCGGCGACGGCAAGGTGAAGGTGACCGCCTCGGTCGCCCTTCCCGGAGGCCAGCCGCTCTCCCGCAGCGTGCTGTCCTCGGTGACCCTGGTCAACGGCAGCACCCTCCGGGTGCGCGCGGACAAGGTGCCGGGCGAGGGCATACCCGTGGTGGAGGACCTGGTCCGCAAGAAGACGGACTTCGAGCGGCAGGTCGGGGGGCTGCCCAGCGGCCTGGAGTTCCGGAAGATCCAGCCGACCGCCGAGGGCATCGAGGTCACGGTCGCGGGGACGAACGTGAAGCTCGCCGGCTGATCCCGGCGCACCGAGCCCGCCGGCCGATCCCGCGCATCGCCGTTCCCTCGTGCCGTTGGTCATATGGTGAGACGGTCCTGTCCGAACCGCAGATGGGCGGGGCGAACCGGGCCTGACGGAGAGGCCCGAAGGGCGCCCGGACTCGCTGGTCGTTCCATATCGCGGACGATCGCGTCTCAAGATGCGACACTACGGTGACACGGCCGTCGGAACGTCCCTACGATCGGTCCCATGCAGCGCTCTCTTGGCGGTCTCCCTCACGGGGGACGGGCGAACCTCACGAAGCGGCGGGCAGTTGACCTGTGCCGCGTCGCCGCCATGCTCTGTCGCGCTGCCTGAGCGGGAGCCCTCGGCACCCCGCGTCTTTCCCGGCCCTTCGACCGGATTCTCAGGGCCCAGCCCCCTATCCCGATGCCTCGTGTACGTGCGCCGCACTCCGCGCAGCCGTACATCCGCATCACGCACCGTCTCGCATCATCTCGCCGCAGACTGCCCCGGAGGAGAACAGAATGAGCCGCAGCGACGTCCTGGTTGACGCCGACTGGGTCGAGGCCCACCTCGACGACCCGCAGGTCGCTCTCGTCGAGGTCGACGAGGACACCTCGGCGTACGAGAAGAACCACATCAGGAACGCGATCCGGATCGACTGGACGAAGGACCTCCAGGACCCGGTCCGCCGTGACTTCATCGACCAGGCCGGTTTCGAGAAGCTGCTGTCCGAGAAGGGCATCGGCAACGACACCACCGTCGTCCTGTACGGCGGCAACAACAACTGGTTCGCGTCCTACGCGTTCTGGTACTTCAAGCTCTACGGCCACCAGGACGTCCGCCTGCTCGACGGCGGCCGCAAGAAGTGGGAGCTGGACTCCCGCGACCTGGTGGACGGCGACCAGGTCCCGTCCCGCCCGGCCACCGAGTACAAGGCCAAGCCGCAGGACCAGTCGATCCGCGCCTACCGCGACGACGTCGTGGACGCCATCGGCAGCCTGAACCTGGTCGACGTGCGTTCGCCCGACGAGTTCAGCGGCAAGCTGCTCGCCCCGGCGCACCTGCCGCAGGAGCAGTCGCAGCGTCCCGGCCACGTGCCGACCGCCCGCAACATCCCGTGGTCGAAGAACGCCAACGACGATGGCACCTTCAAGTCGGACGAGGAGCTCAAGGCCCTCTACGAGGCCGAGCGGGTCGACCTGTCGAAGGACACCATCGCGTACTGCCGCATCGGTGAGCGTTCCGCGCTGACCTGGTTCGTGCTGCACGAGCTCCTCGGCCAGGAGAACGTCAAGAACTACGACGGTTCGTGGACCGAGTACGGCTCCCTGGTGGGCGTGCCGATCGAGCTCGGCGCCAACAAGTAACTCCGCGCGATCCGGACCAGCACGACCCCGACCCAGAAGGACAGAACATGTGTGGAGCACAGGCCGGCGGCCCCGACGCCTCGACCATCAAGCCCGGTGAGACGACCATCCAGGGCAGCGTGACCCGTGACGGCGAGCCCGTCACCGGCTACGTCCGCCTGCTGGACTCGACCGGCGAGTTCACCGCGGAGGTTCCGACCTCGGCGACCGGACAGTTCCGCTTCTACGCGGCGGAGGGCACCTGGACGGTGCGCGCCCTGGTTCCGGGCGGCAGCGCGGACCGCACGGTCGTGGCGCGGACCGGTGGCCTCTCCGAGGTCGCGATCGCCGTCTGACCGTCGGCCGATCACCGTTTGATCGTTGTCCGCTCGCTGTCCGGCGCCGAAGACGGCCACCCGGGCCGCGCGACACCGGCCGAAGGGCCGTACCCCAGGGGTTGGACGCTTCTGGAAGGGGTACGGCCCTTCGCGCCGTTCGCGGGGTGTGCGCCGAGGATGTGCGCCGGGCGCTCACCGGGCCGTGCACGGGGGTGCGTACGGGGGCGTGCACGGGGGTGCGTACGGGACCCGCCTGCGGGACCTGCACGCGCCCGCCTACGGGACCCGCGCGCATATCGGGCCTACAGCCCCGCGTACCGGCGTGCGGGACCCGTTGTACTGGGCCCGCGCGCCGGGGCGCGGAGGGGCCTGCGCGGCGGTTCCGTACGCCTGCCACGCGCTGTTCGCGCGGGCGGGAAACGGCCTACGCTTGAACCATGTACGCCCGACGCCGTCGCGGCTATTTCCTGATGATGGGCGGCTGCCTCGTCCTCTTCGTCTCGGCCTGGGCCTTTGTGCGGCTGTGGTCGATGCCCGCGGCGATAGCGATGTGCGTCGTGGCGATGGTGATCCCGCCCGTCGCGGCCATGATCGCCAACCGGCGCGGACCGGAGGACCGCTGGTGGGACGACCCGTCCGGCGATCCGCAGTCCGACGAGTGGTGGGACGAGCTGGACGGCAAGAAGCGCCGGTGACCTCCCGTGACCCGCGGCGGCGACCGCCGCGAGCCGTCGCGGGAACGGCGGGCCGGCGTCTCGTCGGAACGGCGTGTTGCCGTCTCGCGGGAACGACGGGGCCGGCGTCAGTAGACGAGCGCCTGCACGTCGTCGGCCATGATCTCGCTGACGAAGACCTGGGCGCCCGCGATCCGCACCCCCTCCAGCACGTCCTGCTCGGTGATGTCGCGGCGTGCCGCGCACTGGGTGCAGAGGGTGATCCGCCCGCCCGCCTGGATCGACTCGATCAGGTCCGGCAGAGGGGCCGCGTGCGGCAGTTCGAACTCGGCGGCGCGCCCCGGCAGCGCGAACCACGAGGACTCCCCGGTCAGCCAGAGCGAGACCTCCACCCCGCTGGCGACGGCGACCGCCGCCACCGTGAACGCCTGTGAGCAGCGCTCGGCAGCGTCGGCGCCGGCGGTCACCTTGATCACGAGCTTCTTCGACATGGGTCGCACTGTAATCGCGGGCCGGTCCCGGTGCGCGGGCGCGTCGCCGGGGGCGTGCGCGGCGCGTGCCCCCCGCCCTCCCGCCAAACCCCGAACCGCCGTGCCGGGCCCCAACCCATTAGGCTGGAGCCCGGCGCCGTACCGCTGCCCTACCGCTCGTACCAAGGAGTTCCCGTGCTCGAGGCATTCTTCTCCGCCCTGCTGGTCCTGGTCTGCGTCGGCGTCCTCGCCTTCGCCGGCGTGACCGTGAAGAAGCTCTACCAGGGCCAGCGCTGACCGCCGCGGCCCACCGCCACCCCGCCTCCTCCCTCACAGATCGTCTGAGCCACTCATGATCGAGATCCCGTCCGACCTCCACCCGGACCTCGTCCCCCTGGCCTTCCTCCTCGGCAACTGGGTGGGCGCGGGCGTCTCCGACTTCCCCGGCGCCGAGAAGTGCAACTTCGGCCAGGAGGTCTCCTTCCGTCATGACGGCCGGGACTTCCTGGAGTACGCCTCGCACGCCTGGGTGCTCGACTCCGAGGGCAACAAGGTCAGGCCGCTGGAATCCGAGTCCGGCTACTGGCGCATCGACAAGAATCGCAAGGTCGAGGTCGTCATGGTGCGCGACCAGGGCGTGGTCGAGGTCTGGTACGGCGAGCTGGCCGACCAGAAGCCGCAGATCGACCTGGTCACCGACGCGGTGGCGCGGACCGCGGCCGCCGGGCCGTACAGCGGCGGCAAGCGCCTCTACGGCTATGTGAAGAGCGACCTGATGTGGGTCGGCGAGAAGGCCACTCCCGAGGTGGAGCTCCGCCCGTACATGTCGGCCCACCTGAAGAAGGTCGTCACCCCGGAAGAGGTCGAGGCCATGGCGAAGAGCCTGGGCGACCTGCCGGACGACGGCATCGCCTTCTTCAAGTAGCCCCGTACTCTCTCCCGGAGCGCTCGGGCCTCCGCCCAGAGCCCCCGCGTCTTCTCCGGAGCGCTCGGGCCTTCTCCCCGGCCCCCGCGTCTTCTCCGAGAGGCTTCCGCGTCGACGCGCCCGCGCGCTTCGCGCGGCCCGCCCGCAGCCGGCCCTTTCGCGTTCGGCCGCGGGCGGCGGTGTTCCCGGACCTACACTGAGCCTGTGGTGAGCACCGACTGGAAGACCGACCTGCGGAAGCGCGGCTACCGGCTGACGCCGCAACGGCAGCTTGTCCTGGAAGCCGTCGACACCCTCGAACACGCGACGCCCGACGACATCCTCTGCGAGGTGCGCAGGACCGCGTCCGGAGTGAACATCTCCACCGTCTACCGGACGCTCGAACTTCTGGAGGAGCTGGGGCTGGTCAGCCACGCGCACCTGGGGCACGGCGCCCCGACGTACCACCTGGCCGACCGCCACCACCACATCCACCTGGTCTGCCGCGACTGTGCCGACGTCATCGAGGCGGACGTCGAGGTCGTCACGGAGTTCACCGCGAAGCTCCAGCGGGACTTCGGCTTCGAGACCGACATGAAGCACTTCGCGATCTTCGGCCGATGCGCCGACTGCACGGCGAAGGCGGCGTCCGGGAAGCCCGGGAGGTCCGGGAAGTCCGGGAACGACGGTGCGCGCACGGCGTCCGAGGGGGCCGCCGACGGCGCGGCTTCCGGGAAGTAGCCCGCGTCGTACGCTGGTCGCATGAAGAGCCCCCTGCTGTCCCTGCCCGGCGCCGTACCCGCCGAAGGCCGCGACGAAGGCGTCGCCGCGCACTACGGCGACCTGTTCCGCGAGCAGCGCGCCCTGGCCGACGGTTCCGGTCTCGTCGACCTCTCGCACCGTGCCGTCGTCACCGTCACCGGCAGCGACCGGCTGGCCTGGCTGCACCTGCTGCTCACCCAGCACGTCAGCGAACTCGCCCCGGGCCAGGCCACCGACGCTCTGATCCTCACCGCGCACGGGCACGTCGAGCACGCCCTGTACCTCGTCGACGACGGCGAGACCGTGTGGATGCACGCCGAGCCGGGCACCCAGGACGCCCTGGTCGCGTACCTGGAGTCCATGAAGTTCTTCTACCGGGTCGAAGTCGCCGACCGCACCGCGGAGTTCGCCGTGGTGCACCTGCCGGCGGGCTCCATCGCGGAGGTCCCGGACGGTGTACGGGTGCGGGAGACGGCGTACGGCCGCGACCTGTTCCTGCCCCGCGCGGAGCTGGAGGCGTACGCGGCCGGGCACGGCCCCCTGGCCGGGATCCTCGCGTACGAGGCGCTGCGCGTCGAGGCGCACCGCCCGCGCCTGGGCTTCGAGACCGACCACCGCACCATTCCGCACGAGGTCGGCTGGATCGGCACCGCCGTCCATCTCCAGAAGGGCTGCTACCGGGGGCAGGAGACCGTGGCCCGGGTGCAGAACCTGGGCAGGCCGCCGCGCCGGCTGGTCTTCCTGCACCTCGACGGCAGCGAGGTCGTGCTGCCCGGGCACGGCACCCCCGTACGGCTCGCTGCCGACGGCGCCGAGGGGCGGCAGCTGGGCTTCATCACGACCTCCGCCCGCCACCACGAACTGGGGCCGATCGCCCTGGCCCTGGTCAAGCGGAACGTCGCGGTGGACGCGGAGCTGCTCGCGGGGGACACGGCCGCCGCGCAGGAAGTCGTCGTGGAGCCGTAGGCCCGAGCCCTGACCCGGGTCGTGTGCCACGCACCGTGCCCGCACGGACCGGCCGGGACCGCTCAGACCTCGACGAGGACGGTGAACGGGCCGTGATTCGTGAGCGAGACCCGCATCTCGGCCCCGAACCGGCCGGTCTCCACCCGCGCCCCCAGCGCCCGCAGCTGCGCCACCACCTCGTCGACCAGCGGCTCGGCGGTCTCGCCCGGCGCGGCGGCGTTCCAGGTGGGCCTGCGCCCCTTCCTGGCATCCCCGTAGAGGGTGAACTGCGAAATCACCAAAAGCGGTGCATTCACGTCGGAGCAGGACTTCTCGCCCTCTAGAATGCGGACCGACCAGAGCTTGCGGGCGAGCTGGGCCGCCTTCTCCGGAGTGTCGTCGTGGGTCACTCCGACCAGCACACACAGCCCCTCGCCGACGATCTCGCCGACCACCTCGGGGCCGCCCGACGCGCCCGTGCCGTCGGCCACCGTCACGCTCGCGCCGTCCACCCGCTGAATCACTGCACGCATACAGACCAACCTAACTTGGCCAACCCGCCTTGGGCTGAACGGGTACAGAGCATCCCGACGGGCCCACTGGAGTGGCACCATGCTCGGAAGGCGGTGTGCCGACGCACCGGTCGAGGGGATGGACACAAGCATGAGCACCTATGGAACCGGGCGTTCCCCCGGCGCCGTGCCGGTCACGTGCGACGGCAGCGGCAAAGGCAGCACCAGCACCATGCGCCCACCCGTTCAGCGGACCGTTCACGGCGGTGCGGATGCCCCACCCGGCGGGCCCCGGCCCGAGCTGGCCGGCCTGCGCCTGGCCGAGCTGCGCACGCTGCGCCGCGACTCGCAGCGCGACGAGGCCGACCTCAGTTACGTACGGCGGCTGGTCCAGGGCCGGATCGACATCCTGCGGGCCGAGCTGGCCCGGCGGCTGGACCCGGAGACCCCGGTGGTCGACCGGCTCTCGGAGATCCTCGCCGACACCCCGTCCCAGCAGCGTTCCTCCGCCCGGCACGTCACGCTCACCACGCCCCGGAGCGACGAGTACCGGCAGCTGGCGGCCGAGACGCTCGCCGAGGTCGAGCTCTCCGACCTCGACGCCCGCACCGACGAGGAGCTGCACGAGGCGATGGGCCGCCTGATCCGCTACGAGCAGCAGGTCTCCCGCCGCCGTCACCAGCTGCAACGCACCGCTGACGATTGCGGTGCGGAGATCGCCCGCAGGTACCGTGACGGGGAAGCACAAGTAGACGACCTGCTCGCCTGAAGCGATCCTTCCGGGCGGCGGGTCCGCCCCGCCCCCGGAAGGCCACCATGATCCCCACCGCCGCCTCCTCCGCGCCCGCCGCCCCCTCCGCCATAGCCCCCGTCCACCCCGTTCTGGCCGAGGTCGTTCGGTCCGGCTTCGTGGAGGGCGGCCATCGCGGCTCGCTGGTCGTGCTGGGCGCGGACGGCGGCGTGGAACTGGCCCTGGGCGATCCCTCGGCGCCGGTCTTCCCGCGTTCCGCCAACAAGCCGATGCAGGCGGCCGCCGTGCTGCGGGCCGGACTCGACCTGTCCGGGGAACGGCTGGCGCTGGCCGCCGCGAGCCACTCGGGCGAGGGCTTCCACCTGGACCTCGTCCGCACCATGCTCGCCGAGCACGGCCTGACCCCGGGCGATCTGCGGACCCCGCCCGACCTGCCGCTGGACCCGGCCGAGGCGGAGACGTACCTGGCCGCCGGGAACGTCCGGGAGCGGATCACCATGAACTGCTCGGGCAAGCACACGGCGATGCTCGCGGCGTGCGCGCTGAACGGCTGGGACCGGGCGTCCTACCTCGACCCGTCCCACCCGCTCCAGCGCCTGGTCCACCAGGTGGTGGAGGAGGCCGCCGACGAGCCGGTCGCGGCGGTCGGCACCGACGGCTGCGGCGCACCGCTGATGGCGATCAGCCTGACCGGGCTGGCCCGGGCGTTCCGTTCCTTCGCGCTGGCCGGGCCGGGCACGGCGGAGCGCCGGGTCGGGGACGCGATGCGCGCCCACCCCGAGTACGTGGCGGGGACGCGCCGCCCCGACACCTGGCTGATGCGGGAGGTGCCGGGCGCCCTCTCCAAGATGGGCGCGGAGGCGGTGCAGGCGGTGGCCCTGGCGGACGGCCGGGCCCTCGCCTTCAAGATCGACGACGGGGCGGGGCGGGCGCTGGGCCCGGTGCTGGCCCGGTCGCTGCGGCTGCTGGGCGTCGACGCCCCGGTGGTCGACCGGATCGGGCGCGCGCCGCTGCTGGGCGGCGGCGACGAGGTCGGCGAGGTCCGCGCGGCGTTCTGACGCGGCCGACGGGGTCCGCGCCGCGTTCTCATGGGGCCGGCGGGATCCGCGCGGCAATCCGGGGAGGAGAAGTCCGAGGGGAGAGAAGTCCGGGGAGGAAAAGCGGACGACAGGCGTCGGGCCGGATGGCTAGCGTGAGGCGCATGCCCTCCCCTGATCTCCGCACGCTCACCGCATCCGACTTCCCCGACTGGCTCCGGGCCGTGAACACCGGCTTCCTGCGCCCGCCGACGGTGACACAACAGGAGATCGACTCCCGCCTCCCGCACGTCGACTTCACGCGCACGCGCGGCGTGTTCGACGAGGGGCGGTGCGTGGCCACGTACCGCTCTTTCGCCCAGGAGATCACGGCGGTCGGCGGCGCCCCGGTGCCGGCCGACGCGATCTCCAACGTCACGGTCTCGCCCACGCACCGCCGCCGCGGGCTGCTCAGCCGGATGATGGCCGAGGACCTGGCCGAGGCGAAGGAACGCGGCGACGTGGTCGCCACGCTGATCGCCGCCGAGTACCCGATCTACGGGCGGTACGGCTTCGGCCCGGCGGTGTGGACCACCGAGTGGGAGATCGACGTGCCGCGCACGGGGCTGGACCCGCACCGGCCCGCCCCCGCCGCGGACGGCGGCCGGATCGACCTGGTGACCGGCGCGGAGGCCCGGAAGCTGGGCCCGGCGATCCACGACCGGCTGCGCGCCCGCCAGCACGGGGTCACCGACCGCGACGCCCGCTGGTGGGAGATGACCACCGGCGTGAACCGTCCCCGCCCCGAGCCCTGGACGGAACCCTTCTACGCGATCCACCGGGACGCGGACGGCGAGCCCGACGGCCTGATCGCCTACCGCGCCGACGAGCGCTGGAGCGACGCCAAGCAGCCGCTGAACCGGGCCACGGTGGTCGAGCACATCGCCGTCACCCCGGCCGCGGAACGCGCGCTGTGGCACTTCGTCTGCTCGATCGACTGGATCACCACGGTCCGCACCGGTTACCGCGCCCCCGACGACCTGCTGCCCCTCCTCCTCCCGGACCCGCGCGCGGCCCGCGTCGTGACCCACTCGGACTGGCTGTGGGTGCGGGTCCTCGACGTCGTACGTGCCCTGGAGGCCCGCGCCTACGCCGTGCCCGGCACGCTCATCCTGGACGTCCACGACGCCGCGGGCCTGGCGGGCGGACGCTATCTGCTGGACGCCTCCCCGTCCGGCGCGACCTGCGCCCCCACCACGCGGAGCGCCGACCTCGCCCTGGACGTACGGGAGTTGGGGACGCTCTACCTGGGCGACGAGTCCCCGGCCCGGCTGGCGGCCCTGGGCCGCGTCGAGGAGTTGACACCGGGGGCGGTGGCGACGGCGGAGGCGATGTTCCGGGCGGCGCGGCGGGCGTGGTGCCCGGACATGTTCTGACATCCGTCCCGTACCGCTACCGCCTTCGCACGCGGGCGTGCGCCCCTGTGTACGCCCGCGCACGTCCCCATGCGCTTTCGCGCGCCCTCCTGCCTGTTGCGCGGGTACGTACGCGCTCATACGTGTTTGTGCTTACTCGTGCGTGCTCGTACGTCGAGCCCGTCGGTGGCCGGGGCGTACGCTTCAGGGTCATGAACGGTGAGAACCCCGGCCCCCGGACGCCCCCGCGCTCGGCGCAGCCGGGCGGCCGCCCGGCGCAGGCGCCGCGCGCGCCCCACGCGCCGATGAGCCTGCGTGAGCGGAAGAAGCAGCTGACGTACCAGGCGGTCTCCGACACCGCGATCGCGATGTTCCTGGAGCGGGGGTTCGACAAGGTCTCGGTCGCGGAGGTCGCGGCGGCGGCGGACATCTCCAAGCCGACGCTGTTCCGCTACTTCCCGACCAAGGAGGACCTGGCGCTGCACCGGTTCGCCGACCACGAGGACGAGGCGGCCCGCGTGGTCGCCGCCCGCGCTGACGACGAGTCCCCCCTGGACGCCCTGCACCGCCACTTCCTCGACGGCCTGGAGCGGCGCGACCCGGTGACCGGGCTGTGCGACGCGCCGGAGGTGCGGGCGTTCATGGGGCTGTTGTACGGAACGCCGTCCCTGGTGGCCCGGCTGTTCGCGTACCAGAGCCGTTCGGAGGCGGCGCTCGCCCGTGCCCTGGGCGACCGGATGCGGGACCGGCTGGCGGCGGGCCAGATCGTCGCCGTGCTGCGCATCCTGGCCGAGGAGAACTGGCGGCAGGTCGACGCGGGCGTCGGCGTCGACCGGGTGTACCCGGACGCGGTCGAGGCCGCCGAGGCCGCCTTCGAACAACTGCGGTCGGGCATCGGCCGCTGACCGCTCGGGCCCGTACCGCTGAGGGGTGTACGGCTCAGGCCTGTACGGCTCAGGCCCGTACAACTCGGCCCCGTACCGCTGAGGCCCGTACGGCTCAGGCCCGTACGTCCGTACCGTGCAGTACCGCCTCGGCGATCGCCCGCACCCGGTCCAGCGTGATCCCGGTGCGCTGCTCCACGGCCAGCGGGTGGTCGGTGGGTTCCAGCTCGACGCCGGGGCGGCGGCCGACGGGCCGGGTGTGCACATTCGTCCTGAGGTTGGTCGTGCGCGGCGAGTACAACCCCAACTCGGTGCTCAGCCAACCGAAGTACGGCTGTTCGGACTCCCGTCCGGAGGTCTCCCACACATCGAGGGCACGCGCGAAGTTCGTCCGGCTGAGAGAGACCCACACGCCCCAGGAGAAGGGCTCCTCGCTGCCGAGCACGGGTATCTCGATCAGCCCCTTGATGAAGAAGTGCTCGTTTCTGACCACGCACTGCTCCGAGGAGAGCATGCTGTCGGGATCGCTCTCCAGGCTCGCGTCCCAGACGTCGGGCGCCATGGTCGAGTACCCCATCGGGAGTTCCGCGTGGTGTTCACCGCAGCAGGAGCAGGTGTAACCGGGGTCGATAGCCATGGGCGGGATACTAAGGGCTGTCCCGTGAGCGCTTTCCCCGAACCGAGATCGCCGGACCGGCGCGGTCCCGGCGACCGGAGAGGCGGCGGGGACCGTTGCGGCCTCGGGGGCTGGAGAGGCGGCGGGACGCGCCTGCGGGCGTTCGGGCCCGCTCGGCGGGCGTTCCGCGCCCGCCTGCGGCCGTTCGCGCCCCGCGTGCAACGGTTCGCGCCTCCCTGTCGGCTTTCGCGTCCCGCCGCCCCTCGCGGTTACGCGGCCGCCAGCACGTCCGCGATCACGCAGCTGACGTTGTCGGGTCCGCCGGACCGGTTGGCCAGGGCGACGAGTTCGCGTACGGCCTGCTCCGGGGCGTCGACCGTGGTGACGACCCGGCGCACCTCCGCGGCGTCGACCACCGCGGACAGGCCGTCGGAGCAGAGCAGATAGCGGTCCCCGGCCCGGACCTCGTGCAGACGCATGTCGGGGGTGGCGTCGGCCCCTCCGCCCAACGCCCGTACCAGCAGCAACCGCTGGGGATGGGAGACGGCCTCCTCCGGGGTGATGCGCCCCTCGTCGACCATCGACTGCACCACGGTGTGGTCGTGCGTGATCTGGAACAGCTCGCCGTCGCGCAGGAGATGGGCGCGGGAGTCGCCGATGTGGACGAGAGCCAGCTGCGAACCGGTCCAGAGCATCGCGGTGAGCGTCGTACCGGCCTCGTCCGGTGCGGAGGCGGCGGCCCCGGTGACGTCGCGCACGGCCCGTTCGGCCCGTTCGACGGCGTCCTCCAGGACATTGAGGAGACCGTCCGCCGGGATGTCGCCGGTCTCCAGGCGCCGGAACGCGTCGACGGCGGCGGCGGCGGCGGACGCGCCCGTGTCGCCGAAGCCGTCGGCGACGGCGAACAGGCGCGTTCCGGCGTAGGCGGTGTCCTGGTTGCTCGCGCGCACCCGGCCGGTGTCGGACAGCGCGGCGTAACGGATGTGCGGGGATGCGGCGGTCGGGGACATGGCGGAGTCCTTTCTCGACAGGTGATCGATGAGGAGGGCGGCCAGATCCCGCCGTGCGGCGGTGTCGGCCTCGAACCGGGCCCGGAACGCGCGGACCTCCTGAGCCGCCGCGCCCGCGTCCAGCGCGCAGACGTGCCGGATACGGGCCAGCGGCATCCCCAGACGCCGCAGCCAGGCGACCAGCCGGGCCCGCTCCAGCTGCTCCGGCGCGTAGAAGCGGTAGCCGGTCACCGGGTCGACGCGCGCGGGCGGCAGCAGGCCGAGCCGGTCGTAGAGGCGCAGCGCCTTCGGCGACAGCCGGGACGCCCTCGCGAACGCCCCGATGGTCAGCAACCCCATGGCCCGCCCCTCTCCTCCCCGTACCGGGTCCGTTCCTCGTGCGGGGTCCCGTCCCCCGTACCGGGTCCTCCCCGTACCGGGCTCTCCGCCCGGTACCACCGATGCTGAGGCCTCCCCTGGGGACAAGGTCAACCCGGAGTACCGGCGAAGATGACCGTGGATCGCGGTCGTTCCTGTCAGGGTGGGACCATGACGACCACACCGGATGGACGCCCCGTCCCGCCCGCGCACGCCGACGAACGCGCCATGCTGGAGGCATGGCTCGACTTCCACCGTGCGACCCTCGCCCTCAAGTGCGAGGGCCTGAACGATGAGCAGGTACGGACCGCGGCGGTGCCGCCGTCGTCGATGACGCTGCTCGGCCTGGTCCAGCACCTGGCCGAGGTGGAACGCAACTGGTTCCAGCGGGTGTTCGCGGGCCAGGACGCACCCCGGCTCTTCGAGGAGGACGACGACTACGGCTTCGCCCTCCGCCCCGACCGGGGGATCGACGAGGCGTGGGCCGCCTGGCGGGCGGAGGTGGCCCGGGGCCGCGAGCTCATCGCCGACGCGTCGCTGGACGACTCCGGTCGACTGTCCGCGCGGGACGCGGAGCATGTCGGCGGCCGGGAAGTCTCGCTGCGCTGGATCATGGTGCACATGATCGAGGAGTACGCACGTCACAACGGTCATGCCGACCTCATCCGCGAGCGGATCGACGGAGTCGCCGGCACGTGAGCCGTGCGCGCGGTCGCGGAGGCCCGCGCGTTCGGCCCGGCGCCCCGGTCGGCCGACCGCGCGGTCCTCTTCGCGCGGTCCTCTCCGTGCGGTCCTCTTTGCGTGGGCCTCTCCGCGCGGCAGCCGGTCGACCGGGCCGTTCCATTACGGCATCGGGTTGGGTGAGATTGAGCACGATAGGTGTCGTCATCCTCCCATCCCGACCTGGCCTTTCTTGAGGCTCTGAGCACGACATCTGTCGGCAGATTCGCATCGTTCTTGACGTGTTCCGTGCTCTTTGCAGGCAAGTTGTCGCCAACTTCGGAGATCGCCCCTCCGAGGGGGAGCATGCGGCTTACCTGGGGACATGAGCGATAGCTGGGGCTCCTTGTGGTCCCACCGCTGTACGTGGACGGATCTGATGGTCCCGGTCTCGCTAGACCGTGGGTGGGGCGGCCTGGACCTGTCCGACGGTTGGTTGGACCGGTGGACGGCTACGTGGAAGTACGCGGGGGACGAGGTCACGGGGCCGGTGAGGCACCTGGGGCGGGTTCCGGTGGCGAGCCGCGGGCCGATGCGAGGGTTCACCTGGCGGCGGGAGCAGCGGCACAGGCCCGGTCTGGAGTCGCTGGTGTCGACGGGGCGGCTGCATGGGTTCGAGAGCCTCGAAGAGGACCAGTTACTGGTGGCTCTGGACTTTGCCGGTGATCTGGTGGAAGTGCTGTCGCAGCCGTTGCGTATCCGGTTCCGTACAGCGGAGAAGTGGCGTAACCACACGCCGGACTTCTTCGCGCTCACGCGGGCCGGGACCTGGCTGATCGACGTGCGGCCCCGGGATCTGATCGAACCCGAGGATCTGGAGTCGTTCGCGGCCGCGGAGGAGGTGGCGTTGGTCTGCGGGTGGCACTACGCGGTCGTGGCCGAGTGGCGGCCGCATGTCCGGTCCACGCTTGGTGCGTTCTACGGGAAGCGTCGTCCGACGCGTGACATGCTCGGGGTGCAGCCCGGTCTGCTTGCTCAGGCCGAGGAGGGCGTCACGTTCGGGGAGTTGGCGGACGCGCATATGTACTGGCCGGTGGCACGGGCCCAGTTGTTGCATCTGCTGTGGCACCGAAGGCTCGGCATCGACCTTGCTCAGCCGCTGACGGACAGGTCGCGAGTGGTGCTGGCAGAAGGCGTCTCATGATGGGGGCGGCGGAACTGGACCTCTCGCCCGGCGCGGGCGTCGTGCTCGATGAGGTGGAGTGGCTGGTCGAGCGGCAGGAGCCGCATCTGGGGCGGGTCCACCTGGTGCGGTCGGACGGCGAGCGGCAGCGGGTGAGCTTTCGATTTCTGGTCAATCATCCGCGGTGCCGGTCATCGTCGCGCACGGCGGCGGAGGGCGCCAACCGTGGGCGGCAGGCGGCTTCGTGGAGTGATGTGAAGCCGGAGAAGCGACCGCTGATGGAACAGCGTTTCGCGCATCTGATGGAGGTCAACTGGGGATTCCGCAGCGGTGATCCGTTCCGGCCCGAGCCGGGGGAGCCACGCCCCGAGTACAACCCGGACCGTACGACGCTGACCGAACGGCGGGAGGCGAAGGCCACCGAACTGTCGGCGCTGCGGCCCGAGGAGGCCAAGCTACTCCTGGGAGTCGCGCATGTCGGGGTGCGCACGCTGGAGCGGTGGGAGCGTCGGCGCAGGAAGTACGGGATCGTGGGCTGCGCCGATCACCGGTGGCTGCGGGCGAGCGGCGGGCACCCGAGTATCAGCGAGGAGGTCCGTGAGGCGATCTTCGCGGTTCGCACGGAGACGCAGCAGCACCGGTCCCGGGTGAGCGCGCGGACCCGCGAGAACATGATCCGTCGCTATGTGCGGGAGACCTTCGAGAAGGAAGACGAAGGAGAGAGGGACAAGGGCGGGGGCGGGGAAGAGCGCGAGAAGATCGAGGTCCCCAGCTATCACACACTGCTGCGGGTGTGGAAGGAGTGGTTCGGGCCGGGCGGCGCGCGACCGAAGTACGAGCGTTCGGCCGACCTGCCCACCAAGAACGGGCATGTGCTCGTGACTCGCCCCGGCCAGGTCGTCGCGCTGGACACGACCATCCTGCCGGTGATGGTCCGCGAGAACGTCTTTGGTGACCCGGTCACAGTCCACCTCACCTTGGCGCTGGACGTCTACACCCACTCCATCTGCGCGTTCCGGCTGACGCTGGTGTCGGACTCCTCGGTGGACGTCGCGATGGTGCTGCGCGACGTCATGCTGCCGCTGCCCATGCGGGAGGAGTGGGGCGAGGACATGGAGTGGCCCTATCCGGGGCTGCCGGCCGCGATGGTCTCGGAGTTCGCCGGGTACGAGGTGGCCGGGCTGCCGTTCTTCACTCCCGAGACCGTCACTTCCGACCACGGCTCGGTCTACCGCAACCATCACCTGGTGGATGTCCAGGAGGCGATGGGCTGCCGGATTCTGCCGGCGCGTGTGCTGCGCCCGCAGGACAAGAGCGCGGTGGAGCGCGTCTTCGGCAGTATCCGTTCGCTGGTGTTCGAGAAGCTGGCCGGATACACGGGAGTCGACGTTGCCGACCGCGGCGCCGACCCGGAGGGCGACGCGGTGCTGACCATGGCCGAGATGGAACACCTCATCGCGACCTGGGTCGTGAAGGTCTGGCAGAACCGTCGTCTCGGCGAGTTCGCACCCAGCTGGGATCCCGGTGGTGACCACAGCCCCAACACCCTGTTCGCCGCCTCCTTCGCCCAAGAGGGCTTCGACCTGGACATCCCGTCCCCGGAGACGTACTACCGCTTCCTGCCGGAGCACCATGTGAAGCGGATCTACCGGCGGGGCGTGAAGGTCAAGGGGCTCTGGTACGACGCGGAGCTGCTGCACCGTCCCGACCTGCACTCTGCTCGCGGGGGGCGCTACAAGAAGCAGTGGGTCATCCACCGCGAACCCCGCGACCGGAGGGTGGTGTACTTCCAGGACCCCGACACCCATAAGTGGCACGAACTGTGCTGGACGGGCCTGCCGCCGGAGGGCGAGATGCCGGCCTTCGGGGACGCCAGGGTCGAGGAACTCCTCACCCGCGTACGGGAAGCGGGTCTCAAGCCGCGTTCCGACAGTGACCTCGTCCCGATTCTCCTGGAGATGCTGGGGGCCGTCGATCCGGTCGAGAACTGGCCGTCCCAGCTGACCAAGTCCCAGCGGGTGCAGCATGCGCGGGAGATCACCCAGGCCCGGGCAGCCACCGCGGACCGGCCGCAACAGCCGCCGAAGCCGGACGAGTCGCCGCGCCTGACGGCCGTCGGCGCCCCGGATACGGAGCCGCTGTGGCGGGAGCGGGCCCGGGAGGCTACCGACAGCCTGGACGCCCACCGGCGTCGGCGGCGGGAGGCGGCGACATCCTCGCGGACGCCGTCGGCACCCGCCCCGCTGGGATCGAGCCACAGTCGCCGCAACCTCTTCGTCATCGCCGACGACGATGACGGCCCCGACGACGCGGCCCCGCCGCCACCGAGTCCCGGTCGGCAGCCGACGGAGGAAACGTGAAATGAGCAACCTGCACCCCGAGCCGTCGAACGCGCCCGTGCCGTTCCTGCGCTTCGGCCCGAGGCCGGACCGGACCCGCCACGAGGGCTGGCGGGAGTTCCGCCGCACGCGGGATCTGTTCGTGCCGGTCAAGAAGATCCCCCTGGCCGAGTACGCGCTGATGAGCCCACGCAAGAAGTCGCTGTACGACCTGCACCGCGCGGCCACGCACGTCAACATGCAGATGCTGGACACCCCGATGAGCGAGGTGGTCACCACGCTGATGCGTTCGCGGATCCAGAACAACGCGATGCGTATCGGCCCGAGCACGCTGGACGGGCTGATGATCAACGGCGGTGGCTACCAGGGTAAGACGGAGACCGCCTGCCGGACCGCCGCCGAGTTCGAGGACACTTGGCGCGCCCTATTCGAGCAGTACCCCGAGTGCTACTTCGACCCGATGCCCGGCACCCGGGACCTGATCGCGCCGGTCGCCTACTGCCAGACCCCGGTGAAGGCCACTCCGATCGGCCTGTGCGAGGCGATTCTCGACTACTACGGCGCCCCCTACGGCAGAAACCTGCGCGGCATGATCCGCAATGTCCGCGAGTCGATCAGGGCGCACGCCACCACCGTCCTGATCATCGACGACATCACCCGCCTGAAGATGCACCGAGAGGACGACCAGGACACCCTCGACCTGATCCGCGGCCTGATGGACCTGGACGTCACGCTCGTCCTCATCGGCGTGAACATCCCCCGCTCCGGTCTGCTCAGGGAGGGCTGGCACGACCCCCGCACCAACCAGTGGGTCTACGCACCCCTGAAGAAGGGCAAGAGCTACAACCCCGACGCCTCCACCCAGACCGAGCGCCGCTTCGACCTGGTCACCCTCGACCCTTTCGACTACAGCAACAACGCACGCACCGGCGCCTTCATCGACCACCTCGTCGGCATCGAGAACCAGATCCGGCTCTTCAACGCCGGCCCCGGCACGCTGTCCGAAGGCCGGATGCCCGAGTACCTCTACCGCCGCACCCACGGCATCGTCGGCCTCCTGAGGCGCCTGATCGAGGACGGACTGACCAAGGCCATCGAAAGCGGCCTGGAGGACCTGACCATCGACCTCCTCGACGAGATCACCATCAACCTGGGCAATATCCCCGGCAAGGACGGCGTACGCGACGCCGAAGCCGGAGAGATCCCCGACGTGGACACTGCCCCACAGCCGAAGGTGAAAGCAGCCCGGAAGACCCCGAAGGCCCGGAAGGGGCGCAACACGGTTCTCGACGACCGCGGCACACCTCCGGCGGCTGAGGCATGACCCTGCGTCCCCTGCCCCGCAGCCTTGACCCGCTCGAAGACGAAACCCTTGTTGGCTTCATTCTCCGCCTCGCCAGTCACAACGGCACGACCCGGAGCAAGTCGCAGCCCGTTTGGGATTGATGGACGGACCGGGCGAGACTCCCGGCGTCCTCTCGCCCTGGCTGCTGGTGGACATGGACAAGCCACGCCTTGCCCGGGCGGCACACGCGGCACACCTGACCGTTGCGGAGGCCGACAAGTTACTGCTAGCCCCCATGGGGCATCAATACGGTCTGTTGAGCAGGAGATACCGGCCGTGGACGAGTCCCCGCCAGCTGGACCGCCCCAATCGATGGATCCTCGTACGGACATCCCAGTACTGCCCATCCTGCCTCGCGGGCGACGGAAGTCCGCAAGAGGCTCTGAACGGCGGTGCCTGGAGACGGTCATGGCGCCTGCCGGTGGTCTTCGCTTGCGTTCGGCACCGGCAGTTCCTCCATCGGGTCTGTCCTGCTTGCCGCACTCCTAGTCAGTTCGCCCGCGCCGGCCTGATCGCTCGCCCGGGGATGGAAGAACTCCACCCGGCCCAGTGCCGATCGCCGTCCGTTCCGGGCTCGGGCGGGGTCCGCCTGTCGGTCTGCGGGGCCGACCTCTCCCGCGTCGGTCCAGCTCGTAGCCCGGAGGGCGCCGACTCGCTCAAGGCTCTGCTGGCCCTCCAAGGACGCCTCGACGAACTGCTGGCCACCAACGGGCCTTCGAGCGTGGGGAGTTGCGGCCGACTCGTGCCGGTCGCCCAGTACTTTATCGACTTGCGGGTGGTGGCCACGTTGATCCTCGCCTCCTGGCCAGAGGCAAGCCGTTTCGCGGCGACACCCGCCCTGGCACAGGCGATCGAACGGGAGGCGGTGCAGCGAATGCGCGATAGCCGACGCCGCACGCGGCGGGGCGGATCGAAGAGCCCATACGGGATCAACTCGCTGCTCTCGCCTATGGAGTCTGCCCTGACCATGGGCGCGGTACTGGGCATCGCTGTGTCCGTGCTCGAAGCCCGCGACAAGAACTGGACAGAGCGAGTGCTACGCCCGTTCTACGACGCCGCCCTCGCACTGAACCGGGACACCTTCCGGCGCCTTGCACGCCTCCCCGGCACATCCCTTGCGCTGCAGCAGGTGCTCGGAGTCGCAAAGGAGACAGCGGACACTCTGAGCCCCGAGATCTACGTCCGCGGTCCACGAAACGGCTGACCATGCGCTCCCTGCCCCGCAGCCTCGATCCGCTGCCCGACGAGACGATCACCGGATTCGTGCTGCGCCTGGCCCATCGGCTGGGCACAACCCCCGCAGAGATCCTGCTCCGCACCGGTCTGGCACCCGGCGGCAGTCCTGGTCTGCCCACCCGCCTGCCCCTGAGCTTCCAGCACCACTTGGACGACGCCCACCTCACGGTCTTTGCCCGCGCCACCCTTCTCATGCCCGCCGAGGTCGCCGACATGCTCCTCGCTCCGCTCGGGCAGCGGTATGGGCCACTGAACCCCGCGTTCACGCCACGCAGCACCCCAGCCCGGATGATCTACGACAACTCGTGGGTGCTGACCCGCTCCACGCGCTACTGTCCTCACTGTCTCACCGGGAACGGCGCCCCCATCCAGGACCGGCACGGCGGTCCTTGGCAACGGCTGTGGCGCCTTCCCGTGATCTTCCTCTGTGTCCGACACCAACGACTCCTCGCCCACCAGTGCCCCAGTTGCGGCGCACTCGCGCAGTCCCCCCGTGCAGGCAGCGCCATCGCCCGCCTGTCGGACGATGCTCTGAACCCGTGGCAATGCCGGTCGGCTGAGGCGCGTTCGGCACCGGCCGAGCATCCCGCACATGCCTGCGGAGCCGACCTGACCCGGGAAAGCGCCCCCGCCGGGAAACTCGATTCGGCCACTATGGCCGCGCTCGTCCGAGTGCAACGACACCTTGCGGGCTTACTCGCTGCAGGAGGCCCCGAGAGCACGACGAGCGCGGGGGCGCCCGTCCCCGTCGCCCACTACTTCGCCGATCTGCGCGCGACGGTCGCCATGATCTTCCGAACCTGGCCCGAAGCACGCCCGTACGCCGGCACATCGTTCCTGGCCGCCGTGCTCGATGCCGAGCATGCTTCCCGCACCGCGGAGGCTCAGCCCTTGCTCAACACCGCCGGGAAGAAGAAGACCTCCAAGCCCTACACCGCGCCGCCGACCGACTCCCTGGCAACGGGCGCGGTTCTGCAGATCGCGACGCGGTTGCTCCAAGCGTCGGATCCCTGCCAGGCGCGAGAGTCGATGACCCCGCTCGTTCACAGACTTCGCGATGCCGACCGTGCGCTCAGCGCCTACTTGTGCCGCGATGCCTGGATCTCAACGCCCATGAGGACTGCGGTCGGCGACTGCTGAAGGCGCCAAATTGCGACGGACTGTTACGTGGCGATGCTGGAGTGTGATAGAGGTAGGGATCTTCACTCCCGGTGCCGGGATGGAAGCGGCGGGGGACGTGCCCTGATAAGGGGCCGGATCGGGGGCGTCGATGGTCGACACGGCGGGCATGGGCGTTGGGGCTGAAGGCGCCAGAGCGCCCGCTGAGTCGGAGAGTTCAGACGGTTCAGCGCACGCCATCTTCGAACTGGCTCCGGAGGAAGACAGCGGCTCGGACACGCTGGGCCGTTACCGGTACCAGGCGGAGGTAGCCGCCCGAGAGTGTCTCGCCATGCTCACGGAGGACGCAATTGACTTCGTCGTCTGCGAGTGGCACGAGGACTTCGTCGTGGCGTGGGCCGATGGATCAGTGGAACTGGTATCGGTCAAGCATCGCGAAGAGAATCAGGGCACGTGGTCGCTTACGGAGCTGTGCAAGAGCGGCGGCCTGACCCATCTCTTCGACCGCTGGTGCGCATGCGAGTGTGCCGCCAATGTCCGACTCAGACTGGCGACGAACGCGGCGCTGAGTCCGATCAAGGGTAATGCCGGCACGCTGGCTCGGATGTGCGGCCCGGAGCCGGAACTCACGGATGGGCTGTCCTCTATGGCGGAGACAATCGCCCGTCAGATGCTCAAAGTCCGTTGGAAACAGCCCTATCCCAACGTCCCGGACACACCCCAGGTGAGCAAGCTCGCGGACATCCAGGTGCCAACGGGGTTCGTGGAGAGGGTTCTTCGTTTCCTTGCAGTCCTGGAGATCTCCTGCGATCCACCCCAGCGCGCACACATCACCGACGTCAACATCCAACGGCTTCTGGTGCCTGCCGTCGAGCAACTGCAGCTGGGGCATGTCGACCTTGAGAGCACGTACCGGGCCGTCGTGGACCGGATCGAGCGTGCCAACCGTGATGAGAGCGACCGTAGCCAACTTGCTGTCTACATCGCCGACCCGAGCCGCGTCCGTCACAGCACGCGGATGCAGCAGCGCATCGGCCGGCGCAGCATCACTCGCGAGATCGTCCGCCAGGCGATCGCGTACACGACGGTTCAGCTGCCCACGTTCCCCCGAGGTCAAGCGCCCGTGCTGGCACCGGGAGGGGCAAAGCTCGGCCGCAAGCTGCGCCGGGGCCTGGTTCCCTCGGACGAGGCGGCGTTCGCCGAACGGCTCCGCTCCGCGTGGTACACGACCTGGTCCGAGCGCCGCTCCGGCCTGGCCGGGGATGAAACCGACCTTTTGAACCTGTCCATGGACGTGCTGGATATGGCCTTCGAGTGCCGACGCCATGCGCGCGCTCAGGTCGCCGAGGGCAGCGAGTTCGGCAACAAGATGAACGACCTGCTGGCCGAGAAACTGAAGGTCGACGCTCTGCCGTCGCCGCCGCCGTTCTTGCTCAGCAACCTGCATTTGCGAGGGCTGGCCTACCAGTTGTGCGACGAGTGCCTCTTCTTCTTCTCCGAGAATTTCAACACGGATGAGGAAGCCTCATGACCCATAGCGCCGACTTCGAGACCGCCGTAGCGCGCATGCGGACTCAGCGGCGGCAGGCAGAGCAGCGTGAGGTCCACTACCACGAGGCGCGCATCCTCCTGCTCATCTCGCAGTTCACCACCCCCAAAGGGGGGCTCGACGGCCTGACCAAGCTCGCCAAACTCGACTTCCTGCTGCGCTATCCAGCGATGTTGGAACGTCTCCTGCCTGCTGGCGAGGCGTCGTGGCCGGAAGGAACCGCCCCCACACCACCCGAGCGCCTCGCGGTCGAAAGCCGTATGACGCGCTACAAGTACGGGCCCTGGGACCAGCGCTACTACAGCGTCCTCGGCTCACTCGCCGCCCGCGGCCTGATCGTCTACAGCAACAGCGCCAGAGCCGAATTCCGCGCCACGCCGCAGGGCGCCGCCGCCGCGGCCTCTCTTGCCGCAACGCCGGAGTGGGACGTTGTCGCCAGCCGCATCAAGCTGCTCAAGCGGCATTTCAACAAGTCAGGATCGGCCTTGAAAAACCTCATCTACGACCGTCTGCCCGACGCCGTCGACCGACCCTGGCGGACGGAGATCTGACATGGCCGTCCACCTGCGCATCGTGGCCTTGACCGTCACCACCGCCGAGGCGGAACAGACCTACCGCTTCGACCGTCCGGCCACCGTGATCACCGGCCCCATCGGCACTGGCAAGTCCAGTCTGCTGATGCTCTTCAAGCACGCCCTCGGTGGCAGCGCCATGCTCACCCCGGCGGTCCGCGACCATGTCCTGTCGGTCCAGGCCGAGGTCGTGGTCGGCGACGAACGTGTCGTTCTCAAGCGGACCATTGAGGGAGACACCGCCGACACTGTGGATCTCCTCGATCCACACTCCCTCGCTCTGGAACGCACCCTGCCTCTGCGGGCCTCGGAAGGCGCCACCACGCTCTCCGACCATCTCCTGGACGGGCTTGGCTTCCCGCGCGAACAGATCGCCGCACGGCGAGAAGGAGCAGCGCGGCCGCAGAACCTCACCTTCAACGACCTGTACGCCTACGTCTACCTCCAGGCGCGCGAGATCGACCGTCAGGTCGTCGGTCACCTGGACAGCTGGTTTGAGACCAAGCGCAGAGAGCTCTTCCGCCTGATGTTCGGGCTCACCGACAGCGCGCTCATGGAGCTCAAGCGCACCAGGAACCAGCTCTTGGACACGCTGAAGGCCAGAACCGCCGAGCACGACAACGTCAGCTCCTTCCTGGCAGCCTCCGACCCCCGCAGCGACGACGAACTGCGGGCCGAACTCACTCAGCTACGCGACACTCTGGAGCGGGCATCGTCCGCCCTGGCCAGCCTCCGCACCGAACTTGAGGAACAGACCGCCGCCGACACCGCGCTGCGTGACGAGCTACAGAACGCCATTCGCGCCGCCCGGCAGACCGAAGAAGAAGTGTCCGCGGCTGCTGACCTAGTGGAGGCGCGACATGCCGTCGTCGCTCAGGTACAGCTCGACCTCTCCCGTCTCGCACGGTCGGTCACGGCCATCGACCAGCTCTCTCCCTTCGAGTTCGTCGTCTGCCCGCGGTGCATGCAGTCGCTGGCCGCCCGGGCCGTCGAGGACGGTCACTGCCTCGTCTGTCTCCAACCCGATCCAGTCGAGGCCGACATCGACCCGGCTGCCATCGAAGAGACACGCACGGCCCTGCAGCAGCAGCTTGAGGACGCACAGCGCATCCAGCAGTCGGACGAGGCGCACCTGCAGACCGTCCAGGAGCGGTCGCAGCAACTCAGCTTTGCCGTCACCAGCCTGCGCCGGGAGCTCGACGCCCAGACCCGTGATGCGGTCGCCCCGCGCTTCGACGCCATCGCCGAGGCCAGCTCCCGCGTCGCCTCGCTCAAGGCCAGCATTGATGCCATCACCCAACTGCGCGAATCCTGGGGACGGGTGCGCACCATCGACGCGGACATCCGCTCGCTTAAGGCCGACCGACGGCAGGTCAACAAGGACATCAAGGAGAAGTCCGAGCAGCTCAAGGCCAGCCAGACTCTGCTCGGTGACCTCAGCACTGAGTTCAGCCGACTGCTCACCAGCTGGAACCTGCCCTGGGTCGACACGGCCGTCATCGACCGCGACACCTACCTGCCGGTGGTCAACGGACGGCCCTTCGAGACCCTGCAGGCCTCCGGCGGGGGCATCGCCACCTCCGTCAACCTCGCCTACAGCCTCACGCTCCTTGCCTTCGGACTCGACCACTCCGACGTCCTCGTTCCATCGCTCCTCGTGATCGATTCACCGCGTAAGGCCTTCGGCAACAATGCCTCCGACCGGCAGCGCGCGGCCGAGATCTACAGTCGCTTCAGGACCCTGGCTGACGCATATGGCGAACGCTTGCAGCTGATCATTGCCGACAATGACCCCCCGCCCATCACCAGCGACTTCTTCGGCAAGGTGGAGTTCGACTACGAGAACCCCATGGTGCCCGGCGTGGATCATCCCGGCCCTGATCAGGTCACTCGCATCGAAAGCCAATCGGATAGCTAGTCGCGCAGTGCGGGCTACGGATGCCCCCGAAACTGCGGTGGGCACAGGGGAGGGGGAGTCAGCCTTACCTCGCCATCCGCTGGGTACGTAGCACCGAACTCCACGACACCTTCGTCTCCCTCGCCTGAAGCGCTCATCTGCCGGTGACGCCTCAACAAGCCTCCCCGCGAACCCCCGCGATGGAGGATGTATGCCGGGGGGCGGATGTCCTCCGGACGTGAGATGCCTCGGAACGCTGTCAGCGTAGGCTGTCGGCCAGTCAAGGCAGCTGGGTCGGAGGGGGTGTGCCATTTCCATGGCCGATGAAGTTGTACGTGAGGGTAGGAATCCGTCTGCAAGCGTGTTTGAAAGGCTCCTCGGTGCAACCTTTCAACACCATAGCTCAGAACCTCCTTCGGTATTGACGAGCGAAGGCCCTCCTGGCGACACCTATGAAGCCCCTGAAGGGTGGAACACCCATCGAGAGACATCATGGAGATCGCTAGCGTCGAAGGCTGACGAATTACTTGCGGTTGGGCCAGTTCTACTGATTCCTGAATGGGAGAGACTGCCGGCAAATAAGAAGTACCGCACTCGTTGGAGCTACGAAGTACTACTTGAAGATTTGGTTCCCCCGGAGCGGGACGCTCACCTGGCCGTGCTCTTGCCGTCATCTGCTCTTACCTCTCATGCGGAGGCTGACTTCAGGGCGGCTGTGAGGGAGCGGTGGCATCTGTCGACTGTTCTCTACGCGGCTGGTGTCTTGCCGAAGGTGCATACCGGTCTGGAAGTCGCGGCAGTTTTCCTGCACGCGCGGCAGCCCAAGGAAGCCGTCGTGCGAATGTTCCGCATGCCTCATCGTGTTGATCCCAAGTCGGTTGAGAAAGATTTCGAGAAGTTGCTCCGTATGCGGGGCGGAAGGAGTAAGAACGGCTACGTCGTGCGGGATCTCATCCCTGCGCACGAGCGACTGCACTTTGAGCGACACGATCCAGCAGTGCTGGCCCTCCGTGAGGATCTGGTCGGGTACGGGAGTGTGGCGAAAGTGGGTGATCTGTTCACCAAAGCGCCAAGCGTCCATCGCCACACATTGGGTGAGAAAACCAGCTCAACTGGCCAGCCGGGTGCTGTCCGCGTACTGCGAGGGCCCGATGTGCTCACGGATGGCTCGATCGCACCTCCTGACCCCGAAGATATCTGGGCGCAGGTGCCATCGGACTGCTTGTTGCAGGCTGGGGATCTGATTCTGCGATCCATCTCTCGGCCTACAGACCGCCATCGTTTTGTGGTCAGTGAAGTCGGGGATGATGACCTGCCGGCTGCGGCAAGCGAACATGTGATCGTGCTGCGCCCGAAGGTGCCTTTGGAAGCACATCAGCTTCGCTTTATTCTGCTGTTCCTTCGGTCTCCAATGGCAGGGCCGATGCTGGCGCAAGCGGGTGTGCACATTCTGTGGCGAGACCTCGCAGACTTGACGCTGCCGCAACCGGACGGGGCACTGGCATCCGCTCTGGACAACCTGGAAATCTCGAAGCGGCGCCTAGAAGAGTGGCACAGCGAGGCGGATGAGGTCCTTCAATCCGTCTTCCTCGACCAGAGCGCAGCTCAAGGCCGCGACCGGATCGTACGATCTGGTCAAACTCTGCGGCTTAGGGTCGCAGCCGCTAGCCTTCTTGATGATTTGGGTCACACGGTCCGTACACGCTTCCCTTACCCGGTCGCCCTGCGCTGGCGTGAGACTGAGGCCGCGATGAGCGTGCGAGACGCTGGCCCTGCGTATCAAGCAATTCTCGGCACCGCTGAGATCCTCCTGGCCTACAGTGCTCTGTTGGTAGGGGCGCTTGCCAGGGAAGAAGGAATAGAACTGGGCTCGCTTCACGCCATTCGTGGCCAACTGGAACGAGGCCGGGGGCCAGGGTTCGGTGAATGGGTAGCCACACTGGACGAAATTTCCAGCAAGCGAAAGAGGAGCAGTCTTCCAGCAGAACACCCCCTCAACGCCCTTGGTTCCATGTTCGCAGACGAGAAAGTCGCTGACGCACGCAAGCGTCTGTACAGCCGCCGTAATGATGAAGACCACGAGCGACGAGTGGACCGCGTCGACCTGCCACAGGCGCGTGACGCAGCCTTTGGTGAACTTTCCAGGTTGATTGAGGGTGGAAGATTCTTGGCCGACTGGTCTTTGATTCAAATCACCGACCTGCACTGGGACGCGCTTCTAGGGCGCTCGGTGATCGACTATCGAAACTTGATGGGTGATCATCCAGTGGTGCCCACGAGTACGATGATCTGGGACCGCAGTGACATCGAGAAGGGGAGCCTGTACCTCAAAGATCAGGAAAACAGGCTGCATTTGCTACGGCCTTTTCTGGTTGGGTGTCTCTGTCGACGATGCCGTAGCTGGTCGACCTTTCACATCGATAAAGCCTCTCAAGGTACGGTCACCCTCAAGTGCCTCGAATATGGGCATACCTTTGACGATCCGGCGCTAGTGGAACCGTTTCGGCACGTTGGATTGCTTTAGCGCCGCGAGTGCGAAAGGGTATGGCATTCCTGCAGTCGCGGTTCGTGACACTCCAGATAGTTTCGTAGTCACGAGCGCGGGTGCTGCATGGGCCAGTCGAACGTGCACTCCGAGGCCTCATGGCAGGCCATGGCCACTCTCAAGCCCTGGCGGCTCCTCCGCAAGCTCCGGTGCTCGACCACCCGGATCACCTGCCTTGTCCAGGCCTTCCGCACCGTGCATCTCACCAGTTCAGGCCGATGATGGAAGGCCTTAGCGTCAGGAGTTGCCGACCTCGGGTGCGCTCAGGGTCAGGATCTCGCCGAGGGTGATGTAGGTCTGCAGGAAGATGAAGCGGGCCTCGTCGATGGTGACCTCGGCGTGAGTGCCTGCAGAGCACCGGCCATAGAGATCGAACAGGGTCCGACGCAGCCGGTCCCTGCGGCTCTTGGATGCCCCGCAGGCGTGGGTGTGTGCTTGGAGCCGGTTCAGCACCTGCTGCGGTCCGACCTTCAGGTCGACTTCGTCCCCGATCTTGTACGGCTCGTCCCGGGCCGGGAACACATAGTCCGCAGAGGAGTCGATCAACCGGCGGCAGGTGGTGAGGGCCTGGCTGACAGACTCAGAGTCACCGTCCCGGAGACGGTCAGAGATGCGCTCGATCTTTTCGAGCGCAGTCCCGCTCGCCACCGCCAACGACCCGTCGACCCTCTCTTGGGCGTCCGCGAACAGACTTGCCTGGAGTTCGCTGAACAGAAGCTCGTGGTAGATCTCGGTAACCATGTCATAGACGGTCGCGACGACTTGCCCGAAGATCCCAGTCCACGTGCTGAGGGAGGCTGAGGAATGAAGGATCCGCTCATCATGGGCTCGCGCCGCAACTAGGGCCATGTCGCCCGAATAGTTGCCCCCGCCGCGCATGGCGTCGATGGCCTGCTGCGCGGACTCGACCTGGGCCTCCACCTTCGCGATCGACTGGGTGTAAAATGTCTCCTTCTCCCGGTCGGCCCAGCGGCCCGCCCGTTCGATCCACGCCAGCGCCGAACCGTCGGTTGGGTACCCGTTGCGCTCGAACCCGAGGAACTTCGTCAACTCGGTGTGCCCGACCAGTCGGGCGAGCCTGCTCGCCTTCAGGACGACCTCGGACGCCTTCAACCGCTTGAGCTCAATGTCGGCCAAGAGCTCGTCCGCAACACGGATCGCTTCTTCCTGTCGCCCCACTGCTGACCACCCGTCTGCTCGAACTCTGCTGGTAGCAGTCGTACCACGCGGGTCCGACACTTCTGTGCCGATTATTCAGTGGCCACTAGAGCTCCGATCGGTCCGTGCTCTCCCAGAACGAGGTCCTTCGTCACCGCCGGACTGCTGACGCGGACGCTCCCCTCTGGCGAGGTCCAGAGCCATCGAGTTGCGCAACGAGCGGGAGTCGACCAAGCATCCGTAATCCCTGTCGCGAACAGCCGTCCTCACAAGGCGCGTTGGCCGCAATCAGGCATCCAAGCCCGCGAGGCGGGCAAGGGTCAGGACTGCGCGGTCCGGAACGCGAGATATCGACTGAAGGCTTCGTGGCTGTCGGGAGTGAAGCGCCACTCCAGCAGAGCCGACCGCACCTCTGGCTCCGTCAGCCAGCCATGCCAGGCGACCTCATCGGGATCGGCGGCCACGGTGTCCGGCACCACGGTTTCGTGAACGCCGAGCCAGTGAGGGCTCAAACCGCTGCGGTTGAGGAACGTGAACAGCAAGCGCGGCAGCACATGAAGGCCCAGCTCTTCGGCCAGTTCCCGCCCGGCAGCCCGTTCATAGGACTCGCCCACGTCCACGGCGCCACCGATCACGACCTCATAGAGTCCGGGGAAGCGCGAGAGCTGCTCCGACCGCCGGTGGACGAGGATCCGTCCATGCTCATCACGACACACCGTCACGGCGACCCGATGCAGCCAGCCCTCCCGGATGGCCTGCCGGCGGCTGACCACCACCCCCAGCACACGATCTTGATCGTCGACACGCTCCACCAGTTCATCCACGACGGACACCCTGGCAGAGCCCACCGGCAACGCCGCTTCCCGGCGACTCGCAGAACCGGACCAAGAGCACCTGCGTAAGGAGGTCGGACCCGGATGACGACAGTTGTCGTGCAAATGCGACACCTATCGTGCTCAGGCTCATTGGGCCGGGCGAGTGGAGTAGCGCACTTTTGCAAGCGGGTGCTTGCAATAGTTAGCGAGGGTGGCGCACCATCGGGGTATGGCATCACTCAACGTCGGCAATCTCGGTGAGTACCTGCGCGAGCAGCGGCGCAATGCGCAGCTGTCGTTGCGGCAGCTCGCCGATGCCGCCGGGGTGTCCAATCCCTACCTCAGCCAGATCGAGCGCGGGCTGCGCAAGCCGAGCGCCGAGGTCCTGCAACAGGTCGCCAAGGCGCTGCGGATCTCCGCCGAGACCCTCTATGTGCGGGCCGGGATTCTGGACGAGCGGGACCGGGAGGAGTCGGAGACGCGGGCGGCGATTCTGGCCGACCCGTCCATAACCGAGCGGCAGAAGAGTGTGCTGCTGCAGATCTACGACTCCTTCCGCAAGGAGAACGGCTTCGAGCCCGGACCGGGTTCCGGAGCCGCGGACGCTGCCGGAACCGGAACCGGAACCGGAACCGGAGCCAGAGCCGGAGCCGGAGCGGAGCCCGACGGTGCGGACGGACGTTCCGGCGCGGACGGCGGCCCGGGCGCCGACCCCGTTTCGATGCCGGAGCCGAAGTCGAAGCCGATGCCGGAGCCGAAGTCGAAGTCGAAGCCTTCAAAACCCTCACACTGAGCCTGATGATCCGGGAGGACCACAGTCATGGCCATCACCGATGACCTGCGCAAGACCCTCACCGACCCCACCCCCCTCTACTTCGCCGCCGGTACGGCCGATCTCGCCGTCGAGAAGGCGCGGAAGGTCCCGGCGCTGATCGAGCAGCTGCGCGCCGAGGCGCCCGAGCGCATCGAGGCGATGCGCAACACCGACCCCAAGGCCGTGCAGGAGAAGGTGGCCACTCAGGCCAAGGAGGCCCAGGCCACCGTGCAGGCCAAGGTCGGCGAGGTGATCGGGGCGTTCGACAGCGACCTGCGGAAGCTGGGCGAGAGTGCCCAGGACCTGGCGATGCGCAGCCTGGGCATGGCGGCGGAGTACGCGGTGCGGGCCCGGGAGACGTACGAGAAGGTCGCCGAGCGCGGGGAGCGGACCGTGCGGAACTGGCGGGGCGAGACGGCCGAAGAGATGGTCGAGATCGCCGTCGTCGTCGAGCCGCGCAAGGAGTCGAAGCCGGCCGGTCCCAGGACGACCGGCACCACGCGTCCGGCCTCCTCGGGCGGTACGGGCAGCGCGAGCGGCACCGGCGGTACGGGCCGTACGCGTACGGCGGCGGCCGACGGGCAGGGCAAGGCCGCGCCCGCCTCGAAGGCCGGCGGAGCGGAGGGCAAGGCTCCGGCCGCGCCCGCCAAGAAGGCGCCCGCGCGCAAGCCCGCCGCGAAGAAGACCACCCCGCCGTCCACGAAGTAACCCCCGGAGCCCTGGTCGCACCCGGAGCCCTGGTCGCACCTGGAGTCCCGGTTGTACCTGGAGTCCCTCCGGCGTACCTGGAGCCCCCCGGTACGTCTGCCCCCCGGCGTACCGGTGCCCCGGGCGGCAGGCGCACCGGCGTCACGGACCGTCGTGGGCGGGGCCGTGGCGCCGGGGCGCCGCAAGGGCCGGGCGGGTGCCTTCTGGGGTGTCCGGCCCGTTCCGGGTACCTTGGCCGCGAGGCGCTCCATCATCCATTAGGCGGTGCACACCATGTTGCTCACAGGATTCAGCACTCTCATCTGGCTGCTCTACATGGCCATGCTCGTCCTGGCCGTGGTCGCGCTGGTCATGGCGGCGACGGCCCGTGAGGACGCCTACCGGGCCGCGGACAAGCAGAAGAAGTCCTTCTGGCTGGTCATCCTCGGTGTCGCCGTCGCCGTGAACCTCTTCGTGCCGATGCTGTTCCTGCAGCTGGCCGGTCTGGTCGCGTCCATCGTGTTCCTGGTGGACGTGCGGCCCGCGCTCAAGGCCGTCTCGGGCGGCGGATGGCGCGGCGGGTCCAGCAGCGACGGGCCGTACGGGCCCTACAACGGCGGGCGCTGAGCCCTACGCGGCGCCCGTCGCGTTCGCGGGCGAGGCCGATCCGGGGCGGGGGCGCGGGATGCCCCGGCCCCGGTCGCCGCTCGGGTCCCGGACTCCGCCGGGGTCCCGCTCCCGGCCCGCGCCCGGGTTCTCGCCCGTGCTTCGGTCCTCGTCCGTGCCCGAGCCCTCGCCCGGCTTCCGGACGCCACCCGACTTCCGGTCTTCGCGCGCGTCCCGGTCTTTGTCCGCGCCCCGGTCCTCGTCCGCGTTCCGGCGGCGGATCCGTTCCTGGTCGCGGTCGAGCAGCAGCACCGCCACGTCGTCGGTGAGCTCGCCGCCGTTCAGTTCCCGTACGCGGGTGACCGCGGCCTCCAGCAGGTCCTCGCCGGTGAGCCCCTGCGCCAGCTGCTGGTCGACCATCGCGAGCATGCCGTCCTGGCCCAGCCGCCGGGTGCCGTCCCCGACGCGTCCCTCGATCAGCCCGTCCGTGTACATCATCAGGCTCCAGGAGCCGCCGAGCTCGACCTGCCGGCGCGGCCACCTGGCGTGCGGCAGCAGGCCGAGAGCCGGGCCGCCGTCCTCGTGCGGGAGCAGCCGCGCGGCCCGGCCGGGGCGCGCGATCAGCGGGGCGGGGTGGCCCGCGAGGCAGAGTCCGGCGCGCCGCCCGTCGGGGGCGATGTCGACGGTGCAGAGCGTCGCGAAGATCTCCTCGCTCTCCCGCTCGTGCTCCAGCACCTCCTGGAGCGTGGCGAGCAGTTCGTCGCCGCACAGTCCGGCCAGGATCAACGCCCGCCAGGCGATGCGCAGTTCGACGCCGAGCGCCGCCTCGTCCGGGCCGTGCCCGCAGACGTCCCCGATCATCGCGTGGACGGTTCCGTCGGGGGTGCGGACCGTGTCGTAGAAGTCCCCGCCGAGCAGCGCGCGGCTGCGGCCGGGGCGGTAGCGGGCGGCGAAGCGCAGCTCGGAGCCTTCGAGCAGCGGGGTGGGCAGCAGGCCGCGTTCGAGGCGGGCATTCTCCTGCGCGCGCAGCCGGGACTCGGTGAGCTGGTGCTGTGCGAGGTCGGCGCGCTTGCGTTCGACGGCGTAACGGACGGCGCGGCTGAGCAGCCGCCCGTCGAGTTCGCCGCGGAAGAGGTAGTCCTGGGCGCCGACCCGTACCGCCTCGGCGGCCAGCTCGGTGTCGTCCCGGGCCGTCAGGACGAGGACGGCGTGGCGCGGGGCGATCCGCAGGACATGCCGGAGCGCGGCGAGCGCGTCCGCACCCTCGGCCGCCCCGGCCGCCCGTGCGTCCCCGGTCTCCCGAGCCGCCCCGGTCTCCCGTACGGCCCCGGTCTCCCGTACGGCCCCGGCATCGGCGCGGGCAGAACCGGAGGAGGCGTTCCCGTTGCGGGACGCGCGTATCTCGGCGTCGGCCGGGAGGGCCAGGTCGAGCAGGACGCAGTCCACGTCGTCCGTGAGCAGCCGGGCCGTCTCGGTCAGGTTGCGGGCGGTGCGGACGCGTATCCGGGTGCCGGCCGAGGCCGGGAGCTCGGGGACGGTGAACGTGCCCGCGGGGTCGTCCTCGATCACCAGAAGGGTGAGGCCGGTGGCGGGGGAGGGTTCCGCGGCGGGAGCGGGCTGGTCCTCCCGAGGTTCGGGTACGGGCATCGGTTCGGTTCCTTCCCTCCCCCCGAGGGCGCGGCGGGACGACGAACGACGACCTGCCAGACGGGGACGATAGCGGGCCGCGCTGTGGAAAAGGAATGGCGTCCCATGCCCGCCCGGCCGTCCTCCGCCCGGTCATAAGCCGCGTCCTGCCACGGATCCGGCGGGTCGCACCGTGACGGAGGCGGCCGACGGGGGCCCGGGCATGACGAAGCTCACGCGGGAGGGACGGTGGCGAGCGTCACTCGCGCGACGTCCGCAGGCGGCCGCCCTCGGGTGCGGGGGGCTTGCCCACCGCGCGGCGCGGCAACACGGTCACCGCGCCGGAGGGGGCCGACACCGCGCAGTGGCTGGGCGCGAGAGCCGCCAAGGGACGGGCCGCGTCGGAACGGCCGCAGCGTCGGCACGGGCCACGTCGGAACGGGCCGGTCACCGCACGCCGCGTATCGCCCGCCGCGCGCCGACCAGCCCTCTGCCCGCGCAGGACCGCCGGTCTCCACCGCCGACCGGGGCCCGCCCTCACTCCGGCCCGCCCTCACCCCGGCCCGCACCCCACGCCGGTCCACGTCCCCGCACCGGTACGCCGGTCTCTGTCCGCACCGGTACGCCGGTCCCTGCCCGTACCGGTCCACCGGCGTCCGGCGTCCGCCCTCCGCTTCGGCGGGCGCCTACTTGTCCGGGCGGACCACGCCGAGTATCTGCATCGATCCCGCGCCCGCCAGCGTGACGTCGCGGCCGGGGCGCGGGGCGTGCACGATGGCGCCGTCGCCGATGTACATGCCCACGTGGCTGGCGTCGCTGTGGTAGATGATCAGGTCGCCGGGACGCATGTCCTTGATGGCGATGTGCGGCAGCAGCCGCCACTGCTCCTGCGAGGTGCGCGGGATCGGGCGGCCGGCCGCGGCCCACGCCTGCGACGTCAGCCCCGAGCAGTCGTAGGAGTCGGGACCTTCGGCGCCCCAGACATACGGCTTGCCGATCTGCGAGGTCGCGAAGGCCACCGCCTTCTTCCCGCTGGCGCTCGCCTCGCGGTTGATGTCCTTCAGCGCGCCGGAGCTCAGCCAGGCCGTCTGCAGCTTGTACTGGGCCTCTTCCTCCAGCTTGAGCAGCCGGGCGCGCTCCTCCTCCTTCAGCTGGGACTCCAGCTTCTTCGCCGCGGCGATCTGCTCCTTGATCTTCTTCTTGGCCTCGGCCTGTTCGAGACGGTTGGCCTCGAGTTTCTCCCAGTACGCGGTCGCGTCCTTGCTGTACGTCTCCAGGTTCTCCTGGGCCCTGTCCAGCTCGCCGAGAACGCCGCGGGCGGCCTGCTGGCCCTCCCAGACGCGGTTCACCCCGTCCAGGAACAGCTGTGGATCGTCGCTCAGCATGAACTGCGCGCCGGGCGGCAGCCCGCCGTTGCGGTACTGCTCGCGGGCCTGGGCGCCCGCCTGGCTCTTGAGCTCGGCGATCTTCGCCCGCCCCGCGACGATGGCCCGGGCCAGTTTGACGATCTCCTGGGACTGCTTCTTCGCCTTCTCGGCGGCGAGGTTGTACGCGTCGGTGGCCGCGCCCGCCTTGCGGTACAGGGCGTCGATCTCCTTGCCCACCTCTTCGAGGCTCTTCGCCGGCTTCGCCGCGCTCTTGGAGGGGGGCGGCGGCGAAGGCGCGGCGAATGCCTGGACCGGCGCGGTGAGCACGGTCAGCGCGCAGACCAGAGTGATCGCGGCTGCGGCACAGTGACGTCGTTTCACGTGATCCCCCTCCGAACGAATCTGATAACGAATCTGATTTACCGTCAGTAACTATTCATCGATGGCGCGATCGTGCCACGCCGTACCGAAAAGCAACAGAGGCTCACCCCCGCTGTTCCGGCGGTCGCATGCGTCGCCCGGCGACCCGGGGAGCGCCTCCCGCGCCCGGGAACTCCTTCCGTGCCCCCGGAGTCCGCCCTGTCGCGGAGACCGTCGCCCCCACCAACTGGACGACCGACGTCCCGTCAGTGTTCCCGCACTCCACCCTTTCCGGCCCGGGTGACCGAGGCGCGTTTCAGCGCAGGACGGTGCGTATGGGGGCGCGATGGGGTGAGGCGAACTGCTGTATGACGGGATGATACGTATCAGGATGCGATAAACGGTGTATATCGCTGCCTGCGGCTCGGCGTAGGGCTTCCGCGTACGGTTTTTGCGTACGGCTTCTGCGTACGGTTCTGTGCGCGAGTCGGGCCTAGGAGCCGGGCGTAGGAGCCGGGTGTACGAGCCAGGTGGGTGCGTCGGGCGAGCGCGTCAGGCGAGGGTGTCGGGCGAGCGCGTCGCGTACCGGTTCAGCGCGCGTCGGACGGCCGGGCGGGGCGGAGGGCGTCCCACCGCACCGTGACCTCGCCCTGGCGCCAGCGCCGTACCCCGTCCGTCAGCGGCCAGTCCGCCGACAGCGTCCGTACCGCCGTGATCCAGCGCTGCCGGGCGCCGAGCGCGGCGTACGGGGCGGCCGCGGCCCACGCCCGGTCGAAGTCGCGCAGGAAGGCGTGCACCGGTTCGCCCGGGACATTGCGGTGGATCAGCGCCTTGGGCAGGCGTTCCGCCAGGTCGGAGGGGCGGTCCAGGGAGCCGAGCCGGGTCGCGAACGTCACCGTGCGCGGCCCTTCCGGGCCCAGCGCCACCCATACGTGCCGGCGCCCGATCTCGTCGCAGGTACCCTCCACCAGCAGCCCGCCCGGTGCGAGACGGGCGCACAGCCGCCGCCAGACCTCGGCCACCTCGCCCTCGTCGTACTGGCGCAGCACGTTCGCCGCCCTGATCAGGTCGGGCCGGCGGGGGAGCGGAATCTCGAAGCCGCCGTGCATAAAGGTGAGGCCGTCGCGCTCGTATGGCTTCGCCGCCGCGACCCGTTCCGGGTCGATCTCGATGCCGACCACCTCGGTGCGCGGTTCGGCGGTGCGCAGGCGCTGGAGCAGTTCGACGGCCGTCCAGGGGGCGGCCCCGTAACCGAGGTCGACGGCGACGGGCGCGTCGGCGCGGCGCAGGGCCGGGCCGTGGGCGGCGGCGATCCAGCGGTCCATGCGGCGGAGCCGGTTCGGGTTGGTGGTCCCGCGGGTCGCGGTGCCGATGGGGCGCATGCCAGCGAGCGTAACGAGCGCCGGGGGCGGGCGGGGGGCGCGGGTCCCGGGTGGGCGTAGCAGACGTACGCCGGGGCGGGCATATGCCGGACGGGAGTGCACGGGGTGGGTGCACGCCCCGTTCGCGATACCCGCCCCGGCGTGCGGACGTATCTGATATGCGCCTCGGCACGCGGGTTTCCCCATACGCGCCCCGGCGCACGCCCTGCTTCCGATACGCCCCCCGGCGTGCGGACCCCGAGCGCGCAACGTAATGATTTGGTAAAGCGGAAATGAAAGGGGCGGCCCCTCTGTTTTCGCTCCCGAAAGGGGCTCAGGTCCCTTCGATGTCGTGCCCTGAGTGAGGAGGACCGGACGACGTGAGTCAGTACGTCTCCCGGCTCGGCAGCAGTCGCGTGGCGCCGCGTCTCAGGTTCCCCGCGGCCTTCCCCGGCGGCCACCGCAAGCCCCGCCGTATCGCGATGCTCTCCGTGCACACCTCGCCCCTGCACCAGCCGGGCACCGGCGACGCGGGCGGCATGAACGTCTACATCGTGGAGCTGGCCCGGCGCCTCGCCGCGATCAACATCGAGGTCGAGATCTTCACCCGGTCCACCACCGGGGGACTGCCCCCGGCGGTCGACCTGGCGGCCGGAGTCCTCGTCCGGCACGTCGACGCGGGGCCGTACGAAGGGCTCGCCAAGGAGGAGCTGCCCGCCCAGCTCTGCGCCTTCACCCACGGCGTCATGCAGGCGTGGGCGGGCCAGCGCCCCGGCTACTACGACCTGGTCCACTCCCACTACTGGCTCTCCGGCCACGTCGGCTGGCTCGCCGCCCAGCGCTGGGGCGTCCCGCTGGTCCACGCCATGCACACCATGGCCAAGGTCAAGAACGCGGCGCTCGCGGAGGGCGACACCCCCGAGCCCGCCGCCCGGGTCATCGGGGAGACCCAGATCGTCGACGCGGCCGACCGGCTGATCGCGAACACCACCGAGGAGGCGGACGAACTGGTCCGCTTCTACGCGGCCGACCCCGGCTCCGTCGCCGTCGTCCACCCCGGGGTCAACCTGGACTGCTTCAGCCCGGCCGACGGGCGCGCCGCGGCCCGGGCCCGTCTCGGACTGCCGCAGGACGCCCTGATTCCGCTCTTCGCCGGCCGCATCCAGCCGCTGAAGGCGCCGGACGTGCTGCTGCGGGCCGTGGCCGTGCTGCTGGAGCGGGACCCCTCGCTGCGCACCCGCATGGTCGTGCCGATCGTCGGCGGCCCGAGCGGCAGCGGCCTCGCCAAGCCGGAGGGACTGCAGAAGCTGGCGGCGCGGCTGGGCATCGCCGATGTCGTACGGTTCCATCCGCCGGTGCGGCAGCACGAGCTCGCCGACTGGTTCCGGGCCGCCTCCGTGCTGGTCATGCCCTCGCACAGCGAGTCCTTCGGGCTGGTCGCGATCGAGGCGCAGGCGGCGGGCACCCCGGTCGTCGCGGCGGCCGTCGGCGGGCTCCCGGTGGCGGTACGGGACGGGATCAGCGGTTTTCTGATACCGGGGCACGATCCGCGGGCGTACGCGGAGGCGCTGGCCCGGTTCGCGGACGCGCCGGAGCTCGTCGCCCGGATGGGCGCGGCGGCCGCCGCCCACGCCCAGCGCTTCGGCTGGGACACCGCCGCGTCCGCGACCGCCGACGTGTACACGGCCGCGATGCACGCGCGTCGCCGTCGCGTACGCTCGCACCATGGCTGACGCTGACGCACCCGAGGACGCGGCGACCGGCGAAGGGGCCGCCGCCCAAGCGGCGCCCGCCGAAACGGCGAGGACAGAAGCGGCGAGCACCGAAACGGCTACGGCCCGCGCGGCGACCGCCCAGGTCCCGGCGGCCGATCGGACCGAGCGGACCGATCAGATCGAGCGCACCGAGCGCACCGAGCGCACCGAGCAGGTCCCGGCCTCCTCGCAGACCGATGAGAGCGAGCAGATCGACCAGGCCGACCGGATCGCGCGGATCATCGAGGCGGCCCTGACGGACGCCGAGCTCGAATGGGAGAGTCCGCAACCGGGCGACTACGTCGTCAAGCTGCCCGGCACCCGCAAGCTGTCCACCACCTGTTCGCTACGGGTCGGCAGGCACTCGCTCTCCCTCAACGCCTTCGTCATCCGCCACCCGGACGAGAACGAAGCGGCGGTCCACCGCTGGCTGCTGGAACGCAACCTCCGCCTCTTCGGCGTGAGTTACGCGGTCGACGGCCTCGGTGACATCTACCTCGTCGGCCGGCTGCCGCTCTCCGTGGTCACGCCGGAGGAGCTCGACCGACTGCTCGGCACGGTCCTGGAAGCCGCCGACGGCTCGTTCAACACCCTGCTGGAACTGGGTTTCGCCAGTGCGATCCGCAAGGAGTACGCGTGGCGGGTCTCGCGCGGCGAGTCGACGCGGAACCTGGACGCGTTCACCCATCTGACCCAGCGACCGGAACGCTGACACGGGCTCCCGCGGCCTTCCTCCCCGCCGGCCGACGTCGTCCCCGCGCCCGCCGGCCGACTACCGGCGCCGGCCCCCGCGCAGCACCCGCCCACCGACCAGCACCGCGCAGCCTCCCGCGGTCAGCAGCCCGCCGGCGAGAAAGGCCCCCCCGCACACCGGCGAACGGCAGGACCAGCCCGCCGAGCGCCGCGCCCGCCGCGATACCGGCGTTGTACGCACCGGAGTTCGCGGCGAGCGCCATGTCCGTACGCCCCGGTGCGCAACGCAGCATCTCGTTCTGGGCGACCATGAAAACCGGCCCGAGCGCGCCGCCCATCAGCACCAGGAACACCACCGCCGCCACCCGGTCCTGGCCCGCCGCGTACAGGCCGAGCATGCCCGCTGCCTGCGCGGCCACCGCGGTGAGCAGCGCGCCCTGCGGAAACCGGTCCAGCACCGCGCCCGTGACGCTCACCCCGGCCAGACACGCGGCGCCGAAGGCCACGAACAGGGCGCTGACCGCGCCCGGCGAGAACCCGCTCACGTCGTCCAGGAACGTCACGATGTACGTGTAGCCCGTGAACGCGCCGACGGCGGACAGGGTCCCGGCCGCGAGGACGATCCCGAACCGGCGGGCGTCGGGAACGGTTCCGTAGGCGGCCCGCTCCTCCTCCGGACGCGAAGTCGGCAGCAGAACGGCGATCGTCACGAGAGAGACGAGCCCCAGAACCGCCGGCACGGCGACCGGAACCTCCCAGCCGCTCCGCCGGCCCAGCCAGGTCCCGGCGGGGACGCCCAGTACGAGGGCGAGCGACCCGGCGACGGAGAGCGCCCCCAGCACACGCCCCCGGACCTCCGGCGTGAACAGCCCCACCGCCACCGGCCCCATCACGGCCCAGAACAACGCCTGGGCCAGCGCCGTCGCCAGCCGAGCCGCGAGCAGCACGTGGTACGAGGCGGCCAGGGCCGCGAGCAGACTGGATGCGACGAGCACGGCCAGCAGTCCCGCGAGCACATGACGACGGGGCACGGCCCGCGCCGCGCGGGCCAGCGGCAGGGACGCCGCGGCCACCGTCACGCCGTAACCGGTGACCAGCAGACCGACCGCCGGGACCGACACCCGCAGGCTTCCGGCGATGAGGTCCAGGAGGCCGATCGGCAGATTCTCCACGGTGTTGAAGGTGAAGGCGGCCAGCATCAGGGCCGCGAGCACCGCGAACCCGCGCCAGGCGGCCGCAGGTGCCATCCCCGCCACATCCGCCGTATCTGCCGCATCCGCTGCATCTGCCGTGCCCGCCGTAACCGCTGCGATCGGCGTGACCGCACCGTCGTGCCGCCTCCTCGCCGGTCCCGTCGGCTCCGTGGCGTCCTCCATGAAGGAAGCTCACCGGTCCCGCCCGGCCCGCCGAAACCGAATTGGCCCCGCCGCAGGGACCCGCAGACCTCCGCCCTCCGCCCTCCGCCCCACCGCCCTCCGCATCGACGCAAAGCGCCTTCACAGCTTGATCACAGCACCGTCACGATCGCGGCGCTTTCCCCAAGTTGTTGATCATCAAACCAAGTTCACTTCTAGAGTGGGTCAAATCCAGGAATCCTGCACAGAGATACGGACTCGAACCATGCGACCCACCGTCATACGCCGGACCGCCCTTACCGCCAGCGCGGCGTGTGTGGCCCTCCTCGTCACCGCCTGCGGCGGTGGCTCGGACTCCGGTTCGGGATCCGACAAGCCGGCGGGCACCAAGGGCAAGGAGTCCGCCGCCGCGAAGCCGGCCGCCAAGGCGCTCACCGCCGCCGAACTGGAGAAGGCCGCGCTGGCCCAGGGCGACGTCGAGGGGTACAAGATCGCGAAGGCCGCGGACAAGGACACCGTCACCAAGAACGACATCAAGTCCGAGAACGCGGCCTGCACGCCGCTCGCGAACGCGCTGATGGGCGCCGAGGTCGGCGAGCCCGCCGCGTTCGTCCGGCGCACGGTCGTCAGCGAGCCCAAGAAGAAGGAGGGCCTGAAGCCCGAGGAGATGCTGAAGGCGGCGCTCGACATCACGACGACGCAGCTCGCGCTCGGCTCGTACGACGGTACGGGCGCGGCGGATTCGGTCGCCGCGCTGCGCAAGGCGGCCACCGCGTGCACGGGCGGGTTCGACTTCACGGCGGCCGGTCAGCCGAACAAGGTCACCAAGGTCACCGAGGAGCAGGTCAAGGGCGGCGAGGAGGCGGCGGCCTGGACCGTGGAGATGTCGGCCTCCAGCGGGAAGTTCGAGATCAAGCTGGTGGGCATGCGCCAGGGTTCGTCCTTCGCCTCGTTCTCCTCGATGAACCTGGCCGCGATGGGCAGCGGAGGCGGCTTCGAGCTGCCGACCGCAGTGGTCGAGGCCCAGGCGGCGAAGCTGGCGTAACCGCCGGGTCCCGGGCGGGCCACGGGGGTACGGAGCACGGGACCGAGGGCCGGGCCGGCGAACGGGCGCACGGTCAGGCACGGCCGGACGGAGACGGAGACCGACGGCCGGACGGAGACGGAGACGGAGACCGACAGCCGGATCGGACCAGGTCCGACCCGGTCCGATCCGCACCAACCAGACCGATCCGCACCGATCCGCGCTGACCCGCACCGCACCGCACCGCACCGGTCCGGACCGGTCCGTTCACGGCAGCGGCACGAGTCTCACCACGGTGACGATCAGAACAGACCCGGACACGTAATAGAGCACGATCGCCCCCGCGACCGTCGCCTCGCGCCGGTCGCGCTCGCTCTTGACCGCCGTGGACCCGTGCCCGTACGGGTCCCGGCCCAGGGTGCGGGCCATCTCGTCCCGGAAGACCTCGCTGTCGCGCATCTTGGCCAGGGTGTCGTCGGCGGGCGGGGCGTAGGAGATACGGAAGCTCAAGCGACCGTCCGCCTCTCGGCCTCGTCCTGCGCCAGCCGGTCCAAGATCTTCTCCGCCTCCGGGTCGGGTACGGCCTCCAGCATCCAGTGCCGCATGACGGCCTGGATCTCGCCCACGCCGGCGTCGTTGATGGCGCGGTCGAACTCCTCGCGTCTCTCCTCCGGCAGCGCGGCGCGGATGGCCGGGATGCTGTTGGGCACGTCGACTTCGGCGCCGCCGACGAAGGTCTTCAGGGGCTCGCCCATGGTTGCTCTCCCTGCTCTCCTCGCTCCTCCGCACCCGGCCCGCGCAGGACCCGTCACCGCACCGTCGCAGGCCGGTGCGAGCCGCACGGGTGGACTCCCGCCCCCCCGTGCGGGCCGTTGCTCGGCCTCACGGTAGCGCCAGGCGCCGCAGCGGACCGGCGACCCGCACGATACGTTCGTCCCGTGACAGGAACATCATGGGACATAGTGCTGGTTGGCGGTGCGTCAGGCATCGGGAAGAGCCGCCTGGCGGCCCGAATCGCGGCGGAACACGGGGCGTTCACGGTCGAGTTCGACGACGTGGTCAGCGCGGTCGAGGCGATGACGACTGCCGAGCAACACCCGGCCGTCCACCACTTCGACGACATCCCCGACGCCTCGCAACTCCCCGTCGAGGAGGTGCTGGACCTCCAGATCGCCACAGCCCGCGCCCTCGAACCCGCGGTACTGGGCGTGGTCCGCAACCGTCTGACCGTCGACGTCCCCGCCGTGATCGAGGGCGACTACCTCACCCCGGCCGCCGTCTCGGCCGCTCTCCGGGAGAGCCGCGCGTCCGGCCGCCGCGTCCGGGCCGTCTTCCTGCACGAGGCCGACCCGGACCAGATCACCGCCAACTATGCCTCCCGCGAGCCCGGCAACGGCGAACAGCGCCAACGAGCACAGGTCAGCGCCGCCTACTCGCACTGGCTCGCCGCCCAGGCCGCCCACCACGACCTCCCGGTCGTCGACTGCCGCCCCTGGAACACCCTCGCGTCCCGCGTGGAACAGGCGCTGAGCTAGGAAAAGAACCGGCCACCAACCGCACCAACCCACCCCGCACCCCCGGGCCGCCCGCCCGACCGGCGTTGTCACACCCCCGCCGTACGCTCGGCCCGTGAGCGTTTCCGTCTACTACAGCGCCCGTCGGGCACAACCGCTGACCGGCCCCGAGACCGTCGCCGTCGAGCGCGTCGTCACCGCCCGCACGGCGTCGTTCCCGTACGACGACGAGGAGAACCTCTGCCTCTACGACGCGGACGGCGACCACGACGACGAGATCCTCGCCGGTTCCACCAAGCTGCCGAGCGACCCCGACAGATGGCTGCCGGCGATCTCCCATGTCCTCGACTCCGTGACCGAACTGCGCCGCACCGTGGCCGGCGCAGACTGGCATGTACACCTGGACGACGTCGACATCCCCTGGACCGAGACCGAGGGCTACGCCCTACCGGGCCTGCGCGACGCGTAACCCGCGCCGGACCCATTCCCGCAGGGGACAGCCGCGTACGACGAAAAAGTCCCCGCCCGCGGCGAATCGCGGACGGGGACTCTCGGAGTCCAGTGGCTACTTCTTCTTGCCCTGGGTCTTGTCGGGGATCTTGATTACCCGAGTTTTCGCTGCTCAGGGTCGATGGGCTCGTACGCCCGGCCGTCGTCGTTGGTCGTCATTGGCCACTGTTGAGCAACCTCGGACGGCCCAGCTCTGCCGCGCTCTGCTGACGGACAGCACCTTCCACCTCAGCGGACGACAGTCCGCCACGACGGCGGGTGCGCCAACGGACCACGCACGCGTGTGCCTCGCTGCACCCTCACCGGCCTCAACCACGCTGCCATGCCGTCGACCAGAGCAAGTTGCGCCGGCCGAGGAAGGACCGGCAAGCCAGCAGCCCACAAACGATGTCGAGGATAGACTGTGGCTCCCGGGGGGCCTTTGGCATGAGGCTGCTCCGACCTGCGTGTGTCCTGGGGGAGGCATCGTTAATGGGTGACGGCGCTATGGATTCGACCGAGAACACAGGAATTTTTAAGCACTTTTCTCATCTGGCCGATCTCAGTACTTATGTAATTCGATCCTCAACGTCTGAATGTGGAACATCGCTCGGCGCTATTTTGCAGCTTGAAGCAGATATTGGGCTATGGGAAGCCCGAATGGCGGATAGGCCCGAGGCTGGACAGCTCGCTGACGCGCGGCGAGAATTGGGTTTTGCCACGTACGCAGCTTCCTGTGGCTTGTACAGAATGGCTTTCGGCGGCATTCGTACCTTCTTGGAACTGAGCTTTGCCGCTGTTTATTTTTCTGCCAATGAGCTTCATAGAAGGCAGTGGGTATCCGACAAGCGAGACTTCTCCTGGTCGGAAGCGCTCGATGAGAATTCTGGCGTCCTCTCAAAGCCTTTTATGCGCGAGTTCTTTGAACACGATGTCGAGGAAGCGGCAGCCTATGCAACTCTGGCCGCGAGATCGTACCGGCATTGCTCGCAGTTCGTTCACGGCAAACTCGCAGTAACAAATTCTCTGCCAAAAGATGTTAGCTTTTCCAAAGCGGCGCTAGAAGATTGGGTTACGACAGCAAGAAACGCAGCGCAGGCGGTCCTGTTTTTGCTGTATGGGCGATTTGCGGCAGAGTTCCTTTCGCGAGACAATGGTCAATTGGGTGCGACATTGGAGCACACTCTCTCTCATCTGAAGTCGGTTCGTACCGTGCTCGGTCTTCCTCTGGAGGGGTAGCATGCAGAGTGACATCGTTTATCGCACAGAAGACATTCCTCCAGAGGAAATTCTCGACTATTTGGTTGAGACGGATACGGATCGCCATCTCATCGATTCATTGAAGGGGCGGTCTCCGGTTGTCCTGAAGGGGAGTCGTGGCGTCGGCAAGTCATTTTTGATGAGAGCTGCCGAAGCGGAGATTCGTCGGGATTTCCCTGAGTTGAAGATCTTGCCCGTATATGTCACTTTTGCACAGGCAAGCCTCATTCGGCAAGATACGCCAGACCGTTTCTTGATGTGGATGATGGCTAAGTTGTGCACGAGTATCCTGCGAGCCGCCTCGACGTTTGGCTTGACCCTTCCCGGCGGATCTGCAATTACTGCAATCCAAGGAAATTCCGCCATTGGCAACTACTCGGGGATGCAAAAGGTTGAATCCATTTTCGAGACATCGTGGATGAGTGATCGGCAGGAAGACCTGCCTGTGAGCGTGCCGGACCCCGAAATCCTGCGTGACGCTGTGGAAGATCTCTGCCGGTATACGGGCATTAAGCGTGTGGTCGTATTCGTTGACGAGGCAGCCCATGTCTTTATACCGGAGCAACAGCGCCAGTTCTTCACCTTGATGCGCGACCTGCGGAGCCCGTATCTGACGGTCAAGGCTGCAGTCTATCCGGGCGCTACTTCTTATGGGCACGCTTTCCAGCCTACGCATGATGCATCCTTGCTGTCAGTGGACCGCAATGTTACGGATTCCGAATACGCTGCAGCAATGCGGTCGATCGTTTACAAGCAAGATGATTCGCTGAAGAAACAGATCGAACCGAATGGGGATGTGTTCGACACGCTTTCTTATGCGGCCACGGGCAACCCTCGCATCCTACTGAAGACGCTCCTCATGCGCGCGCCATTCAATCGAAGGAATGCGCAAGAGACGATCAGGGAGTATTATCGAGAAGAGATCTGGAAAGAGCACTCGAATTTGTCGGAGAGGTATCCCGGGCACAGTGAGTTGATTGATTGGGGGCGGGGTTTCATTGAGGACTCCGTACTGCCTGCGCTATTTGCGCGAAATAGTGGTCGCTCGTCGCAGACCTCTTCCTACTTCTGGATTCATCGGGATGCGCCCCAGGCTGTTCGTGAAGCCCTGCGCTTGCTCTGCTATAGCGGAATCGTGCAGGAAGGTGATGCGGGCATTCGAGCAACCCGCGGAGAGATCGGTACCCGCTACATGGTTAACTTGGGGTGTATCTTCGCCCAAGATGCGGAACCGATTAAGTTTGGCCAGCATGTCAGGCAGCATCTGTACTTGAAGCGAATGGTTGAGTACGGGGCAAATCATGCGGCTTATCGACCGATCGATAAGTTTGCTCTGGGAAGCATCGATTCTGCGGGTAATCAGGCCCTTGAAGCGCAGCTGGATAGGTCCATTGACTACCTTGATGTGACTGATTTTCAGCGTTCAAAGCTTCGGGACGAACTTGGCTTGCTAACGATTGGTGAGGTCCTCAAGTCTGATGAGGAAGTTTTTAAGCGAGCTTATTACGTCGGCACCAAGCGTGCTCGTCAGATGAGAAATGCTGCAGTCACCGCTGTTTTGGAATATCTCTCCGGCTGACTTCGTGTAGCTCAGATACCCCTGGCCCAGACCTGAAGGGCCGTCGCTGTCCGTTGACGGCGGCGGCCCACTCGGGCGATTCACAGATCGACGCCAATCCCTATCAGGTCGATCACGGGGGGCGTGGTTCAGGGCGTCAAGGTGGAGCGCGTCACTGTACGAACGCCCTTGACGCTCTGGGTCTCGACTGCTCGGCTCTGCCTGGGGCGACGGCGGACGGGATGGGAGCTCCCGCACCATCCACTTACGGCCGGCACTCGCGAACGGTCCCCCGCCTTCCTAAAGCCTCAGCGTCCCCGCGGGAGATATGTCCTTAGATGTCGTCACATTTGGTGGCTTGAGTAGTCCGCGCTGTGTGGTGATGGTCGAGCGCATGGTGCCGGATGAGCTGTGGGAGCTGTTCCAGCGAGTGGTCCCGCCTGCTCCGACTCGACCGAAGGGCGGCGGCCGGCGCAGGTACGGGGACCGCGAAGTGCTGGCCGCGATCATCTTCGTGGCCACGACGGGCTGCACCTCGCGGCAGATGCCGCCGGTCTTCGGTTCGTCGGGGCCGACCGCGCACCGGCGTTTCACCGAGTGGAGTGCCGCCCGGGTCTGGGCCAAGTTGCACCGCGTCGTCCTTGACGAGCTGGGCTCGCGCGGCGGCTTGGACTGGTCGCGCTGCGCGATCGACTCGGTGAACATGCGGGCCCTGAAAGGAGGGAGCTGACAGGTCCGAATCCTGTCGACCGGGGCAAGAAAGGCTCGGAGATCCACTTGATCACCGACCGGACCGGTCTGCCCATCTCCGTCGGGATCTCCGGCGCGAACCTCCATGACGGCCAGGTGCTTGAGCCGCTGGTGCGCGGCATTCCGCCGATCCGTTCGCGTCGCGGCCCCCGGCGGCGACGGCCCGCCAAGCTCCACGCGGACAAGGGATACGACTACGACCACCTGCGCCGATGGCTCCGCTCGCGCGGCATCCGTCACCGCATCGCCCGCAGAGGCGTCGAATCCTCCACGAGGCTCGGCCGGCATCGCTGGACGATCGAGCGCACGATGACCTGGCTGGGCGGCTGCCGCCGCCTGCACCGCCGCTACGAGCGCAAGGCCGAGCACTTCCTGGCCTTCACCGCCATCGCCTGCACCCTCATCTGCTACCGCAGGCTGGCGGCCTGACAGACAGCACCCGCAGGTGGGACGATCCACAGCATGACCGAATGGATGCATCACACCCCGCGCTGGACGGTCATATCGGTCTGCGTCATCGCAGCCGTCCTGCTCTTCGTCGGCGCTTTCGCGCACGTCACCGACCTCCTCAGCCACGGACTGCACCCCTACGACTGGGCACCAGGGTGGCTCAACCTCTACTGGTCGTCGCTGGCACTGTTCGACGCGCTCGTCGCCGTGCTCCTGATCCAGGGCAAACGCCGAGGAACCGACCTCGCCTGCGTCATCATGGCGACCGACCTCGCCGCTAACTGGTACGCGGACTACGGCATCCAGCACAGCAACATCGCTGCTCAGCCCGGCCTTCAACGACTGGCAGTCTTCGCCGCACTCGTCCTAGGAACGGCGCCGTTCATTCGACGGCACCTCACCAATTGAGACGACGTCTTCCGTGCTCGCTCACTGGGTCTTCGCCGGCATCGGCCTGTCCGACGCCGAAACCTGGCTTGCCTCGTCCCTCAAACCCGTCCCCGGAACGGAAGGAGAGCCCACACATGGCTGATCGACGCCGCGCCTCGGCCGAAGTAACCGCCGCACCGCGCGCCCTGCCCTCGCGGTTCCTGACTCCTGACGACCTGGTGGAGATGTTCGAGCTGCCCAGCGTCGAGACGGTCTACCAGGGGCACCGTAAGCGCACCGGTCCGTGTGGTTTCCGGGTCGGCCGGCACCTGCGCTTCGACCCGGACGACGTACGCGCCTGAGTGGAGTCCCAGATCAAGGGGACCGCTGCCTGATGGTCGGACACATCCGAGACCGCTGGTACAAGAAAGAGAAGGGGCCGGACGGCAAGCCTCGTGGTCCAGCAGCTCAAGCTGAGCCGCAGCAAGCCCGTCTTCGCCCCGCCGAAGGGCGGCAAGCTCCGGGACGTACCGCTCCCCGGTCCAGTCGCTGACGCTCTCCGCGCCCACATGAAGCGATTCCCACCGGTCGAGATCACCTTGCCGTGGAAGGTGGCGGACGGGCCTCCGGTGACCAAGCGGCTGATCTTCACCAGGCAGCGCGGCGGGCACGTCTGGCGTACGTCGCTCAACGAGGGGGCGTGGAAGCGTGCCCTCGCCTCGGCTGGCGTGATCCCCGAGCGGAAGCCGGGCGGGTCGTACGCCGGGTCCCGCGAGAACGGCATGCACGCCCTCCGCCACTTCTATGCCTCGGTGCTCCTGGACGCGGGCGAGAACATCAAGGCCCTCGCCGAGTACCTGGGTCACTCGGACCCGGGCCTGACGCTCCGCGTGTATGCGCACCTGATGCCGTCCAGCCAGGAGCGCACCCGCAAGGCGGTCGCCGCCGTCTTCGACACGGCCCGACCGGAGTCATCCCGCACCTGACGGCCCAGAGGCAGCGAAAAGCCCCCTCCCGGCGGAGAACCCGCAGGCAGGGGGCTTGTTCGTGGGCGCCTACTTCTTCTTGCCCTGGTTCTTCACGGCCTCGATGGCGGCCTTCGCGGCCTCCGGGTCGAGGTAGGTGCCGCCCGGCTTCACGGGGCGGAAGTCGGCGTCCAGCTCGTAGACGAGCGGGATGCCGGTCGGGATGTTCAGGCCCGCGATGTCGGCGTCGGAGATGCCGTCGAGGTGCTTGACCAGGGCGCGGAGGCTGTTGCCGTGGGCGGCGACCAGGACCGTGCGGCCGGCCAGCAGGTCCGGGACGATGCCGTCGTACCAGTACGGCAGCATGCGGACGACGACGTCCTTCAGGCACTCGGTGCGCGGGCGCAGCTCCGGCGGGATGGTGGCGTAGCGCGCGTCGTCGCTCTGCGAGAACTCGGTGCCGTCCTCCAGGGCGGGCGGCGGGGTGTCGTACGAACGGCGCCAGAGCATGAACTGCTCCTCGCCGAACTCGGCGAGGGTCTGTGCCTTGTCCTTGCCCTGAAGGGCGCCGTAGTGGCGCTCGTTCAGCCGCCAGGAGCGGTGGACGGGGATCCAGTGGCGGTCCGCGGACTCCAGCGCGAGCTGCGCGGTGCGGATGGCGCGCTTCTGGAGGGAGGTGTGCAGCACGTCGGGGAGCAGACCGGCGTCCTTCAGCAGCTCACCGCCGCGGACCGCCTCCTTCTCGCCCTTCTCCGTGAGGTTGACGTCCACCCAGCCGGTGAACAGGTTCTTCGCGTTCCACTCGCTCTCGCCGTGGCGGAGGAGGATCAGCTTGTACGGTGCGTCGGCCATGGCCCCGAGCGTAATCGACCCGGTACGGGCGCCGCGCAGCCGGTCACAGGGCGGACAGGCCGGGCGCGAGCGAGCCGGGGGAGGAGGGGAGAGGAGGGGAGAGGAGGGGAGAGGAGGCGCCGGGAGACGCGTGGGCGGGCGGGGCGGTGGCCGGTGGTCGGCGTCGATTGACGGTCGGCGTCAATTGACTGGCGGACCGGAATCGTGCATTTGTAATGTTCCGTCTGCCGTCGAGCCTCTTACTGGCGGCATCCGTTCCATCGCACGTCCCCGGGGGGATTCCGTATGTCAGTCGCTGGTCTCAGACGGGCCGCACGGGAGTCCGTGTCCGGCCTTCCCCGGGAGTTCTGGTGGCTGTGGACCAGCACCCTGGTCAATCGACTGGGGGCGTTCGTCGCCACGTTCATGGCGCTCTACCTCACCATGGAACGGGGCTACTCCGCCTCGTACGCCGGGCTGGTGGCCGCGCTGCACGGGCTCGGCGGGGTGGTGTCCGCGCTCGGGGCCGGGGTGATGACGGACCGGCTCGGGCGCCGGCCGACCATGCTGATCGCGCAGACCTCGACCGCCGTGTCCGTGGCCGTGCTCGGCTTCATGGTCCATCCGGTGGCGATCGCGGCCGTGGCCTTCCTCGTCGGCATGGCGAGCAACGCCTCGCGGCCCGCGGTGCAGGCGATGATGGCCGATATCGTGCGGCCCGAGGACCGGGTGCGGGCGTTCTCGCTCAACTACTGGGCGATCAACCTGGGCTTCGCCGTCTCGTCGGCCGGCGCCGGGTTCGTCGCCGAGTACAGCTATCTCGCCGGGTTCCTGGGCGAGGCCGCGATGACGCTGTTCTGCGCGGTCGTCGTCTTCGCCAAGGTGCCCGAGTCGCGCCCCGAGCCGGAGGCCGGGCCGGGGAAGGCAGCGGCGCACGGCCGGGCGGACGCCGGTGGCGCCGGTGGCACGGGCGAGGTGCGGCTCTCCACCGTGCTGCGCGACGGACGGTTCATGAGCGTCGTCGGGCTGTCCTTCGTCATCGCTCTGATCTTCCAGCAGGGCTATGTGGCCCTGCCGGTGGCGATGGGGACCCACGGGTTCTCCAGCTCCGACTTCGGCACCGCCATCGCCGTCAACGGCGTGCTGATCGTGGTGCTTCAGATCCCGGTCACCCGTTTCATCCAGCACCGGGACCCCCGCCGACTGCTCGTCGTGTCGTCCCTGCTGGCGGGGTACGGGTTCGGGCTGACCGCCTTCGCCGGGTCGGTCACCGCGTATGCGCTGACCATCTGCGTCTGGACGGTCGCCGAGATCGTCAACTCGCCCATCCAGACCGGCCTGGTCGTCCGGCTCTCGCCCGCCCGGGGGCGCGGCCGGTACCAGGGCATGTACACGATGTCCTGGTCCGCTGCGGCGCTGATCGCGCCGCTGATGTCGGGCCAGGTCATCGACCGCTTCGGGACGGGGTGGCTGTGGGGGGCGTGCGCGGTGCTGGGGACGACGGCCGCGCTCGGTTACTGGCTGTTGATGCGGAACCTGCCGAAGGAGGAGACGGTGACGACGGCCGAGGGCGCGGGCTCCTCGGACAGCGGTGAGAACAACGGGGAGAGCGGGGAGAGCTGGGAGAACGGGGAGAGCGGGGAGATGGAGGGCCGGGCCGTGAGCGGTCGCGCGGAGGGCGATGGCGGCGACGGGAGCGAGCGGAACGGCGCGTCCGCCTCGTCGAGCGGGTCGCCCGCATCGCCGGCGCCCGGGCAGGTGCCCGTGGAGACCGGCTGACGCGTCCTCGCTCGCCCTTCGCCCGCCTCTCGCCCGTGACGCGCAGGTCGCGGGGGAGACGATGGACGCGGCGGTGCCCCGCGCGGAGCGGCAATCACTGCCGCTCTGCGCGGGGCACCCGCCCATTCGCTCCGGCGTCGGGCCAGCCGCGGCGCCGCAGGTCAGCCGCAGCAGCCGCCGCACTGGCACGGGGCCCCGGACTGGCAGCCGCAGCCGCAGCCCGAGCCGCAGCCGCAGGCGCCGAGCAGGGGCAGGTGCACCGCGTCGGCGGGCGCCTCCTGCCGGGGGTCGGTCGTGGGGGAATCGGCCATGGTTCCTCCTCAAGGCGTACAACAGGGCCGTGCGCCGACAGCGACCCGTGCACGGCCAGGGCGTACGCACAAGGCGCGCCGCCCCTCCCCATTGGATGCCCCCAGGGGCGGGCGCATCAACGGCGCACATGCGCAGAACGCCTGTGCGATCGGAACGCGACCGCGTACGCCCCCGAACGCGTTACCCGTCTACGCCACCGCACCCGTCGCATGCGTCGCACCTGTCGCATGCGTCGCACGCGTACTTCAGCGCCGCCGCGCCGCGGCCGTGCGCGTTACACACGTCCATGCGACATGTGTAACGCGCAGCGCCCGTCACGCACGTAGTGTCTGTCGCGCGCACGCGGTATCTGTCCGCACGCACGCAGTATCTGTCGCACGCGTGCAGCGACCGCCACATGCATGCAGCGGCCGCCACGTACGCCGCACCCGTCGCACCCGTCGCACGCAGAGCATTCGCCCTGTCGCCGGGGTACGACCGCGCGACACACACCGCGCGCCCCCCGCGACCGCCCCCCCGCGGCCGCCCTCTCCCTGTCGCCCGCGCCCGTACCGCCCGTCCCAGCCCCAGCCGGCGCTCCCTCCCCCGCCCGCAGCGGCTACGCGCCCTCCACCGTCGTCTGCTGCTGGATCTCGTCGGCGTGCTCGCCCGTCACCAGGTAGACCACGCGCTTGGCCACCGACACCGCGTGGTCCGCGAAGCGCTCGTAGTAGCGGCCGAGCAGCGTCACGTCCACGGCCGTCTCGATGCCGTGCTTCCAGCGGTCGTCCATCAGGTGCTGGAAGAGGGTGCGGTGCAGCAGGTCCATCTCGTCGTCGTCCTGCTCCAGCTGGAGCGCCAGGTCGACGTCCTTGGTGATGATCACCTCGGCCGCCTTGGCCATCAGGCGCTGGGCCAGCTGCCCCATCTCCAGGATGGTCGCGTGCAGGTCGCGCGGGACCGGCGACTCCGGGAACCGCAGCCGGGCGAGCTTCGCCACGTGCTGGGCGAGGTCGCCCGAGCGCTCCAGGTCGGCGCTCATCCGCAGCGAGGTGACCACGATGCGCAGGTCGGTCGCCACCGGCTGCTGCCGGGCGAGCAGGGCGATGGCCCGCGCCTCCAGGTCGTGCTGGAGGTCGTCGACCTTCTGGTCCGCGGCGATCACGCTCTCCGCGAGCTTGAGATCGGCATCGAGCATGGCCGTCGTCGCCCGGCCGATCGCCGACCCGACGAGCCGGGCCATCTCGACCAGGCCCTCACCGATCGAGTCGAGTTCCTCGTGGTAAGCGTCACGCATGAGAAGTCCCTCTCCAGTCCGCTGTGCAGTGCGGGGGGCCGGCTCCGGGCCCCACACTGCCACCCTGGGCGGCCTACGCGTCGCCTTCCGGCCGCGCAAGTGAACCGCCCCTTGCTCCTCGGTGAACTCTGGGCGACGAGTGTTCGGATTGACACTCGGATGGCTGGGAGCCCCCTCCTGGACCCGCATAACCTTGACGTATGGACGTGAACGCGGCAGTCGCCGCAGCCGCGGCGATCGGCGGTGCGTGTACCGGCGTGATCGCCATGCTCGCGTTCCGCTGGAGCGAGCGCGACCAGAAGAAGCCGACGCGAACCTCCCTGCGGCCCGACGGCAACGCGGCTCTTCCCCCCGGCGTGGACACGGTCCTGTCCGTGCTCAGCTCCTCCGCCGTGGTGCTCGACGAGAGCGACAGCGTGGTCAAGGCCAGCTCCGCCGCCTACGCGCTGGGCCTGGTCAGGGGAGGCCGGCTCGCCGTCGAGCCGATGCTGAACATGGCCAGGGACACCCGCAGGGACGGCGAGATAAGGCAGGTCGAACTGGACCTGCCCCGGCGCGGCACCGGCCGCGGCGAGGCCCTCGCGGTCTCCGCCCGGGTCGCCCCGCTCGGTTCCCGGCTGGTGCTGCTGCTGGTCGAGGACCTCACCGAGGCCCGCCGCATAGAGGCGGTGCGCCGCGACTTCGTCGCCAACGTCAGCCATGAGCTCAAGACCCCGGTCGGCGCGCTCTCGCTGCTCTCCGAAGCGGTGCTGGACGCCTCCGACGACCCGGAGGCGGTGGAGCGGTTCGCCGGGCGGATGCAGATCGAGGCGACCCGGCTGACCAATCTCGTACAGGAGATCATCGACCTCTCCCGGGTGCAGAACGACGACCCGCTGGAGGACGCCGAGCCGGTACGGGTGGACGAGCTGGTGGCCGAGGCCATCGACCGCTGCCGCCAGCAGGCCGGCTCGAAGCAGATCACCATGGCCGCGGGCGGCACCGCGGAGCTCCGCATCTGGGGCAACCGCGGCCAGCTCGCCGCGGCGCTCGGCAATCTCGTCGAGAACGCCGTCAACTACAGCCCCGCCCGTACCCGAGTGGGCATCGCCGCCCGGCGCGTGCCCGTACCCGGCGGGGACCACATCGAGATCGCGGTGACCGACCAGGGCATCGGCATCTCGGAGAAGGACCGCGAGCGGGTCTTCGAACGGTTCTACCGCGTCGACCCGGCCCGCTCACGGGCCACCGGTGGCACCGGCCTCGGCCTCGCCATCGTCAAGCACGTGGCCGCCTCGCACGGCGGGGAGGTCACGGTCTGGAGCTCGGAGGGCCAGGGCTCCACCTTCACCCTGCGGCTGCCCGAAGCGGGCCCCGCACGGGAACGGGACCGCAGCTCGGGCGGACCACTCGTCGCCGACGGCGACGAGGGCCCTTTCGGACCCGCTCACCCCGACACCCTTGAACCATTCCCTGCCCCGGAGGTCCTTCCGTGACCCGAGTGCTTGTCGTCGAGGACGAGGAGTCCTTCAGCGACGCCCTGTCCTACATGCTCCGCAAGGAGGGTTTCGAAGTCGCCGTCGCGGCCACGGGGCCGGACGGTCTCGACGAGTTCGAGCGCAACGGCGCCGATCTCGTGCTGCTCGACCTGATGCTGCCCGGCCTGCCGGGCACGGAGGTCTGCCGTCAGCTGCGCAGCAGGTCCAACGTCCCGGTGATCATGGTCACGGCCAAGGACAGCGAGATCGACAAGGTCGTCGGCCTGGAGATAGGAGCCGACGACTACGTCACCAAGCCCTTCTCCTCACGGGAGCTCGTCGCCCGCATCCGCGCCGTGCTGCGCCGCCGGGGCGAGCCGGAGGAGGTCGCCCCGGCCGCCCTGGAGGCGGGACCGGTGCGGATGGACGTGGACCGCCATGTCGTCACGGTCTCCGGCGGCAAGGTCGACCTGCCGCTCAAGGAGTTCGACCTGCTGGAGATGCTGTTGCGCAACGCGGGCCGGGTGCTGACCCGCATGCAGCTCATCGACCGGGTCTGGGGCGCGGACTACGTGGGCGACACCAAGACCCTCGACGTCCACGTCAAGCGGCTGCGCGCCAAGATCGAGCCGGACCCGGGCGCGCCGCGCTTCCTGGTGACGGTCCGCGGTCTCGGGTACAAGTTCGAGCCGTAGGCCCGCCGACCCATCGGCCCGCCAGCCCGCCAGCCCATCGGGTCGTCGGACCATGGGCCCATCAGGGATCGTCGAGCCCATGGGTTCGACGGGCCCGCCGCCCCGCAGGCCGTGGTGACGGGCAGCCGGCGTACGGGCCTGTCGGCGCCGGTGCACGGCGGCCTGTCGGCAGCCGCGTGTCCAGGTGCACCACGGCGGAGGGCGCCCCCGAAAGGGAGGGCGCCCTCCGCCGTTCACGTGCTGTGCGCCCGGGGCCGTTCACGCACCCGGGCACCTGCGTCCACTCACCCGCGGCCCAGGTCACCGGACGCGGCCCGGGTCACCGGACGCGGGCCGGGCGGCCGGACGCGGACCCGATGACCCGAGTGCCGGGCCGGGGCGGCCCGGCCGCGGCCGTGCCGCGGCCTACTGGGCGTCGGTCTCGGCGTCGTCCTGGGCCGGCGCGTCGTTCCCGGAGCCGGACCCGCCCGAAGCGCCGGGGGTAGCGGAGCCGGACGACTTGCCGGAGGGCGACGCGGGCGGCGTCGACGGGGCCGTCGGCAGCGAGCTCGGGCCGAAGTCGGTGAAGAAGCTGGTCGCCGGGACGACGAGCACACCGAGCGGGACCTCGCCCGTCGAGCTGAACTTGAAGACGACGTTCTGGACGCTGCCGTCCTGGGCGGCCTCGCGGCCGTCCTCGATCACGGCGGACGCGTTGCCCTTGCCGCCGATGACGACCCGGCCGCCGGCCGGGATCACGATGGGGCCGCTGCCCTTGGCGGAGTGCAGCTTCACCGTGGCGCTCGTGCCCGGCAGGGTGACGGAGTCGAGGGTCTGCTGCGCGGTGCCGTCGTTGAAGAGCGTCGCGGAGACGACGGCCGGGCCCTCCGCGTTGCGCTCGGGCTGGGTGATGAGGTTCGCGTTCTGGATGCTGATGTCACCGGAGGTGGTGGCGGCGCTGTCCGGCTTCACCTGGAGCGTCGCTGCGTCGTTCCCCGCACCGCACGCGGCGAGCGAGGCGATCGAGAACACGATGGCTGTGGCGGCGAGGGCGCCGTGTCGAAGGCTGCGGCTCACGGCGGCGGCAACTCCTTGAACGATCGGTCTGCGGACGGGGGCTCGGGACGACGCGGGGCCGCCCCGCGGGCGACGTAAAGCCGCCCTAAGGATGTGTCAGCGGCATCAGGCTACCGAGCCGCCCCATCCGCCCCGCACCCGACCCGCCCCTACACGCCCCGGCACTTCCGCGGGCAGCCCGCCGGAGCTCCCTCGGGAACCCCGGCGGCGGCCTCCTGGAAACCTCGACGGCCGCCCCCTGGAATCCCCGGCGCGCCGCCGGGCCCGCGTCGTACGGCGTACGGCACCGGGTCGTCTTCCCGGCGCGGGGCCCGCGCCGGGAGTGTCTTCGAATCCGGGTGGCGGCCTGATGACACATGTCGTTCACATATTGCCGGTGATCAATTCATGGATGTGGCGCATTCCATGCGCATAAGCGATCACAGCGGAGAGTTGATCAATTCCATTGACCAGCGCGGCTTACCCGTCACTTACAACCGGACGAGTGATCGATCTTCGAACGGAGTACGGAAAGTTTGGCGCGAAGAACCCGGCAAAACGGGACGTTCGGGCACCTCGGAGAGGGGTTCCGGGGTGTGCGACATGCCTGTTTCGCCCCGCCCGTGCAGCCGCTCCGACCTGCGAATACCGCCTTCCGTGAACCTCCCGCAGCACGTGCCCGACACTGTTGTCAAGCCCCGAGATATGCCCTGACCTGCGAAAACGCCATTCAGGAGAAGCTGTTCTCGTGTTACCCTTGATAGCCACGGAAGGGGTACCTGTCACATGACGTTCAAGGTTGGCGACACCGTGGTCTATCCCCATCACGGGGCCGCGCTGATCGAGGCTATCGAAACTCGCCAGATCAAAGGCGTGGACAAGACCTACTTGGTGCTCAAGGTCGCCCAGGGCGACTTGACGGTTCGTGTGCCGGCGGACAATGCGGAGTTCGTGGGCGTGCGCGATGTGGTCGGGCAGGAGGGACTGGACCGGGTCTTCGAGGTGCTGCGCGCGCCGTACGCCGAAGAGCCGACGAACTGGTCCCGGCGCTACAAGGCAAATCTGGAGAAGCTCGCCTCCGGCGATGTCATCAAGGTCGCCGAAGTGGTCCGCGACCTGTGGCGTCGTGAGCGCGAGCGCGGACTCTCCGCGGGCGAGAAGCGAATGCTGGCCAAGGCTCGCCAGATTTTGGTGAGTGAGCTCGCTCTCGCGGAGAACACGAACGAGGACAAGGCCGAGGCTCTGCTCGACGAGGTACTCGCGTCCTGAACCGGCGCCTGCCGGTCTGAAATAAATGCGCTGCGGTGCCCGCTGACAACCGTATTCACGGAACGTCGGTCGGGTGCCGTGGCATGTCCGGATACCGGGATATGAAGCCCGGGAAGCGGGCGTATCCGCGAGGCCGGACGTGACAAATCCGTGAATATCCACGAATGGGCAGGCCGGAACGGACCGACCGGTCCGGGTGTCTCGGACGCCGCGAACGTCACAGCCGGCACGGAAGCAGCGGCCGCTCCGCGGCAGCGCGGAAGCGGAAGTCGAGACGTCCGGCAGGCGCGGAGAACGTCGGAGAACGCCTCAGGGCCGCCGGGACCGCGGGGCCGCCGGGGCTGCGGAGACCGCGGAGAACGCCCGCGTGCGGGTGCGGCCCCGAACGCGACGGGTCGCGCGGCTGCGGGCGAGCGACGCGAGCACGGAAGAAGGTGCTGGAAGAGCGAGGCGCAATCCAGCCGGATTCAGCCAGGGCATGGCCGGATTGTGGCTGGATATCGATGATTGCGGCCGAGCTCACCCCTGCGTTGGCTTCAGCGGCGATCCCCCCGATACTTTGCTCGCGATCCTGTGCGGCCGACCCCGAGCGGCCGGTACGGCCCGCCCGGCTTCGACCGGGTGTCACGGAAAGGGCCCGGTCGAGTCGTGGCGGCGCCCGGCTCGCTTGTGGCCATACCCACGCCGGCCGTGGAAACAAACATGCCGAAGCCCCGGAGTGCAACCGATGTCTGATCAACCGCGTCCCTCCCGCACCGCCGCCGTGGTTCCCGCGGCCGGCCGCGGTGTCCGGCTCGGCCCGGGTGCCCCCAAGGCGCTCCGGGCGCTGGGCGGCACGCCGATGCTCATCCACGCGGTACGGGCCATGGCCGCGTCCCGTTCCGTCTCGCTGGTCGTCGTCGTGGCGCCCCCGGACGGCGCGCCCGAGGTCAAGCACCTGCTGGACGCCCACGCCCTGCCCGAGCGCACCGACTACCTCGTGGTGCCCGGCGGCGACACCCGCCAGGAATCGGTGGGCCTCGGCCTCGCCGCGCTGCCCGAGGACGTCTCCGTCGTGCTCGTCCACGACGCGGCCCGCCCGCTGGTGCCGGTCGACACGGTGGACGCGGTGATCGAAGCGGTACGGGACGGCGCGCCCGCCGTCGTGCCCGCGCTGCCGCTGGCCGACACCGTCAAGGAGGTGGAGCCCGGGGCCCCGGGCGAGCCGGAGCCGGTGCTCGGTACGCCGGAACGCGCCCGGCTGCGCGCCGTGCAGACTCCGCAGGGCTTCGACCGCGAGGTCCTCGTGCGCGCGCACCGGGAGGTCGCGGTCGACGGCGAGGGCGCCACGGACGACGCGGGCATGGTGGAGCGGCTCGGTGAACCCGTCGTGGTCGTCGCCGGGCACGAGGAGGCGTTCAAGGTGACCCGGCCGCTGGATCTGGTGCTGGCCGAGGCGGTACTCGCACGCAGGAGGGCGAACGATGGCTTCTGAGACTTCCGGGGCTTCCGGGGCTTCTGAGGAAACGGTTCGGGAGGACGGGTCCCGGGTGGGCGCGGCTTCCGGAGAAACGGCCCCGGCGGGAACGCCCCGGGGGCGGACCGGGCCCGCCCCGGTGATCCCGCTGGTCGGCATCGGCACCGACATCCACGCCTTCGAGGAGGGCCGCGAGCTGTGGTGCGCGGGTCTGCTGTGGGAGGGCGAGGGCCCGGGGCTGGCCGGTCACTCGGACGCCGACGTCGTCGCCCACGCCGCCTGCAACGCGCTCTTCTCGGCGGCCGGGCTCGGTGACCTCGGGCAGCACTTCGGCACCGGGCGTCCGGAGTGGTCCGGCGCCTCCGGGGTCACGCTGCTGACCGAGGCGGCGCGGATCGTGCGGGCCGCGGGCTTCGAGATCGGCAACGTCGCCGTCCAGGTCGTCGGCGTACGGCCGAAGATCGGCAAGCGGCGCGAGGAGGCGCAGCGGGTGCTGTCGGCCGCCGTGGGCGCGCCCGTCTCGCTCTCCGCCGCCACCTCCGACGGGCTGGGCTTCACCGGGCGGGGCGAGGGCCTCGCCGGGATCGCGACCGCGCTGGTCCACCGCACCGGCTGATCCGCCCGGCTCGCCCGCCCGCTGCCGACCCGTCCGCCTGCCAGCCGCCCGCCTGCCGACCCGTCCGCCTGCCGCTCCGCCCGCCCGCCTGCCGCTCCGCCCGCCCGCCTGCCGCTCCGCCCGCCCGCCTGCCGCTCCGCCCGCCCGCCTGCCGGCCGCCTGCCGTCGGCCGGCGCGCGGGGCCCGCAGGGCGGCGGAACGCGCGAGGCCGTGGAAACCGGCGGGCGGGAGCGGGAAGCCGGAGGAGCGGAACGTGGTTGAGACAGGGGAGGAACTGGAGCACCGCCGATCGCACCGGAGGACGCAACGCCATGACCGCAGCACTCTCCGACGACCTCAAGGCGCTTCTCGACACGCCCGTCTTCGTCACCCTCGCCACCATCCAGCCCGACGGCAGCCCGCAGCTCTCCCCGGTGTGGGTGAAGCGCGACGGCGACGACCTGCTGGTCGCGACCTCGGTCGGCGTCCGCAAGGAGCGCAACCTCCGTCGCGACCCGCGGGTCTCCGTCGTCGTGCAGCCCTTCGACGCCCCGTACACATACTCCGAGATCCGGGGCACGGCCACGCTCACCAGCGAGGGAGCACAGGAACTCACCGACGAACTGTCCGTCAAGTACACCGGCAAGCCGTACGCGGAGTTCGCCCCGTCGGCCCCCGCCGACGCCGAGCGCGTGATCGTCCGGATCACTCCGCGCAAGGTCCTCGCACGGGTCTGAAGGAGCCGCCGGAGCGCACCGCTTCTCACGAAGTAGGACCCGCGATCCCCGAGGGGGCGCGGGGCACTGGCGCGCGCCCACTACCCTTGAGGCGTGACTATTCGCCTGTACGACACCAGCGCCCGGCAGATTCGTGACTTCGTCCCGCTCACAGCGGGCTGTGTCTCGATCTACCTGTGTGGTGCCACCGTTCAGGCGGCCCCGCACATCGGGCACATCCGGTCCGGTCTGAACTTCGACATCATGCGCCGCTGGTTCGAGTACCGCGGCTACGACGTCACGTTCATCCGGAACGTCACCGACATCGACGACAAGATCATCTCGAAGTCGGCCGAGCAGGGCCGGCCGTGGTGGGCCATCGGCTACGAGAACGAGCGGGCGTTCAACGCCGGCTACGACGCGCTGGGCTGCCTTCCGGTCACGTACGAGCCGCGCGCGACCGGGCACATCCCCGAGATGATCGAGATGATGCGGGGCCTGATCGAACGTGGTCACGCGTACGCGGCGGACGGCAACGTCTACTTCGACGTGCGTTCCTTCCCGGGCTATCTGTCGCTGTCCAACCAGGACCTGGACGATCTGCGCCAGCCGTCGGGCGAGGGCGAGACCGGCAAGCGCGACCCGCGCGACTTCGCGATGTGGAAGGCGTCCAAGCCGGGCGAGCCCAGCTGGGAGACCCCGTGGGGCCGCGGCCGTCCCGGCTGGCACCTGGAGTGCTCGGCCATGGCGCACAAGTACCTCGGCCGGGCCTTCGACATCCACGGCGGCGGGATCGACCTGATCTTCCCGCACCACGAGAACGAGATCGCGCAGGCCCAGGCGTTCGGCGACGACTTCGCGCGGTACTGGGTGCACAACGGCTGGGTCACCATGTCCGGCGAGAAGATGTCGAAGTCGCTGGGCAACTCGGTGCTGGTCAGCGAGATGGTCAAGGCGTGGCGCCCGATCGTGCTCCGCTACTACCTCGGCACCCCGCACTACCGGTCGATGATCGAGTACAGCGAGGAGGCCCTGCGCGAGGCCGAGTCCGCGTTCGCGCGGATCGAGGGCTTCGTGCAGCGCGTCGTCGAGAAGGCGGGCGGGGTGGTCGCCCCGGCCGACGAGGTGCCGCCCGCGTTCGCGGAGGCGATGGACGACGACCTGGGCGTCCCGCAGGCGCTCGCGATCGTCCACACCACGGTCCGGCAGGGCAACTCCGCGCTGGCCGCCGACGACAAGGAGGCCGCCGTCGCCAGGCTCGCGGAGGTCCGGGCGATGCTCGGCGTCCTCGGGCTCGACCCGCTGGACGAGCACTGGGCGGGCGAGACCGACCGCGGCGACGATCTCCACGGGGTCGTGGACACGCTGGTGCGCCTGGTCCTGGACCAACGCGAGGCGGCCCGCGCCCGCAAGGACTGGCCCGCCGCCGACGCCATTCGCGACCAGCTGAGCCAGTCCGGGCTCGTCATCGAGGACAGTCCGGCCGGACCGCGCTGGTCCCTGGGCCCGCGCTCGTAGGCGGCCCGCGGGGAGCCCGTGTGTGCCGTCCGGAGTCCCGGACGGCACACTCATGGGGGCACACTTCATATACGTACGCAACGCACGCTTGAACGCACGCTTGTCTGAGCAGCAACGAAACAGGTAGGTCATGGCCGGGAACAGCCAGCGCAGGAACCGCCGCACGTCCAACAAGAAGGGCGCGCAGGTCGGCAGCGGTGGCCAGCGGCGCCGTGGCCTGGAGGGCAAGGGCCCGACACCGCCCGCCTCCGCCCGCAAGGGGCACGTGAAGAACCGCGTCGCCAACGCCAAGGCCAAGCAGGCCGCGATCCGCCGCCCCGCCCCGCGCCGCGGCGGCGCCAAGGGCACGTCGGAGATGGTCGTCGGCCGCAACCCGGTCTTCGAGGCCCTGCGCGACGGCGTGCCCGCGACCACCCTCTACGTCCAGCAGTACATCGACAACGACGAGCGGGTCCGCGACGCGCTCCGGCTGGCCGGCGAGCGCGGTGACGTCAACCTGATGGAGGCCCCGCGCGCCGAGCTGGACCGGATGACCAACGGTCTGAACCACCAGGGCCTCGTCCTCCAGGTCCCGCCGTACGAGTACGCGCACCCGGACGACCTGGTGGTCGCCGCGCACGACAACGGCGAGGAGCCGCTGATCGTCGCCCTCGACGGCGTCACCGACCCGCGCAACCTGGGCGCCATCGTCCGTTCGGTCTCCGCCTTCGGCGGGCACGGCGTGGTCGTGCCCGAGCGGCGCGCGGCCGGGATGACGGCGGGCGCCTGGAAGTCCTCGGCGGGCACCGCCGCCCGCACGCCGGTCGCCCGGGTGACCAACCTGACCCGGGCCCTGGAGGGCTACCAGAAGGCCGGGCTCACGGTCGTCGGCCTCGCCGCGGACGGCGAGCACACCGTCGAGGACCTGGAGGCGCTCGACGGCCCGGTCGTCGTCGTCATCGGCAGCGAGGGCAAGGGCCTGGGCCGGCTCGTCGGCGAGACCTGCGACTACCGGGTCCGCATCTCGATGCCGGGCGGCGCGGAGTCCCTGAACGCCGGTGTCGCGGCCGGGATCGTGCTCTACGAGGCGGCGCGCCGCCGGGCCTGAACCGTACGCGCGCGGCGGCGCGGCCGGGGCCGAACCGTTCGCGTGCGCGCGGCCGGGCCCCGAACCGTATGCGGGCGCGCTGTGGGGTCACTGTGGGGTCAGAGGCGCCCCCCCCGCGTGCGCGCGGGCGCGTTCTGCGGGGGCGGCCCGGCGTGCCCGCCCCGGCCGGGTCTGAGCGGCGCACGCTGCCGCGCGCGGCGGCGCGGTCGGCTCTGCTCGGGCAAGCGGCCCGTCTGTGCGCGGGGCGCGCGATGGCGTACACCTGTTCCATGCCGTAAGCCCGTTCCACGCCGTCGCGCCTGGCGCGGGCGTGCCGTCCCGGCGTGCCGAAACGGCGCGTGGGGGCGGGCCCGCGGGCTTTCGCGGGGGCCGGAGCGGGCCGCGCGGGCGGGCGCGTACGGCACCGGCGGGCGTCCGCCCGTCCGTCGTTGACGGGCCTCGGACATATCGGTCCCGTCAAGGCAGTGTCCTAACCACCCGTCACTCGGTTAGATGAGTGTGGACACCAGAACGCCTCGGTTCGACGAACTACCCGCCCTGAGCATGACCAAGGTGGACTGCGATCCTGCGCAGGTCATCGTCAACCACGCCAGCTTCCGGGTGCAGCTCGCGCCCGGCCAGCGCGTACGACTGCGCGGGCTGGCCCCCGCGGGCGTGCCCAGGATCCCCGCCATGAGCGGTCCCGCGACGGCGGCGCGCGGTCGGCGCGCGCCCGTCGTGTGGAGCGGCCGGTCCGCTCCCGGCGACCCCGGCGCCACCGGACTCCTCCAGGCCGTGCGGAACTCGGCCGGCGCCCGCCCGGCCGGCGCGTACGACTCCGTGGACTCCTACGCCGACGGCCCCGGCGGTTCCGGCCGTCCCGGTCGCGCGTTCGACGCCGAGCCGGACACGGGTGCCACCCGGCTCATCGACCGCCTGGAGGAGGAGACCCAGCCCAACCCGGTCATCACCGCGCCCCAGCAGCCGGGCCCGCGCGGCGGCGGTCCGCTGCTGCCGCCGATGCGGCAGGCGGTCGGCGCCTACGACCCGGTGGACGACCGCGGTCCGTACGGCCGCGGCGGATACGCGGGCGCCGACGGCGACCCGGACGCGGCGGGGGACGACGAGTTCGGGTACGACGACGGCGCCGAGGGCCGGGCCCGGCGCCACGGCAACGACGCCGTGCGGCACGCGTACTACCCCGGCCGCCGGATGAACCTCGGCGTGGTGCTGCTGCCCCTGCGGGTCTTCCTCGGCTTCATCTCCATCTACGCCGGCATGGGCAAGCTGTGCGACCCGGTGTACTTCGACGGCGGCGAGCGCGGCTCCATGGTCACGTGGCTGAACTCGCTGCATCCCTGGGCGCTGGCCGAGCCGCTGCGCGACTTCGCGCTCGGGCACCCCGTGGGCGCCGGGCTCACCGTCGCCTTCCTCCAGGTCGTCGTCGGCGTCCTCACCGTCCTCGGCCTCTGGCAGCGCGTGGCGGCGTTCTTCGGCGCCCTGCTCTCCGCCGCCCTGCTGGTCACCGTCAGCTGGCGCAGCGTCGCCGTCTACGACGCGCCCGACATCATCTGTCTCGCCGCGTGGAGCCCGCTGATCATCGCCGGTGCGCCGGTCTACTCCGTCGACGGGCGGCTCGCCGGCGAGGCCTGGCGCACCCTCGGCCCGCGTTCGGCGATCTGGGACCTCCGCCGCCGGGTGCTGCGCCGGGGCGCCGCCGTCGCCACCGTCGTCATCGGGCTCACGTTCATCACGGGCTCCGTGCTCGGCGGCGCGGTCCGCTCCTCCGGCGTGGTGACGGTGCCGGGTCCGCACGGCAATCCGACCAACCAGCTCCCCGGCTCCCCGCTCCCGGAGGAGTCCCGTACGGGCGGAGCCTCCCAGACCCCCGAGGGCCGCCGTCCGTCACCGACCCGCAGCGGCACCGCCACCACCCCGTCCACGGAGGCGTCCGCGTCTTCCGAGGGCCCCGCGGGCTCCGCGCGCGAGCCGGGCCGCGCGGCGTCCGGGGCCGGGCAGCCCAGTCAGACCCAGGGCACGGTCCAGCAGGTCCCGCAGCGGACGGTCCCGCAGCAGCCCCCGTCGGGCAGCTCCGGCCCGAGCTCCTCCGGTTCCACCGGCACCGGCGGCGGCTCCACGGGCGACAGCGGCTCGGACGACGGCTCCACCGGTGGGCCGTCCGGTGCCGGGCAGAACCCCATCGGCGGCCTGCTCGGCTGATCCGGCGGGCTCATGGCGGAGGGGCGGTCACCGGACGCACGAGTCCGGTGACCGCCCCTCCGTGTGCGCCGGGCGCGTGGGCGCGGGGGCGATGCGTGCGCCGGCTCCCACGGGTGGTCGAGCACCGGCCCACCGGCTGTTGAGCGCCGGCTTGCCAGCCACCGAGCGCCGGCCTACGGGCCGTCGAGTTCCTTGGCGGCCTCGGTCAGGTCCTTCGCCGTGTCGATGGCCCGCCAGTACGCCCCGTGCGGCAGCGGGTACCCCGCCAGCCTGCGCTCGCGCGCCAGCTTGGGGAACGTCGTGCGCTCGTGGTCGCCCCGGTCCGGCAGCAGGCCCGTGAAGGCGGGCGAGAAGACGTACACGCCGGCGTTGATCAGATACGGCGACGGCGGCGCCTCGATGAAGTCGGTGATGTGCCCGAACGCGTCGGTCTCCACCGCCCCCCACGGGATCCGCGGCCGGGCCAGGGCCAGGGTGGCGGTCGCGTCGCGCTCGGCGTGGAAGGCGGCCATCTCGCGCAGCGAGAACCGCGTCCAGATGTCGCCGTTGGTCGCGTACCAGGGCTCGTCCGGCTCGGGCAGCCGGGCCGCGGCGTACTTCAGCCCGCCCCCGCGGCCCAGCGGCTCGGACTCCACGACGGTCGTCACGCGCAGCGGCAGCACCGCCGAGTCCAGCCACTCCTGGAGCACCTCGGCCAGATGGCCGCACGACACCACGACGTCGGTCACGCCCTCGGCGGCCAGCCAGGAAAGCTGATGGCCGATGATCGGGGTCCCGGTGCCAGGGATCTCGACCATCGGCTTGGGGCGGTCATCGGTGTACGGGCGCAGCCGTGATCCCTGGCCACCCGCCAGAATCACGGCCTGCGTCGGATACGTATGCATAGCAGGCACGATATGTGGTGCCTGCTGTCGTGGTGTCCGGTGATGCCGTCTCCGCTTGACGCCGTCTCCGCTGCCGGTACGGGGGCTCCGGTGCGTCAGGTGCCGGGGCGGGCGCCGGAGTGCCGGGGCCCCGGGACGCGGAGGCGGGCGGGCGGGTCAGCTGAACTGCGCGACGCCCGAGGCGAACGAGGTGTCGCAGACGGGCCGGGAGAACCGGTGAGCGCGCGTCGGACCGTACTGCTCGACCGCCGCACGGCCCAGCGCCTTCGCGATCGACATGCAGTGCCGGGCGAGCGAGGGGCGGCCCTCGACGGAGCGCTGAAGGTCCGTCAGCGCGACGCCCGGGTCCTTCTCGCGGAGCTCCAGGAGCAGTCGGTCCCGGAGGATCTCCTGCGGGGCGCGCGCCTTGGCGTGCTTCGAGACGTCCTGGGCCGAAGCGGCCAGGACCTGCGAATCGGTGGTGTGCGCTGCCCACGGCACGCTGGTGACGGCGAGGGTCCCGGAGAGGACCATCACGACGGGCAGTACGAGGGCGAGGGAACGGCCGATACGGCGAGCGGTGTGGGTCACGCAGCGAGCGTAGCGGGCGGTAATGGAACGGCGACATCTTGTCACCCTTGAGGGGGATGGTTCGAGGGCGCCTTTCGAATCCGGCGTTGACGAGGGGCGTTGGACTGCCCGCCGCCCGAGGGAATCGACGCCGTCGAACCCGTCCAATGCGTCAAACCTGTGCCGGTGTCGCGGTACGCGAACGGCCCCGCACCGGGAACGTGCGGGGCCGCCGGGTGTGCGCGGGCGCGTGATGGCCGATCGCGTGGTGCATGGTGCGCGTCGCGGCCATCGCGTGCGGAAGCGCGGGCGTACGCGTATGGGCGTACGGGCGCGGGCGTACGCGTACGGGAGGCGTACGCCCGCGCGGGGCGTCAGCCGGTGAGGCGGGCGCCGGTCGAGGTCGAGAAGACGTGCAGCTCGTCCGGGCGCGGCACGACGTGCAGCTTGGTGCCCTTCTCCGGGACGGAGCGGCCGTTGACGCGGACGACCAGGTCCTTGTCCTCGCCGCCGACCCGGGCGGAGCCGTAGACGTAGCCGTCGGCGCCGAGCTCCTCGACGACGTTGACCGAGACGGCCAGGCCGGCGGGGGAGTCGGAGCTGTCCTTCGTCAGGGACTTCGCGGCGGCGCCGCCGTGCTCGACGATGTCGAAGTGCTCGGGGCGGATGCCGACCGTGACGGTGGTGTCGCCCTTCTCGGCGGCGGCGGTGAGCGCCTCGCGCGAGACCGGGACGACGCTGTTGCCGAACTTCACGCCGCCGTCGGTGATCGGGACCTCGACCAGGTTCATGGCCGGGGAGCCGATGAAGCCGGCCACGAAGAGGTTCGCCGGCTTGTCGTACATGTTGCGCGGCGAGTCGACCTGCTGGAGCAGACCGTCCTTGAGCACGGCGACCCGGTCGCCCATGGTGAGGGCCTCGACCTGGTCGTGCGTGACGTACACCGTCGTGATGCCCAGGCGGCGCTGGAGCGAGGCGATCTGCGTACGGGTGGAGACACGGAGCTTGGCGTCGAGGTTCGACAGCGGCTCGTCCATGAGGAAGACCTGCGGCTCGCGCACGATGGCCCGGCCCATCGCGACACGCTGGCGCTGACCGCCGGAGAGCGCCTTCGGCTTGCGGTCCAGGTACTGGGTGAGGTCCAGCATCTTGGCGGCCTCTTCGACCTTCGCCCGGATGTCGGTCTTGTTGACACCGGCGATCTTGAGCGCGAAGCCCATGTTGTCCGCGACGGTCATGTGCGGGTAGAGCGCGTAGTTCTGGAACACCATGGCGATGTCCCGGTCCTTCGGCGGCAGGTGCGTGACGTCGCGGTCACCGATGCGGATCGCGCCGGCGTTGACGTCCTCAAGACCCGCGAGCATGCGGAGGGAGGTCGACTTGCCGCAGCCGGAAGGACCGACGAGGACGAGGAACTCACCGTCCGCGATGTCGATCTCCAGCTGGTCCACGGCCGGCTTCGTCGAGCCGGGGTAGATGCGGGACGCCTTGTCGAACGTGACACTGGCCATGCTGAATCTTCTCCTCCACCGGCAGGAACGTGCCGGACGATCCGAGTAGGGAGTGGAGTGGTCTGGTCCACTTGAGTGAATCCTCAGCGACGCTACCTGGACATGTGGAATCTGTCAGCAGTTCGAGGGGCCTGAAATTCCGAGGCCGTGCACGGGCCGCGGTTGGTTACACTGCTCCGGCACGCCTCCTTAGCTCAGCTGGCCAGAGCAACGCACTTGTAATGCGTAGGTCGTCGGTTCGAATCCGACAGGGGGCTCACATGGGAACCCCGGCTCGGAGTGCTTCTGAGCCGGGGTTCATCGCTGCTGGGGTGCGCTGCTGCCAGGATTCATCGCTCTCGGGTCGCGTTCCTGTTCCTTCCCGTCCGTTCCCGTCCGTTCCCGTCCGTTCCCGGGCGGCTCGGTCAGCCCCAGAGGGTGCGGGCGAGGGTCGCTCCGGCGAAGGCGGCTCCGAGGCCGGCCGCCGTGCCGGCCAGGACGTTGGCCGCCGCGTAGAAGCGGGCGCCGTCCTCGGCCAGGCGGAGCGTTTCGTACGAGAAGGTCGAGTACGTCGTCAGCGCGCCGCACAGGCCGGTGCCGAGCAGGAGCTGGGTTCCGGAGGAGGCGGCTCCGGCGGCGGCCGCGCCGGTGACCAGCCCGAGGACCAGGCAGCCGACGACGTTGACGGTGAAGGTGCCCCACGGGAAGAGGCTGTCGTGCCGGGACTGGATCGTGCGGTCGGTGAGATAGCGCAGCGGGGCCCCGACCATGGCGCCCGCGATCACCAGCAGCCAGTTCACCGTCGCCGGCCCTCCCTTTCGCGTCCGGTGTAACGGATGACCTCGCAGTCGTCGAGGATGACCAGGCCCTGGGCGACGAGTTCGTCGAGCTGCGGCAGGAACGCCCGGATCCGCTCCTCGGTGTCGACGATCACGATGGCCACCGGCAGGTCCTCGCTCAGGGACAGCAGCCGGACCGTGTGGATCAGGGAGGAGGCTCCGAACCCCTCGATGCCCCGGAAGACGGAGGCGCCGGCCAGCCCGGCGCTGCGGGCGCGGTGGACGATCTCGGTGTACACGGGCTTGTGATGCCACATGTCCGCCTCGCCGACGAAGACGGTGACGCGCAGCGCGGAACCGGTGAGCCTCATGACTGCCTCCAGGACCTCATGACTGCCTCCAGGAGATGACACGGCGCGTCAGGGCGACCGCGATCCAGACGGCGGTCAGGGCGACGACCGGGGTGAGGGCCAGATAGGCCAGGCCGGTGCGGACCTCCCGGCCGTCGACCAGGCGCTGGACGTCGACGGCGTAGGTGGAGAAGGTGGTGAAGCCGCCGAGGACTCCGGTGCCGAAGAAGGGCCGTACCAGCCGGTGGGCCGCCCAGACGTCGGTGATCACCACCATGAAGACGCCGATCACCGCGCAGCCGACGGCGTTCACGGTCAGGATCGTCCACGGGAAGGCGCCGGCCGCCGTGGGCCACAGCAGCGAAGCGCCGTACCGCGCCGCGGCCCCCACCGCGCCGCCGACCGCCACGGCGGCGATCACGGGGCCCTGCCGCAGCCGCGGGTCCTTGCCCCGTCCGGGTACGCGGAGATCGACGTCGGGGTCGACGGGTTCGTTCAGCATCGGGGTCCGGGGCTCTTCCACGCATGACTCCTACTCGCCGGGCACGGAACGTACGGTGCGCGCGTCGCAAGTAGGGACCGTTGGCGGCTTCGTCGCCGCGGTTCGGGTACGGCGGGCCCCACCGCCGTGCGGCGATCCATGAGAAGGGGAACACCGCTCGAACCAGCCTACCGGGTGGCGCTGCGGCTCTCCTGCCGAGTGGTTGCGCGGGGCGGGGCGGGGACGGGGACGGTGTCCGGGTGGGTACGGTCCGGGCGGGCGCGGTGGTTGTTGCGTTCGCACCCGCGCGGGACACTGGAACTCGTCCGGTGACGAGGCTCGCCGTTGATCGCGCCGGTACGGGGCCGACGGAGTCCCGCGAGCCAGTCGCCCGGCGTCGCGGGAGGTGGCGAGGGATGTCACGGATCACCGTCGAGGTCGAGTCGACCGTCGGGTCCTCCATCGGGAAGCGGGACCGCGCGGGGCGCGAGGGGCACAGTTCGTCAGGTGTGTCCGGGGTGTCCGGGGTGTCGGCCGCCTCGACCGCGCCGGAAGGGGCGGACGCGCGGGATGTGGGGGACGCGGGGGAAGGACTCGGCGGCTGGCCGGTGGGCCAGGGGTGCGTCGAGGACACTCTGGATGCGGACGGCCGGTCCGTGCGCTCGCTGGTCCTGATGCGCGAACCGGCCCGGTCGGGCGACGAGGTGGCGGCCTGGCCGGTGGCGTTGCTGCATCTGAACGACGGCCGGCGCGACGTGGACGAAGTGGTGTGCGTCGCCGAGGCCGAACCCTTCGTCGACCTCGTCGACACCACGGACCTGGAGCGCTGGCACGCGGAACCCGCCGCGTGGGCGACGGCGCTCGGGCGGCTCTCGCCCGACACGCGGTACCGGGTGACGGGGTGCGGCAGCCGCAGGGAGGCCGATCAGCTGGTGTCGGACGCGCATCACGCCTACCTACGGCTGACGGGGTGCCTGGAGTGAACGGGGCGGCAGGAGGGACGTCGAGGAAGGTCGGGGCGTCGGGGGCGGCCATGGCGTCGGGGGAGGCCGGGGCGTCGGGGGCCGGGGCCTTCGAAGGCGAGCGGCGGCTGATCGTGCTGAGGCACGCCAAGTCGGCCTGGCCCGAGGGCGTTCCCGATCATGAACGCCCGCTCGCGGGCCGGGGCCGGCGGGACGCCCCGGCGGCCGGACGCCGACTGTACGAGGCGGGTTACACCCCCGACCTGGTCGTCTGCTCGACCGCCCGGCGCACCCGGGAGACCTGGGACCTGGCCGCCGCGGAGCTGCTCGTCCGGGGAGCGGCAGCGGTGCCGTCGGAACCGGTCGGGGCGCTGCGGGAGGCGGGGGTGCCGGAAGCGGTGTGTCCGGAGGTGGGGCGTCCTGCGGCGGCGGGTCCGGAGGTGGTCTTCGAGCCCCGGGTGTACGAGGCGAGCGCGCCCGCCCTGCTCGGGGCCGTACGCGACGCCGTCGGACCGGGAGCGGGGGCCGGTGCGCTCGTCGCTCGTGGCGGAGGCGGAGGCGGAGGCGAGGGCCGGGGCGGGGGTGGAGGCGAGGGCCGTTCCCGGGGCCGGTGCCGGACGGTGTTGCTGGTCGGGCATCAGCCCGGGGTGCAGGAGCTGGTCCTGTCCCTGGCGGGCGGTGGGGACGAGGAGGCGCTGGCCCGGGTCCGTACCAAGTTCCCGACCTCCGCGTTCGCGGTTCTGGCGCTGCCGGGCGCCTGGGACGGGCTCGTGCCCGGGGCGGCGGTGCTCGCCGACTTCGTCGTCCCCCGGGGACCCGTCCCGGGGCGGTGAGGACGGGCGACGCGCGGTCCGCCCGGCGACGCACGTCCGGTCGAGGCGTCACTCGGGGCCAGGCCGTGCCGTGCTGTTACTCGGTGACGCGTCGTCCACTCGGTGACGCGTCTTCACCCGGGCCGGGTGGGGCCGCCCCGGGCGCGTTCGCGTGATGCCTCGATCTCCGCGTACGCCGAGTCCCGTCCCTCCCAATGGGACCCTTCGACGGACTTGCCGGGCTCCAGGTCCTTGTAGACCTCGAAGAAGTGGGTGATCTCCAGGGTGTCGAAGGCGGGGATGTCGTCGATGTCCTGGACGGTCGCGTAGCGCGGATCGTGGGCGGGCACGCAGAGGACCTTCTCGTCGGGCCCTTTCTCGTCCCTCATGATGAACATGCCGACGGCCCGGCACTCGATGGTGCAGCCGGGGAACGTGGGGTCGCCGACCAGTACGAGGGCGTCGAGCGGGTCTCCGTCGCGGCCCAGCGTTCCTTCGATGTAGCCGTAGTCCGCCGGGTACTTGGTGGACGTGAACAGCATCCGGTCCAGGCGGATGCGGTGCAGCTCGTGGTCCATCTCGTACTTGTTGCGGGATCCCCGGGGGATCTCCACCGTCACGTCGAACTCCATGACCGCCTCCTGGACCGGTGACACCGGCGGCACCGGCACGCCCGGCGCACGCGCCCGGCGTGCGCCTCCTCCACATCTTCGGCCGCGTCGCCGTGCTCGGCAGTGTGGCGGGGTTCTGGTGCGGCCGATCGGGGCATGGCGGTGTGGTGGTGCGGGGGTGATGCGTGATGCGTTGCGGTGACGTGGGGCGGCGGGTCGGAGTCGGTGTCCGGGCGGGCGGGCGGTACGGGAGGCGGCGTCCGGGCGGGTGGTACGGGGCGACGGAGGCCAGGGAGGCCAGGGAGGCTGGGGGAGGGTCAGGGGAGGTCGGCGCGGCCCAGCCAGGCCGGACGCACGGGCACGCCGTCCGCGTACCGCTCCGTCCGCTGTTCCTCGGGAGGCTCCGCCTGCTGCTCCGCGTGCCGCTTGGCGGGGAGCTTCAACCACCGTTCCGGCCGGTCCTGGTCGGTGCTCGGCGGTGCGGGGGCCGGGGGCTCGTGCCCGGTTTCCGGTTCCGGTCCCGAGTCCTGCTGTTGTCCCAGTCCCAGTCCCAGTCCCGGTCCCGGTCCCGGTTCGGGTTCCGGATTGGGTTCCGGTTCGGGTTCCGGTTCCGGCTCGGGGGCGGCGCTGTCCTCCAGGAGCTCCGCGACCGTGAAGCGGGTGCTGAACGACTGCCAGGCGCCGTCGACGACCAGGAGGAAGCCGTCGCCCGTCCGCAGGAGCCGACGCCGCTTCTGGCTCCAGGGGTGTTCCGGCGTATGGTCCCGCGCCCGGCGTTCCAGCTCCAGCAGGGCCTCTTCGCGGGTCCCGTCCACATGCGCCACCACGTACGCCTCGGTGTGCTTGCGTTCGCCGCCGCCCCTGGTCATCTCCATGACCAGACCCCAAGTCGTCATGCGTCCCCCTCGGTTCCTCTGCGTCGCATCTTCTTCGCTTCGCTTCCGTTCCCTTCTTACCTCCTTTCTTTCTTCGCTTTTTGCTCGCGTTTTCCGCTCGTCATCCAGGAACCGCGACGGGCCCTCCTGTCGTCCTCACGCGCGCGAGCCGCCGCACGGGTCATGACAAGTGCCATGCGGGCAGGCCGCATTTCCCAACCCGAGGAGCGGCATGAGAGTTCACGACAGCACGCGACCCCTGAGCAGCGGACCGGGAGAGGGCGTCTCCGTACGGCGGCGCGATTCTCGCAAGGTTCTCCTGGACTGCTCAAAGGCGGCGTTGCTCGTCGCGCTCGTCCTGGGAGCCGGTACGGCTTGCAACAAGGAGGACCTGAAGAGCGCCGCCTCGGACGGGGGCCACGCGACCAAGGAGTGGAAGGTCGGTGACTGCGCCGGGCCCGACGAGAAGGAGGGGAAGGACGCCTACCAGGCTGTGGACTGCGGCGACTCCAAGGCGACGATCAAGGCCCTTGAGATCAAGGACGGCGCCATCTTCGCCGACTCGATCCAGTGCCCGGCCGGCACGGACGTGATCATCTCCGTGAAGATCTCCTTCGGTTCGAGCAAGTCCAGCGCCGGCATTCCCAGCAAGACCGTCTGCGGGCGGAACCTGTCCGGCGACCACCCCGGTGACGCGGGGGCGGGCGGCGGCCAGTTGGTGAAGGGGGACTGCGTCGACGGCGAGGCCAAGGAGGTGCCCTGCGGCAAGGGGGGCGCCGATGTCTTCAAGGTGCTCGCGCTGACGAAGACGGCCGAGGAGTGCCCGTCGGGCGCCGATCACCCCATCGAGCTGTTCCCGAGCCCCGGCCGGCCGTACAACGCGATCTGCACCACCAAGGCGTGACGAGGCAGGACAGGGCACTGAGCTGACGTGACGTCAGGACGCGAGGCCGGATCCGGTGGTCCGGCCTCGCGTCGTGTCCGGACCGGCGGCGAGCGGGGAGCGGGCGGGTAAATCGGTTGTGGGGTGCGCGGAGGGCCGGGATGGTGGGCCGGGACGCCCTGCGGCGATGCGTGGGCGATGCGCGTGGAGCCGCAGGTTCCCCGAGGCGCGTACGAAATGCGTTCCGTACGCTGATGAGAGGTCTTTCGTGGTCGCCGGAAAGATGCACGCCGATGAAGCGGATATCGACGCCCCGCTCGTCGGAAGGCTGATCCGCGCGCAGTTTCCGCAGTGGGCGGGGCTCGCGCTCGAGTACGTGGCCTCGTCGGGGACGGACAACGCGATGTACCGGCTCGGTGAGGACAAGGTCGTACGACTACCCCGTATCCCCGGCGCGGCCCGGCAGGTCGGCAAGGAGCAGCGGTGGCTGCCGGAGCTGGCCCCTTCGCTGCCGCTGCCCGTCCCCGAGCCGCTGGGCAAGGGGGCTCCCGGCAAGGGCTATCCCTGGGCCTGGTCGGTGTATCCGTGGCTGGACGGTGAGACCGGCGAGAACACCGCGTACGCGGTCGACCCGCGCCGTACCGCCGTCCAGTTGGCCGGATTCATCACCGCCCTGCACGCGATCGACGCCGCCGATGGGCCGCCCCCGGGCGACCACAACTTCTTCCGGGGGGTGCCGTTGGCCGCCCGGGACGTCGCGACCCGCGAGGCGATCGCGGCGCTGGGGACGGTTGGTGGCGGTGGCGGTGGCGGTGGCGGTGGTGACGGTGGTGGGGCTGGGGCTGGGACCGGGTCCGGTTCCGGTTCCGGTTCCGGTTCTGGTGGTGGATCCGGTTCCGGTGGTGGATCCGGTTCCGGTGGTGGTTCCGGTGACGGTGCTGGTGATGGCGTCGGTGTCGGCGCGTCCGAGCCGTTGGCCTTGGCGGCGGACGCGTTGACCGAGGCCTGGGAGTCGGCGCTTCGGGCGCCGGAATGGGGCGGGCCGGGCGTCTGGATCCACGGCGATCTCTCGTCCGGGAACCTGCTTTTCGGGCGTTCGGGGCTGAGCGCGGTCATCGACTTCGGCGGCCTTGGAGTCGGCGACCCCGCCTGCGATCTGCTTGCCGCCTGGGAGATCTTCTCCGCTGCCGAGCGGGAGGTCTTCCGCGAGGCCCTCGCGGTCGACGCCGCGACCTGGCGGCGGGGGCGTGGCTGGGCGCTGTCCGTCGCGCTGATCCAGTTGCCCTACTACTGGCGTACGAACCCCAGGGTCGCGGCGCGGTCCCGCCATGTGATCAGGCAAGTGCTGGCCGACCGGGCCGACGGCCTGTGATCGGGGCGCCTGACCCGGGCCGGGCTCAGTCGCGCCCGCGACACGGGCTCGGCCGTACGCCCGGGTCCGTACCGGGCTCGGCCCCGGGCTCGGCGGTAGGACCGGGCTCGTACGGGGCTCGGCGGTAGGACCGGGCCCGTACGGGGCTCGGCGGTAGGACCGGGCCCGTACGGGGCTCGGCCCCGGGCCCGGGTCCGTACCGGGCTCAGTCGCGCGCCCGGGAAGTGGTCAGGGACAGCCCGACGGCGAGTTGGAGAACGGCGAGCGCGATCAGCAGGGCGAGCGGAAGATCCCAGCCACCAGTGGCCGAGCGCAGCAGCCCGACGCAGAACGGGCCGGCCGAGGCCACCAGATAGCCGGTGCTCTGCGCGAACGTCGACAGCGCCGCCGTCTCCCGCGCGCTGCGCCCGCTGGTCCCGATGATGGCCAGGACCAGCGGGAACGCCCCCAGACCGAGGCCGGTCAGTACGGCCCAGAGCGCGGGCAGGGCGAGCGGCGCGCACAGCAGACCGAGGTATCCGGCCACGAGGGCGGCTCCGACGACGACGAACGCCGTCCGCAACCGCCCGGGCCCCTTGGTCAGCGGCATCAGCGCGAACGTCGAGGGGATGCCCACGAGCAGGGTCAGGCCCAGCAGGCTGCCGGCCTGCGCGGACGACATCCCCCGGTCGGTGAGCATGCTGGGCAGCCAGCCGATCACCGCGTAACTGCTCAGCGACTGCAGTGCGAAGAACGCCGTGACCAGCAGCCCGAACCTGGTCCGCCCCATGCTCCAGGCCGAGACGTCCCCGGCGTCGGCCGCCCCGTGCGCCGTGGACTCCCGCGCTCCGCGGCCCGCCACGGCCCACACCGCGAGCGCGAGCAGGGCGGGCAGCGCCCAGACCGCCAGCCCCGGCGCCGGCCCGCCCACGAGGTCGGCGACCGGGACCGCGGCCGCGGCGGCCACCGCCGAGCCGAGGGCCATCGTGGTGGTGTACAGCCCGGTCAGCAGGGCGACGCGGTGCGGGAAGCGCGCCCTGACGACGGCGGGGAGCAGCACGTTGCACAGCGCCAGCCCGGCCGCGCCGAGCAGCGTCCCGCCCAGCAGCGCCGTCGTGCCGGGCGCCGCGCGTACGGCCACGCCCGCGCACAGCGCCGTCAATGCCAGCAGGACGGCCCGCTCGACACCCAGGCGCCGGGCCAGCATGGCGCCGCAGGCCCCCACCGCCGCGAAGCAGAGGGTCGGCAGCGTCGGCACCAGCGCGGCCGTCACCGGGCCGAACCCCGCCCGTTCCCGCAGCGGCTCCAGCAGTGCCGACGCGCTGCTGATGCTCAGCCGGAGATTGAAGGCGATCAGCACGATGCCGAGGCCGGTGAGCCAGGCGCCGCGGGCACGGGGGGAGAGCGAACGGGCGCGTTCGGCGGAGCTACGGGTCAGAGACATTCATCAAACGTAAGACGTCTGACCTTTGATGTCCAATGATCAGAGGTACGCTGCTCTCCCGGCCCATGAGGCAGTGCGCCCCATGCGTCCACGAGTCCATGCGTGCGTCCATGTGTCCGTGCGCATGTGCGCATGTGCGTCTGTACGTCGGCAGCGGTCCGGATACCGACCTGTGAGGGGAGTCGTCATGGCCCTGGCCTCGGCCCGTCGTACCGCGCTGGTCGACGACGTGATCGCGAGTCTGCGGGACGAGATCACGTCCGGGCGCTGGCCGGTCGGCTCCCGGATCCCGGCCGAACCCGTGCTCATCGAGCAGCTCGGGGTGGCCCGCGGCACCCTGCGCGAGGCCGTCCGGGCTCTGGCCCATGCCGGGCTGCTCCAGGTCCGGCAGGGCGACGGCACCTATGTGCGTGCCACCAGCGAACTCTCCGGCGCGGTCCAGCGGCTCGACAGCGGACTGGGCGATGTCCTCGAAGTGCGTCAGGCCCTGGACGCGCAGGCCGCCCGCCTGGCCGCGGACCGCATCACCCCGGAGCGGCTCGGCGATCTGGCGGCCCTGCTCGTCCGGCGTGCCGACGCCTGGCGGCGGGGCGACCGCGAGGCGTGGATCGAGGCCGACCGCTCCTTCCACCAGGCCGTCGCCGACGCCTCGGGCAACGCCCTTCTGAGCGATCTCTACGACGCCCTCGGCCCGTCCCTGTACCGCTCGATGGCCGCGCACTGGTCGGAGGACGGGTTCGAGGGCGCGGACCCCCGAGGCCATGAAGACCTGCTGGACGCGCTCCGCGCCGGCGACGCCGAGCGCGCCGCCCGCAGCGCCACCGGCAACATCGACGCCACCGCCCACTGGCACTCCGCGCGGCCGCCGCACGCGTGATGCGGGCGCGCGGGCGCTTCACGTGCGACCTGCGGACGGCGTGCGCGTGCCTCCGTACGGGCGCTTCGCGTGCGACCCGCGCCGCGCGCGACGGCGCGCGCCTCCCCGTACGGGCGCCCCGGCGCCCGCCTGGCCGCCCGCCCCGGTGCTCGCCTGGCACCCGCCCCGGCGCCGTCCGGCCCGTCGTCAGTGCCGGCCGGCCAGTCGGTCGGCGGCCTTCGCCACGGGGTCGGTGTCCGCTCGGGACGAGGCGAGTTCGCGGCGGTCGGCGGCACGGTAGGCGGCGTACATGCTGTGCACGCCGAGCCAGCGGAAGGGTTCGGGCTCCCACTTGCGGACCTTGTGGCCGACCCACGGCAGCGTGGTCAGCTCCGTCGGGCCGGACTGGCCGGAGTCCTGCTGGATCAGGTCGCGCAGGGTGCGCGCGGCGAGGTTGGCGGTGGCGACGCCGGAGCCGACGTAACCGCCCGCCCAGCCGAGACCGGTGGAACGGTCCAGGGTGACGGTGGCGCACCAGTCGCGGGGCACGCCGAGGACGCCGGACCAGGCGTGGTCGATGCGGACGCCCGCGGTGACCGGGAAGAGCCGGACGAGGATGTCGCGGAGCGCCTCGATGGTGGCGGCCTGGGTGCGGCCGTCGTTGTCGGTGGCCGAGCCGTAGCGGTACGGGACGCCGCGCCCGCCGAGCGCGATGCGGTCGTCGGCGGTGCGCTGGGCGTACATATAGGCGTGGGCCAGATCGCCGAGGGTCTCGCGGCCCTCCCAGCCGATGGCGTCCCAGACGGACCGCGGCAGCGGCTCGGTGGCGATCATGGACGAGTTCATGGGGAGCCAGGTGCGTCTGTGGCCCTTGAGCTTCGCGGTGAAGCCCTCGGTGCAGCGCAGGATGTACGGGGCGCGGACGGTGCCGTACGGGGTGCGGGCGTGCTTGGGCTCGATGGCGGTGACCGGCGTCGACTCGTGGATCGTGACGCCGAGCGCCTCGACGGCCGCCGCCAGGCCCGTGACGAGCTTGACCGGGTGCAGTCGGGCCCCGTGCGGGGTCCAGGTGGAGCCGACGGCTCCGGTGACGTTGACGCGTTCGGCGGTCTCGCGGGCGCCGCGCAGCACGCGGTCCGTCTCACCGAAGGCGGTCTCCGCGGAGTGGAAGTCCTTCAGTCGTGCCAACTGGGCCGGCGTGTAGGCGACTTCGAGGACCCCTCCCTGGTGGATGTCGGCGTCGATGCCCTCCTCGGCGGCGACGCGCACGACCTCGTCGACGGTGCCGTTCATCGCCTGCTGGAGCCGGACGGCTGCCTCGTGGCCATGGAGCTTCGCGTAACGGTCGCGCCCGGCGATGCCGTTGTAGAGCCAGCCGCCGTTGCGCCCGGAGGCGCCGTAGCCGCAGAACCGGGCTTCGAGGACGGTGATGTTGAGGAAGGGGACCGCCTTCTTGAGGTAGTACGCGGTCCAGAGCCCGGTGTAGCCGCCGCCCACGATGCAGACGTCGGCGCTGCCGTCGCCGGGCAGGGGTTCGCGGGCGACGGGGGTGCCCCGGTCCGCGTACCAGAAGGATATGCCGCCGTTGACGGTGCTGACGGTGCTCATGCTGTCCCTGCTTCGTCCGGTGTGAAGACCTGTGTGTGAAGACCTGTGTGAAGACTTGTGTGTCAAGGCCCGCGTGTGAAGGCCCGCGGTGAAGACCTGTGGTGGGGTGGCGCGGCCGCCGGGCCCGGGGGAAGGCGGCCGTCCGGTGTTTTCTGCGGTTTTCTCCGGGCGGACGTTACTGCGCGCGGGGGGTTCTCGTCCCGTGCCGGGGCCGGGTCGCCGGGTGGTTCGTCCCGTGCCGGGCCCTGGTCAGCGGGTAGCAGGCGAGGCCGATGAGCACGGCGGTGAAGTGGCCGAGGTCGGTGAAGCTGCGGCCGGTGATGAGCGGGACGCCGTAGAAGACGACGACGGCGAAGAGGTACACGTGCCGCCAGGGCGGCGGGACGCGGTAGGTGAGAACGGCCACGACGCCCGCGAGCGCGTAACTGACGCCGACGTCGAGGGTGTTGGCAGCGGCCGGCGGCACGTGTCCGTGCCGGATCGCCCAGGCCAGTACGCCCTCGCTGACGAGCGTGGCCAGGACATGGGCGGCGATGGCGACGGCGAGCCAGCGCAGGGTGCCGAGCCAGCGTTCGGCGGGGGCGTGGAAGACGGTGTAGAGGACGGCGTACGGGGCCCACAGCCCGTTGTCGATCCAGAAGGCGCTGGCGATCAGCACGCGCACGGGGTCTTCGGAGAGCTCGTGGATGTTGGTGGACCGCTGGCGCAGGAAGTCCGCTTCGAAGCGCGGTGACATCTGGTGCACGATCACGGTGGTGACGAAGAGCGCGGTCAGCCAGAGATAGGTGCCGGGGGCACTGCGGATCCAGGCCCCGGCGCGGCGGAGCCAGGGGCCCGCGGCGCGGAGCCACGAGGCGGGGGCGGTGGGGCGTGGCCGGGTGGGCGGGGCGGGGCTGCTCGGGGCCATATCCGATTGACGCACGGTTCTACGATTGTCGGCGTGATCGACATCCCGGACGAACTGATCGCCACCCAGTCCAAGTACAACGGGGATGCCGGGCGGGCCTTCCTCGCGGCGCTGCCGGAACGGGCCGTCGGGTTCCTGGAACGGTGGGGGCTGCGGCGGGACGGCGCGGCGCGCCACGGGGTGTGCGCGCTGGTGCTTCCGGTGGTGCGGGAGGCGGACGGCCGGCGGGCGGTGCTGAAGCTCCAGCCGGTGGACGAGGAGACGGCGGGGGAACCGGTCGCGCTGCGGGCGTGGGCCGAGGCGGGCGCGGGGGCCGTGGAACTGCTGGACCACGACCCGGCGACGGGGACGATGCTGCTGGAACGGCTGGACGCCGGGCGTCCGCTGACCGCCCTGCCGGATGCGCGGGAGGCGGTCCGGGTGCTGGCCGGGCTGCTGGCCCGGTTGTCGTCCGTGCCTGCGCCGCCGGGGTGCGGGCTGCGGCGGCTCGGGGATGTCGCGGCGCGGATGCTGGAGGAGGCGCCGGGCGCGGCGGCGGCGCTGGCGGACGCGGGGGAGCGGCGGCTGCTGGCGGACTGCGCGGCAGCGGTGCGGGAGGTCGCGGGGGAGCCCGGGGACCGGCTGCTGCACTGGGACCTGCACTACGGGAACGTCCTGGCGGGCGAGGCGGGCGAGGCGGGCGAGGCGGGCGAGGCGGGCGAGGCGGGCGAGGCGGGGGAGATGGACGAGGCGGGCGGCGGCCGGAGGACAGCGGCCGATGGCCGTCGGGCGACGGATGATCGTCGGGCGGCGGGTGGTCCCCGGGAGAAGACTCACCGCTGGGTGGCGATCGATCCGAAGCCGTTGATCGGTGATCCGGGGTTCGAGCTGCTTCCGGCGCTGGTCAACCGCCCCCAAGCCCTGGAGGGACAGGGAGGGGCCCCCTCCGACGCGGCGTCGGTGCGCTGGCGGTTCGATCTGCTGACGGAGACGCTGGGCCTGGACCGGGCGCGGGCGCGGGCCTGGACCCTGGGGCGGCTGCTGCAGAACGGACTGTGGGCCGTCTCGGACGGGGAACGGCGGCTGGAGCCGGAACAGGCCGAGATCGCGCGGCTGCTGCTGGGGCGCACCTGACGAGTCCCCGCGGCGGGGAGGGGGCGTGCGGGGGGCGCGGGATGGCGGTGTCCCCGGTCGTGCTTACGCTGCCCTCATGATTCGTACCGCGACACCTGACGACGTCCCCGTCATCCACGCCATGATCCGCGAACTGGCCGACTACGAGAAGGTCCTGCACGAGGCGAAGGCCACCGAGGAGCAGCTGCACGAGGCGCTGTTCGGCGAGCGGCCCGCCGCCTACGCGCATGTCGCGGAGTCGGACGAGGATGGCGAGGCGGTGGGATTCGCGCTGTGGTTCCTGAACTTCTCCACCTGGCGCGGGGTGAGCGGCATCTACCTGGAGGACCTGTACGTACGGCCGGAGCGGCGGGGCGGCGGGCACGGGAAGGCGCTGCTGACGGAGCTGGCGCGGATCTGCGTGGAGCGCGGCTACGGGCGTCTGGAGTGGTCGGTGCTGGACTGGAACGCCCCGTCCATCGCCTTCTACGAGTCGCTGGGCGCGCGGCCGCAGGACGAGTGGACGGTGTACCGGCTGACGGACGAGGCGCTCGCCGAGCTCGGCGCCGCCCGGTAGGGGCGCTTCCGGTCCCGTGTCGTCCGGTCCCTGACCTGGGGCGCCTCAGGGCGGGCCCGCGACTGTCAGTGGGGTGGTCCACGATGGGGGCATGGCACGAGGCAACACGAAGAAGGGGGCCGTCGCGGCCGCCCGACGTCCGGAGGTACGGCTTCCGCCGCTGGTTCCGTTCGACGGGAAGGGGCTGGAGCCGGACGGCGACTACGACGGTCTCCGCTTCGACGGGACGGACCTCGCGGACCAGTCGGGTCCGGGCGCGCGGTTCATGGACTGCGCCCTGGACGGCTGCGCGCTGGACGGCGCGGGCCTGGCCCGGGCCCGTTTCATCGACTCGGTGCTGACGGGCGTCCGGGGCGTGGGCACCGACCTCGCGGGCGCGTCGCTGCGGGACGTGGAGGTGACGGACGCCCGGCTCGGCGGGGTGCAGCTGCACGGCGCCGCGCTGGAGCGGGTGCTGGTGCGCGGCGGGAAGATCGACTACCTGAATCTGCGGAAGGCGCGGCTGAAGGACGTGGTCTTCGAGGGCTGCGTGCTGTCCGAGCCGGATTTCGGGGACGCACACCTCGTACGGGTGGAGTTCCGTGACTGCGTGCTGAGACGGGCCGACTTCAGCTCCGTACGGATGGAGTCGGTGGACCTGCGGACGGCTGCGGAACTGGACATCGCCCGGGGCGTGGAGCGGCTGGCGGGAGCGGTGATCAGCCCGGCGCAGCTGATGGACCTGGCGCCGGCGTTCGCGGCGCAGATCGGGGTGCGCGTGGAGGCGTAGGCGGGCCGGGCGAACGGCCCGGAGAGCGAACGGTCCGGAGAACGGACGGTGCGGGAAGCCAACGGTCCGGAGAGCGAACGATCTGGACGCGTCCGGACGAGTCCGGACCGTATGGGCGAGGCGGCGGTGGGGGGGGGCGGAGCCGGGGGCGGGCCCGGGGGTCAGATCCTGGGGAAGCGGGCCTGGAGGTCCCAGATCGCCGGGTTGTCCGCGAGGCCCTCGTGCATGTCGCAGAGGTCCGCGATCAGATCGTGCAGGAAATCGCGGGCCTCGCGGCGCAGTACCGCGTGGCCGAAGGTGAGCGGGGGCTCGTCGCCGGGCATCCAGTCGGCCTCGACGTCCACCCAGCCGAAGCGGCGCTCGAAGAACATCCGGTCGGACGACTCCGTGAAGTCCAGCTCGGCGTACTGCCGCTCGTGCGAGCGGCTGCCGCGCGGGTCCTGGTCGATCTGCTCGACGATGTCGCACAGGGCCCATGCGAAGTCGAGCACCGGCACCCATCCCCAGGCTGTGGACAGTTCGCGGTCCGCCTCGGTGTCCGCGAGATAGACGTCCCCGGAGAACAGGTCATGCCGCAGGGCGTGGACGTCCGCGTGGCGGTAGTCGGTCTGCGGAGGGTCGGGGAAGCGCCGGGAGAGGGAGTAGCCGATGTCGAGCACGGTTCGATGGTGTCATGCCGTCGGCCCCGTCAATGTCGCGGCGTCGAACTCCTTCGATCAGGCGATTTAAGGGGAAAATGTCTTTCGGCACGTGCCAGAAGCATATTTTTGAAGCCCCTGGCTGTGGCGCTCAGGGCCACGGATGCCGATGCTGCGGCGGTCTTCGCCGAATTCACCGAGGCCGGTCTCGGAGACACGCGAGCCCGCAAGATCTGGAGGGATCTGATGAGCACGAGTCTCAGCCATTTCCGCGGCATCGTCGCCGAGAGTTTCCGCGACGAGGGGCGTGTAGAAGGACGTGAACGTGTAGAAGGACGTGAAGAGGGGCGCGAGGAGGGGGTCGCGAAGGAGCGGGGGTTACGGCAGTAGCCGCTGTTCCTTCGCGACGGCCACGGCGCCCGCCCGGGTGTCGACGCCGAGTTTGTCGTAGATGCGGCCGAGGTGGGTCTTGACCGTGGCCTCGCTGATGAACAGGGCGCGGGCGATGTCCCGGTTGCCGAGGCCCTGGGAGAGCTGGGCCAAGATGTCGAGTTCTCGGCCGGTGAGCGTGGGCCGGGGCCGGCGCATCCGGGCCATGACCCGGTCGGCCACGGGCGGGGAGAGCGTGGTGCGGCCCTGGGCGGCCGAGCGGATCGCGGCGAAGAGTTCCTCCGGGCGTTCCGCCTTCAGCAGGTAGCCGGTGGCGCCCGCCTCGATGGCCCGGGTGATGTCGGCGTCCGTGTCGTACGTGGTGAGGACGAGGACGCGGACGCCCGTGGCGGCGATGCGGCGGGTGGCTTCCGCCCCGTCGATGCCCCGGCCCAGCTGAAGGTCCATCAGCACCACGTCGGGGGTGAGCTTGTCGGCCAGGGCGACGGCCTCCTCGCCGCTGCCCGCCTCGCCGACCACCTCGATGTCCGGTTCGCTCCCGAGGAGGGCGAGCAGTCCGGCGCGTACCACCGCATGGTCGTCGCAGAGCAGGATGCGTACGGGCGGCGTCGCCGTCATGCGGGGTCCTCCGGGGCGGAGGAGGGGGAGAGGGAGGGAGAAGAAGGGGGAGGGGAAGAGGAAGGGGCGAGGCCCGGGGCGGCTGCGGATGCTGCGTCCGGGAAGGGGGAGGGGGAGGGGAACGGGACGGCGGCGGACAGCACCGTGCCCTCGCCGGGCGCCGACTCGATCGTCAGCGTCCCGCCGAGCTGCCGCAGCCGGGCGCGCATCGCGGGCAGCCCGTGACCGCGTACGCCCCCGGTGGCCGCGGTGTGCCCGGCCGGGCTGAAGCCCTGACCGTCGTCGGCCACGTCCAGCACGATCCGGTCGTCGAGATGGGTGAGGGTCAGCCGCGCCTCCGTGGCGTGCGCGTGCTCCCGCACATTGGCCAGCGCCCCCTGGGCGATCCGCAGCAGTGCGGACTGCAGCCGGTCGGGCAGCGCGGCGTGCCGTTCGCCCTCCACATGGCAGTGGACGGTGAGCCGCCCCTGGGCCTGTGCCGTCTCGCGGGCGGCCAGTGCGCGCAGGGCGGCTTCCAGACCGCCGCCCTCCGCGAGGTCGGCCGGTGCCAGGTCGTGGACGAAGCGGCGGGCCTCGGCGAGGTCGCGTCCGGCGATGGTCGTCGCCGTACGGACATGGCGACGGGCGGTCTCCGGGTCGGCGTCCCAGACGCGCTCGGCGGCCTGCAAGAGCATCTGCTGGCTGGACAGGCCCTGGGCGAGGGTGTCGTGGATCTCCATGGCGAGCCGCTGGCGTTCCGCGAGGGTGCCCTCGCGGCGCTCGGTGGCGGCGAGTTCGCGACGGGTGCGCAGCAGGGCGTCGATCAGTTCCCGTTGTTGTTCGGACAGCGCGCGCTGGTATTCGGTCTGGCGCCTCATATGGACGAACACCGCGGTCGCGACGGCGGCCACGGCGGGCGGGGCCAGCACCAGGTACGGGTCGAAGCCGCCGGCCAGCCGCAGCTGCGCGGCGACGACGAGCACGGTGAGCAGGGCGACCAGCGAGAACGCGGCGCGCGGCGGAAGGATGCGCAGCCCGGTGTAGAACAGCGGTACCGCGCACCACGCGAAGCTCGGCGCGAGGACGACCACCACCAGCCACACGGTGACCAGCGCCCCCAGCCACACCAGGTTGCGCGGTGTCGGACGCGAACCGAGCACCGGTCCCAGCACGTACAGCGCGGCCAGGGCCACGGACAGCGCGATGATCCACGGGGCGCGGGCCTCGCCGGGATGCCGCAACAGGAAACGGGTCAGCGAGGCGGCGAGCAGCAGGAAGAACGCGGCGTGCATCAGGAGCGTCAGCCGGCGGGCATGGGGCTCGCCGAGGCCGTATGCGTCGGGGATGTTCATGCGGTGCGCGCCGTGCGCGCCGGGGACGCCCGTGCAGTGCGCGCCGTGCGCGCCGGGGACGCCCATGCGGTGCGCGTCGTGGTCGTCGGGGACGTTCACGCGGTGCGCACTGGATATGCCGAGGCCGTCCGCGTCGGGTTCTCCGGGACCGCACGCGTCGGGTTCTCCGGGACTGCACGCGCCGGGGGCGCCGAAGCCGCCCGCGCGGGGGGCGTCCGGGCCGTCCGCACGGGCGGTGGCGCGTGGGCCGCCGGTACCGGGCGCCGGTCGGGTCCGGTGTTCCTCCACCTCGTACCCCTCGCTGCTCACCGTCGTCATCATCGCTTCTGACCTGCGCGGACACACCCATGGTCACCCCGAAAGGCCCTGCCCGCATCAACCGATCGGCCGATGGGGCCGTCGGCCGTTCCACGAGCCGGGTCGAGCCGGTCCGCCGACCGTACGGCCCCGGAAACGGCCGGAGGATCGGTGGCGGAGCGGGAGACGCCCGCCCGCCGTCGTCGAACGCGGCGAAGTCGAAGGAGTCCATCATGAAGAAGAAGCTGTCGCTGCGCGCCCGTGTTCTGACCGGTGCCGTCGCCGTGGCCGCCCTCGGCGCCGGAACCTTCGGTGCCATGTCCGCCAACGCGTCCGCCCCGGCCGCGGCCCCGGCCTCCACCGTTCAGGCCGACACGGCGAACCGGAACCTCCAGCAGACCTCCCACCTGACCGTGGCCGCCGCCACCAAGGCCGCGCAGGCGGCCCTCGACGCGGCGAAGAAGGAGAACCAGCGGGTCTCCGTCGCCGTCGTCGACCGCAACGGCAACACCATCGTCACGCTGCGCGGCGACGGGGCCGGCCCGCAGTCGTACGAGGCCGCGGCGAAGAAGGCCTTCACCGCCGTCTCCTGGAACGCGCCCACCTCGGAGCTGGCCAAGCGCCTGGCGCAGGCCCCGACCCTGAAGGACATCCCGGGCACCCTGTTCCTCGCGGGCGGCGCCCCGGTGCAGGTCAAGGGCGCCCCGGTGGCGGGCATCGGGGTGGCCGGCGCCCCCAGCGGCGACCTCGACGAGAAGTTCGCGGGCGTCGGCGTCGCCGCCCTCGCCCGGTAACCCGTTCGACTGCCGGCCGACGTGCCGCCCGGCTCGCGTCCGGCTCGCGCTCGGCTCGCGCCCGGACCGCGTCCGGACCGCGGCGGGTTCGCGCCCGGCTCGCGGTCGGTTTGCGGCGGGCCTGGGGCGGGCCTGGGGCGGCGATTTCCGGAGTGCGTGCGGAGACGGTGTTTCCAGGTGATCCGCCAGATGCCCCGGACGATTCGCCGGGTGCCCCGCGGGACAAGCGGAACGTCACGGGCGGTGGAGGCAATCCGGCAAAGCGGGAACGCCCTCCGACGCCAGGGCCTCTCGACAACGGGGGCTCGCTCCGGCACCGCGGGCTCCCGGCAAGCGCCAGGGAATCGACGAACAGGAGAGAGACGAACATGAACGCCCTCGACCGCGAACTGCTCGACGCCGCACGCACCGGCGACACCGACGGGGTGCGGGCCGCGATCGAGAGCGGAGCCCGCGTCGACTGCCGCGACGAGGAGTTGCGCACCCCGCTGCTCCTCGCCGTTCACGGAGATCATGTCGAGGCCGCCCGACTGCTGGTCGACGCGGGCGCGGACCCGAACGCCCAGGACCGGCGCGAGGACAGCCCCTGGCTCGCGACCGGGGTGACCGGCAGCGTCCGGATGCTGCGTGTCCTCCTGCCGGCCGGTCCCGATCTGACGCTTCCCAACCGGTTCGGCGGCACCGCCCTCATCCCGGCGAGCGAGCGCGGTCATGTCGCCTACGCGCGGGAACTCATCCAGGTCACGGACATCGACGTCGACCACGTCAACCGGCTCGGCTGGACGGCCCTCCTGGAGGCCGTGATCCTCGGCGACGGAGGCCTGGCGCACCAGGAGATCGTCGAACTCCTGCTGGCGGCCGGAGCGGACCCGGGGCTCCCGGACGGCGACGGCGTCACGGCCCTGGAACACGCGGAGCGCCGGGGCTTCGCGGAGATCGCCGCACTGCTACGGGCCGCGCGATGAAGCCGCGCCGGCCGGCGGCCGCGTTTCGCGCGGCGGCCGCGTCCCACACGATGAACGCGTCCCACACGATGAACGCGTCCCGCACGATGAACGCGCCCCGTGCGGTGAACGCGCCCCGTGCGGTGAACGCGCGTCGGGCGGTGAGCGGACGCCGGGCGGTGAGCGGACGCCGGGCGGTGGACGGACGCCGGGCGGTGGACGGACGCCGGGCGGTGAATGTGCGTCGGGCGGCGGTGGCCGTCGCCGCGGCGGCCGTGTTCGCGAGCTGCGCGACCGATACGCGCGCCGGTACGCACTCCGGTACGCAGAGCGGCGCACAGTCCGGCGCGCGCTCCGGCGTACGGGCCGAGGCATCGGCCGGAGCAGCCCCTTCCGAATCCCCGTCCCCGTCCCCGTCTCCGTCTCCGTCTTCGTCTTCGTCTTCGTCTTCGTCCCCGTCCCGCTCCCCGTCCCCCGCGACCCCGCACGGCACCCTTCTCGTGACGGACTTCGGGTCCGACACCGTGACGTTCGTCGACCCGGATCCGGAGCGCCGCCGGCACACGCTCGCTTCGGTCCGGGTCGGCACCGTCCCGTACGGGCTCGTCGTCGGTGACGACGGGCTGGCGTGGGTGGCGACCGCCGAGGGGGTCGCGGTCGTCGACACCGCGAACCGCACCCGCCTCGCCCGTATCCCGTACCGGACCCGGACCGGCCCGGTCACGACCGGCGAGTACCGGGGCGGCGGCATGGGGATCGCGCTGGCCCCGGACGGCCGCCGGGTCTACGTCGGCGTCAACGTCCCCGGCGGCGACGGCGTGCTGGAGGTCGTCGACACGGCGCGCCGCGAGGTCGTCGCCGCGGTCCGGGTCGGCCGTCGGCCCTTCGACGTGGACGTCTCGCCGGACGGCGGCGAGGTGTACGCCACCGGCCACGACTCCTTCGACGTCACGGCGGTCGACACCCGGACCCTCGGGACCCGCCGGTACGAGGTCGCCCCGTACGGCACCGAGGGCGGTCTCGGCTCCTGGCTGAAGCCGCACTACGCCGTTGTGCGCCCCGCCGACGGCCGGCTGCTGCTGCCGTTCGAGGGCGAGCGGCTCGTCGTCCTCGACCCGCGCAGCGGAAGGTCCACGATCGAGCCGATGACCGCCGACACCCACCAGCACGGCGCGACGATCACGCCCGACGGCACTCTGCTGGTCGTCGGCACCGGCCCGGTCGCCGCCGGGGACAGGGGACCGTCCCTGACCGTTCGCGCCCCCGACGGGTCCGAGCGCGTGGTGCCGCTGGACGGCCCGCACGAGGACGTGGCGGTCTCCGCAGACGGCCGCACGGCGTACGTCACCAAGGGCTTCACCCGCGACGGGTACGGGAACGGCCTCACCGTCGTCGACCTCACGGGGAAGCGGCCCCCGGCCGAGGTGGACGCTGGCTCCCGCCCCCTGGGCGTCGCCGTCCTCCGAGCCGGCGACGGCCCCTCGCTCCGATGACCGCTCCCCGCCTCGACGGCGGTCCTTCGCTCCGATGACTGCTCCCCGCCCCGACGGCGGCTCTCGCCCCGTGGAGGTCCCGATGGCCTCCCCGTATCCGCCACCCGTGTCACTCACGTCACCCCGGCGGTCGCGCGCACCGGGTGCTCCGCCATCCCGCACCTCGCCCGTTTCTTGTCCGTTCCTCACCCACGCCTCACCCGCGCCTGCCCCATGTCCGCCTCGTGTCCGCCTCATGTCCGCCCGCGCCGTCGCGTGGTGCGGCGTCGCATGACCGGCGAGATGTGGCGGGCGAGATGTGCCGGACCCGGCCTAGGATCGCGGGTGTGAATCAGCGAACATCCGTACGCATACGGATGCGTGCGCGTCGCGTGGCACGCGTACGCCGCACGGCGCGCGCACGTCGCGCAGGGCTTGCGCGCCGGGCCGGGAGTGCATGTCGCGCCGGGCTCATACGCCGCGCGGAGCTCGCGCGTCGCGCCGGGCTCATACGTCGGACAGTGCGCGCCTCACGCGCCTCACGCGCCTCACGCGCCCCGCGCGCCCCGTGCCCGGCACCGGGCACGGGCCCCGCAGCGGCCCCCGCCGGCCACAAGGCCCCCAGGGCCCGCGCACCCCGCACCCCTCGCACACCCCGCATAGCCCCCACACCCCGCACCGCTTGCACACCCCGTACCGCCCGCACACCCCGCACGGCCCCCAGCCCCACCACACCTCCCACCGGCCGCGCCGTGCGGGCCGCCGTCCTCGCGCTGCTGGTTCTGGTGTCCGTCACCGGCTGCACCGGCGTCGGCGGGGTCGAGGGCACCCCCGGCGCCTCCGGCCTCCGTGATCCGTACTTCCCGAAGCTCGGCAACGGGGGCTATGACGTCACGCACTACGATCTCGTGCTCGACGTCGACCCGGACGCCCACCGGCTGCGCGGCACCGCCGCCATCACCGCACGGGCCACCCAGGACCTCAGCGCCTTCAACCTGGACTTCGCCGGGCTCGGCGTGCGGTCCGCGACCGTCGAGGGCCGCCCGGCCGCCGTCAACCGGGCCGGCCACGAGCTGACGCTGCGCCCCGACGCCGGGATCGCGGACCGGCTCCGCGAGGGCCGGACCTTCCGCACGGTCGTCCGCTACTCCGGCTCGCCGGAGACCCTCACCGACCCGGACCGCTCGGAGGAGGGCTGGCTCAGGACGGCGGGCGGGGCGGTCGCGCTCGGTGAACCGGCCGGTGCCATGGCCTGGTTCCCCGGCAACAACCACCCGAGCGACAAGGCGACGTACGACATCACGGTCACCGTCCCCAAGGGCTTGACGGCCGTCTCCAACGGCGAACTGGTCTCCCGTACGACCGAGGGCGCCACCAGCACCTACCACTGGCACGTCGCCGAACCGATGGCCAGCTATCTCGCCACGCTCGCCGTCGGCCGCTTCGAGACGAGGGAGTCGACGACCCCGGACGGGATCAAGGTGTTCACCGCCGCCGAATCGACGGTGGCGGCTCGCAGCGCGGCGGTCCTGGCCCGGATTCCGAAGATCGTGGCGTGGGAGGCGGAACGATTCGGCCCGTACCCCTTCTCCGCCACGGGCGCGATCATCGGGCGGCAGGGGGACGCCGGTTACGCGCTGGAGACCCAGAACCGGCCGTACTTCCCGGGGCCGCCGTCCGTCGGGCTGCTGGTCCACGAGATGGTGCACCAGTGGTTCGGTGACTCCGTGACGCCCGCGAGCTGGCGCGACATGTGGCTCAACGAGGGGCTGGCGACCTACGCGGAGTGGCTGTGGGAGGACGACGAGAAGGGCGAACCGGTCCAGGGCCGCTTCGACGCCGCCTTCGACAACGACGACAACTGGGCCTTCCCGCCCGCCGATCCGCCGACGGCCGCGGACATCTCGCGGGCCCCGGTGTACGGGCGCGGCGCGATGGTCATCCACAAGATCCGGCAGGCCATCGGTGACGACGATCGATTCTTCGCGCTCGTGAAGGGCTGGACGAGGGCCCACCGGCACGGCAACGCCGCGACGGCCGACTTCACTTCCTACGTGGAGAGGACGACCGGCGAGGACTTCACGGAGCTGTGGAAGACCTGGCTGTACGGGGAGAGCCGGCCCGCCTCGAAGGACTGACCGGCTCCCGCTCCGCGGTGTTCTGCGTTCCGCTCTCTCATTCCCCTGCCGCGCGGAACCGAGTGGACCGCGCGGAACCGCGCGACCGTGCGCAACCACGTGGAACCGCGCGCTCGTGCGGGCTACGCGGAATCGCACGAATCGTACGGAACCGCGTGGCCCGGCGCGTTACTTCACGTTGACGCCGTCCCAGGCGGCGTTGACGGCGGCGAGCTCGTCGCTGTCCGCCCCGTACAGGTCGGTCGCGGCCTTCTCGGTCGCCGTGCGGGCGTCCGCGTAGTCGGTGCTGGACGTCATGTACTCGGCGAGTGCCTTGTACCAGATCTGGACGGCCTTGTCCCGGCCGATGCCGGTGACGGTCGAGCCGTCGACGGTCGGGGAGTCGTAGTCGACCCCGTTGATGGTCTTCTTCCCGCTGCCCTCGGCCAGCAGGTAGAAGAAGTGGTTGGCGACGCCGGAGGAGTAGTGGACGTCGAGGTTCCCGACGCTGCTGTCCCAGTAGTCCGCGGAGCCGCCGTCCTTGCTCGGCTTGTCCATGTAGCGCAGCGGGGTGCCGTCGCCGTTGATGTCGATCTCCTCGCCGATGAGGTAGTCCCCGACATCGGTGCTGTTGTCGGCGGAGAACTCCACGGCGGTGCCGAAGATGTCGCTGGTCGCCTCGTTCAGGCCGCCGGACTCGCCGTAGTAGTCGAGGTTGGCGGTGGACGCGGTCAGGCCGTGGCTCATCTCGTGGCCGGCGACGTCGAGGGCGGTGAGGGCGCTCTTGTTGCCGGCGCCGTCGCCGTACGTCATGCAGAAGCAGCTGTCGTCCCAGAACGCGTTGACGTACTCGTTGCCGTAGTGGACCCGCGAGTACGCGGCCTTGCCGTCACCGGCGATGCCGTCGCGGCCGAACGCCGACTTGTAGAAGTCCCAGGTCTTCGCCGCGCCGTAGGCGGCGTCGACGGCGGCGGTCTGGCGGTCGTTCCCGGTGCCGTCGCCCCAGGTGTCGTCGTCGTCGGTGAAGAGCGAACCGGTGCCGCTCTCACCCTGGTTGAGGTCGTACGTCTTGTGGCCGCCGCGGTCGGCGTCGGTCAGCTCGTAACCGGAACCGGTCTTGGTGGTGCTCAGCTCGACCTGGCCGCTGTACTGGCTGTTGCCGATGCCGGTCTCGATGGACTCGTACCGGCGGAGCTCCTTGCCGGTGTTCGCGTCGGTGATGATGTGCAGCCGGCTGGGCGTGCCGTCCTTCTGCTTCCCGGTCCGCACCGACTCGAAGGCCAGGACGGGCTTGTCGCCGCTCGCCCAGATGACCTTGCGGGCGCTCGCCGCGGTCTTGATCTTCGCCGTCGTCGACGGCACGGATATCCGGGCGTCCGTCGCCTTGGTGACGCCCTTGAGCCGTCCGTCGCGGGCGGTGTGGGTGACGAGGTCGCCGCCGAGGACCGGGAGGCCCGCGTAGGTGCGCTCGTAGCGGGTGTGGACGGTGCCGTCGGCGTCCTTGATCACGTCACGGGCGATCAGTTTCTCCTGGCCGCCGAGCCCGAGCGACTCGGCGGCCGAGGCGGCGTCGGCCTGGGCCGACGTGATGGCGGCGGTGCGGTGCGATGCGTTGTTCGCGCCGAAGGGGACGACGCTGCGAGTGGCGGAGAGGGAGGCGGATCCGTGGCCGGGCGCGGCGTTCGCCGCCCCGGTCTGGACTCCTACGACGACCATCGCGGCCACGGCGGCCAGGGCTGCGGCGCGACGGGTGTTCATGTGGGGGGTCATGCGTTCTCCGTTGCTCGTTCCGTGGGGGGTTACGAGCGGAGAGCGTGCCACCGAATGACCAAGATTGACGGTGCACTAACAAACACCTCACATTTTTTTGACCACTTCTTGTCCGACTGGGGTGCGTTCGTGTCCGTTATTCGGCGGTGTTCGGCGCGTTCTGATCGTTAGTCAGCAGTCAGCAGTCAGCAGTCAGCAGTCAGCAGTCAGCAGTCAGCAGTCAGCAGTCAGCAGTCAGCAGTCAGCAGCCATCGGTCATCGGTCACCGGCGCGGGCGCTGGCGCGGGCACCGTTCCGCGGGTGGACGCACGGGAGCCCCCGGCCGCAGGACGAGCGGCCGGGGGCTCCCGGTGTCTGCTGGATCCGGGCCCGCCGGACCCGGAGGCGTCGGACGCCGATGGGGCGTCAGACGCCGGGCGTCGGACGCCGGTGAGGCGTCAGGCGTCTCGGGCGTTGGGCGCGGACGTGGACGTGGACGGACGTCAGACGTTGACGCCGAAGTCCTGGGCGATGCCGGTCAGGCCCGAGGCGTAACCCTGGCCGACCGCGCGGAACTTCCACTCCGCGCCGTTGCGGTAGAGCTCGCCGAAGACCATGGCGGTCTCGGTGGCGGCGTCCTCGCTCAGGTCGTAGCGGGCGATCTCCGTGCCGCCGGCCTGGTTGACGATGCGGATGAACGCGTTGCGCACCTGGCCGAAGTTCTGGCTGCGGGTCTCGGCGTCGTAGATCGAGACCGGGAAGACGATCTTGTCGACCTCGGCCGGCAGGCCCGCCAGGTTGACGTTGATCTGCTCGTCGTCGCCCTCGCCCTGGCCCGTGACGTTGTCACCGGTGTGGACGATGGTCTGGTCCGGCGTCGACTTGTTGTTGAAGAAGACGAAGTGGCCGTCGGAGACGACCTTGCCCGCCTGGTTCACGGCGATGGCCGAGGCGTCGAGGTCGAAGTCGGTGCCGGTGGTGGTGCGGACGTCCCAGCCGAGGCCGACGGTGACGGCGGTCAGGCCCGGGGCCTCCTTGGTGAGGGAGACGTTGCCGCCCTTGGACAGGCTTACAGCCATGGGAAGTCCCTTTCATCGTCGAGTGCGGGCTTCATGCCATCACGAAGCTACCGTCACTGGTCATAACGCCGACAAGGGACTGGGAGGTTCCTTCCCCCTTTACTTTCTTTACCGAAGTCCCCCGGTCGGCCCGGGGCCATCCGGCCCTGCGCGCGGGCCCCGTGCGGGATGCCGCGCGGGGCGCCCGCACGGCGAAGGGGGGCGCCCGCACGGCGAAAGGGAGCGTCCGCACGGCAAAAGAAGGTGACGAACCCCCGGCGGAGCGAGGAACATGGGTGTCATGTCCGGGCCCCATGTCATCCGCGGCTCGGTCTCCCTGCCGGAGGCCGAGCTCATGTGGCGTTTCTCGCGGTCCTCCGGCCCCGGCGGTCAGCACGTCAACACCAGCGACTCCCAGGTCGAGCTGCGCTTCGACCTGGCGGCGACCGAGGCGCTCCCCGAGGTGTGGAAGGAGCGGGCGCTCCAGCGGCTGGCGGGCAGGCTCGTGGGCGGGGTCGTCACGGTACGGGCGTCCGAGCACCGCTCCCAGTGGCGCAACCGCGAGACCGCTCTGGTGCGGCTCGCCGCCCTGCTGGCCGAGGCCACGGCGCCGCCCCCCAAGCCGCGCCGCAAGACCCGTATCCCGCGTGGCATCAACGAACGCCGGCTGCGCGAGAAGAAGCAGCGCGGCGAGACGAAACGAGGCCGCTCCGGCCGCGACTGGTGACGGCCCGCGGCCGTCGAGCCGCCTGCCCGCCGAGCCCCGCCGGCCGAGCGTCTGCCCGCCGAGCCCCGCCGGCCGAGCGTCTGCCCGCCGAGCCCCGCCGGCCGAGCGTCTGCCCGCCGAGCCCCGCCGGCCGAGCGTCTGCCCGCTGAGTGTCTGCCCGCCGAGCGCCCGGCGGTCGAACTCTGGGCCGCCGAGCGTCCCCCGTTCCGGCCGTGGCACCCCCCCGGTGCCCCGCCCGCGCCGCGTCGGCTCAGCCCAACTGCCGGTAACGCCCGCGGAAGTACATCAGCGGCGACCCGTCCCCGCTGGGCAGGTCCGCGCTCAGCACACGGCCGATCACCAGGGTGTGGTCGCCCGCCAGGACCCGCTGCTCGGTGCGGCACTCCAGCGTGGCCAGCGCGCCGCCGACCAGCGGCGCGCCGGTGAACTCCCCGCGCCGGTAGGGGATGTCCTCGAACAGCAGCCGGTCGCTGATCCGGCCCTTCATCGCGAACCGCCCGGCGATGTGCCGCTGGCTCTCGGCGAGCACCGAGACCGCCCACAGCGGCTGCTCCGACAGCAGGTCGTCCATCCGTGAGTCGTTGCGCAGGCTGACCATGACCAGCGGCGGGTTCAGCGACACCGACATGAAGGCGGTCGCCGTCATCCCGACGTCCTCGCCGCGCCGGTCCTCGTCCAGCGGCGGCTCCTCGGCCGTGACCAGCACGACCCCTGCGGCCAGCCGGGACAGGGCGGCCCGGAACTCATCGTTGCTCACCCCCTCAGCATGGGGGACGAGGCCGGGGGTGACGGAACCGGAACGCGGCGCGGGACCGGGGAGCGGGGCGGAACCGGAGAGCGGGGCGGAACCGGAGAGCGGGGAGGGGGAGTCTGTCTGCAACACACCGCGCACGCTAACCGCGGCCGGCGCCCCGCCGCATCGGGCCAGGGGACCAGCCTGGTCCTAGGACCTGTCTTCGAACTGCCGTCGTTCGGCCGTGCCCGGGAGGGCCGCACGCCCTTCGCCGCGGCACCCGGATTTGCGTTCAGGAAAGGCCGGACTGCCCAGAGGCCGCTCCGGATTTCTTTACCATATCTTGTGACTTGAGTCACAGAGGGCGGTAATTGCTGACCCTGTGTACCGACGGATCAGCTCATTGTGATTCAGTGGCCGTGACACTTCAATGAGTAAGTCATCTAAGTGAGTCATCCAAGTACGTCGTCCAGGTACATAACCAAGTACGCCGATATGAACATGGAGTGCTGTCGAGGTCTCGGGGAGTGCGAGCAATGGAGGCCGAGTCGGAGCCGTATGTCCGTCTAGCGACGCTGCGGCAGCTGCACCAGGCCGTGGGTGAGCTCAACACGGCGCGGAGCCTGGCCGACACCCTGCAGACCGTGGCCGACGGAATCGTCTCGGGCCTCGGCTACGGACTGGCCTGCGTGAACCTGGTCCGCGCCGACGGGGACCTCGTCGTCGCCTCCTTCGCCGGCAACAGCGCCGCGGAGGCCCTGATCACCGGCCGCATCGGTTCGCGCGCCTCCTGGGAGCGCAGGCTGAACATGGGCGAGGCGTGGGACGAGCTCCGTTTCATCCCGTACACCGACGGCTGGGTCCTCCTCGACGACGACGTGCCGCAGTGGCACACCGAGGGCCCCGAGCCCCGCTTCGAGGACGAGTGGCACCCCCAGGACCGCCTCTACGCCCCGATGTACGCCCCCGGCGGCGGGCGCGACCGGCGCGATCTGCTGGGCGTCATATCCGTCGACCGCCCGCGCAACGGCCGCCGTCCCGGCGCCTGGGGCCGGGAGGCCCTCCAGATGTACGCGTCGCAGGCGGCCATTGCGATCAGCAACGCCCGGCTCAGAGCAAACATGCAGCGCGCCCTGGTCCGCCTGGAGCGGGAGCAGCAGGCGCTGCGGGCCAGCGAGGAGTCCTTCCGGCAGGCGTTCGAGTACGCGCCCAGCGGCATGGCCATCGCCGAGATGGGCGGCGACCAGCACGGCCGGCTGCTGCGCACCAACGACGCCCTGTGCCGGCTGCTCGGCCGCCCCGCGTCCGTGCTCCGCCGCTACTCCTTCGCCGATCTCGTCCACCCCGAGGACATCGGCACCCTGCTGCGCACCTCCGCCGAGGGCGGCCGCGCCGAGCTGCGCCTGGGGCGGCGGGACGGCAGCTATCTCTGGGTCTCGCTGCGCAACTCCGTGGTCGCCGACACCACGGACGGCCCGCGCTTCCTGCTCACCCACGTCGAGGACATAGAGGAGCGCAAGCGGCACGAGCTGCATCTCGCGCACCGGGCCTCGCACGACGCGCTCACCGGCCTGCCGAACAGCGCGGAGCTGCGCGCCCGGCTCAGCTCGCGGCTCTGCGAGCGCCCGGACTCGGTCGCCGCCGGCCCGGTGGAGGCGCTGGACGCGGCGTACGCCGACCCCGACGACCCGGACGCGCGGACGCACGGCTACGACGTGGACGCGGGGCTGGACGGCGGGTACGACCACCATGTGCACTCCGTGGCCCCGGACGGTGAGCAGGACGACGGGGCGAAGGGGCTCGCGGTCCTCTTCTGCGACCTCGACGGCTTCAAGTCGATCAACGACCGGTTCGGCCACCACACCGGTGACGCGGTGCTGATCGAGGTCGCCCGCCGCCTCAGCACCGGCGTCCGCGACGGCGACACCGTCGCCCGGCTCGGCGGTGACGAGTTCGTCGTCCTCGCCGACGGACTCGGCGCGGCGGACGCCGCCGACCTGGCCGTACGCCTGCGCAACGCGATCATTCCGCCGATCCGGGTCGACGGCCGGGCGGTGCGGGTCGGGGCGAGTTTCGGCATCGGCTGGGCCGCCTGCGGGATGTCCGTGGAAGAGGTGCTGGCCTCCGCCGATCAACGGATGTACGTGGAGAAGCGGTCCCGCTCGAAGGTCAACCGCAGGGCCGGCTGATGTTCACGGCGCCGACGCGGGCCCGCTCCGGCGCCGTTCCGGTCCCCGTGACGACGCTTCCCGGGGGCCGTGACGACGCTTCCCGGGGACCGTGACGACGCTTCCCGGGGGCCATGACGGCAATTCTTGACGTGGCTCGTTCGAGGTAGGCTCGCCCGGTCGGCCACGGCTGGCGAAACACGGCGACGGCTGGCGAGATGGTGAGGAGTGACCAGGGAATGACGGCCGGGAACAACGGCGCAAACACGCCCGAGGACGACGATCCGTTCGGCTACCTGTACCAGGACGGGCAGGCGTCGGGCGCGCAGTCGCCGCGGCAGGGCGGTTACGGCTACCCCCCGGTGGCCCCGCAGCCCGGTGTGCCCCGGACCTCGTACAACCAGGTGCGGGCCGTCGGCGAGCGCCAGTACGGGCAGCAGGTGCCGCCGCAGCAGCCGTACGGCCGCCCGAACGCCCAGTACGCGGCCCCGGAGACCTACCCCGGCGGCCCCGCCGGACACGTCCCGCAGCAGGCCGGCCCGCCCGTCGGACCCGGCGGCTCCGGCAAGGGCGGCCCGAACACCAAGGGCCTGCTGATCGGCGCGGTCGCGGTGGTCCTGATCGTGCTCGTCGGCATCGGCGTCATGCTGATGAGCGACCAGGGCAAGAAGGACCCGAAGAAGGACGATGCCACCTCCTCGCAGAGCCCCGCCGACCAGGTCGAGGAGTCCCCGCAGCCCAAGCCCACCACCAGCGCCGAGGCCCCGGCCGAGCTCCCCAAGCAGGACGCGGCGACGCTGAAGCTCGGCGGCACGGCGGCCGTCGACCAGTCGGTCGAAGGCGCGGAAGGTCCGAACGGCTCGTACGTCACCGGCTTCAACGCGGTCGGGTCGTCCGTGACGTGGAAGGCGGCGATAGCGGAGGGCGGCAAGTACCGCCTGACGGTGCGCTACGCGATTCCCGCCAAGGACGCCAATGCGACGCTGGCGGTGAACGGGAAGCCGAATTCGCAGCCCATCGGTCTCAAGAACTTCATCTCCTCCTCCGACCCGAACTGGGAGAAGAACTGGCAGACCACCTGGGCGCCCGTCGACCTGGTCAAGGGCGAGAACGAGATCAGCATCTCGTGCCAGGAGGGGAATCAGTGCGACGTGATCCTGGACTGGCTGGAAGTCACCCCTGGTAAGGGGTAGCCCGTCGAGGGCCGACGCCCTGCGACCTCTCCCGGTGTCCGAACCCGGGAGAGGTCGCTTTTTTCTGCGCCGACCGGTGCGGCGTCCGTTGCTCCCCACCGCGCGAAGGCCCGCTCGTCGCGGGCCGGTCCGTCGGCAGTCCGGCCCCGCGACGGGCCTGGAGCGAGAAGACCCCGTCGTTCGGCGCGCGGATGCGCCGTGTGCGGCGGTCAGCCCATCAGGGCGAGGAAGCCCGCCACCGTCGCCGCCATCGCCTCACGGCCCGGCGCGATGTACTTGCGCGGGTCCACGCCCGTGGCGTTCTCGGCCAGGTAGGCCCGCACCGCGCCGGTGAACGCGGTGTTGAGCGCCGTGCCCACGTTGATCTTGACCATGCCGGAGGCGACGGCCCGGCGGATCTCGTCGTCCGGGACGCCGCTGGAGCCGTGCAGCACCAGCGGCACCGGGACCGCGTCGCGCAGCCGGCCGATCAGCTCGTGGTCCAGGGCGGCGGTGCGCTCGGTCATGGCGTGCGAGGAGCCGACCGCGACCGCCAGCGCGTCCACGCCGGTGTCGTGGACGTACGCGGCGGCCTCGGCCGGGTCGGTGCGGACGCCGGGGGCGTGGGCGTCGAGCGGGGGCTCGCCCTCCTTGCCGCCGACCTTGCCGAGTTCGGCCTCGATCCAGATGCCGTGCTCATGGCCCCAGGCCACCGCCTCGGCCGTGGCCCGCACGTTCTCCTCGTAGCCGAGTTTGGAGGCGTCGAACATCACCGAGCCGAAGCCCTCCGTGTGCGCCTGGCGCAGCAGGTCCACGGACTCGACGTGGTCGAGGTGGAGGGCGAGCGGGGCGGCGGAGGCGCGGGCGACGGCGGCGGCCGCGGCGGCGACGGGGGAGAGCCGCCCGCCGTGGAACTTCACGGCGTTCTCGGATATCTGCAGGACGGCGGGCGCCCCGGCACGCTCCGCACCGGCCGCGATGGCCTCCGCGTGCTCCAGCGTGATGACATTGAAGGCGGCGATCCCGCGTCCCTCGGCCTGGGCGGCGGAGACGAGTTCACCGGTGCTGACGAGCGGCATGCTGACCTCTGTTGCTCTTGCGGGTGGTGCTGCTTCGGCTTCTGTTCCTGCGGCTCAGCCGGCCGGCGGGTGCTCCTCGACGCCGACGCGGGGCAGCAGCTCCTCGTACACCGCGCGGTCGAAGTCACCGGCGGTCGGGGACAGCACGGTCGCCGTCGACAGCGCCACCGCCCGCCGCAGCCGGTCCGGCCAGCCCAGTCCCTCGACGAGGCCGGACAGCAGCCCGGCCACCGCGGAGTCGCCCGCGCCGGTCGGGTTGCCCCGGACCCTGGCGGGCGGGGACGCCTGCCAGACGCCGTCCGGGGTGACCGCCAGCATGCCGTCCGGGCCGAGCGAGGCGACGACCGCGTGCGCGCCGCGGCGGCGGGCGTCGCGGGTGGCGCGCAGCGGGTCGCGGGAGCCGGTGAGCTGGGCGAGTTCGTCGGCGTTCGGCTTGATCAGATCGGGGCGGGCGGCGATGCCGCGGCGCAGCGGCTCGCCGCTGGTGTCCAGCAGCACGGGGACGCCGGCGGCGCGCGCCGCGCGGATCAGTTCCGCGTAGGCCCCGACGTGGATGCCGGGCGGCAGGCTGCCGCAGAGGGCCACGGCGTCGGCGCCGACGAGGAGTTCCTCGTACCGGACGAGCAGGGCGGCCCACTCCTCGGCCCCGACGACCGGGCCGGGCTCGTTGAGCTGGGTGGTGTCGCCGGTGGCCCGGTCGACGACGGCGATGGTGCGGCGGGTGTTCCCGGCGACCTCGACGAGGGCGTCGCCGATCGGCGCGGGGGCGGTCCCGGCGCCGACGGGCCCGCCGCCCCGGGGCGACAGCCCGGCCAGCAGCTCGCGCAGCACCGCCCCGGTCGCGCCCCCGGCGAAGCCCGTGACCACCGTTTCGTGGCCGAGGGCGGAGAGCACCCGGGCCACGTTGAGGCCCTTGCCCCCCGGGCGCTCGGAGATGTCGCTGACGCGGTGGCTGGCGTGCGGGACGAGTTCCGGGACGCCGTACGTCAGGTCGAGTGCCGTATTGAGTGTGACCGTGAGGATCACCGCGGCCGCTCCCTCGATCCCTGCCTGGAGCGCGATTCCTCGGAATGGAATGCGCTTTCTCTGCCTGTTTCCGGGCGTTCGGGCCGCCCGTCTTGGGGACGATCATGTCAAAGAGACGGCGGTCGGCCCAGACCCCGGGACCAACCGCCGTCTCTTCGTTACGTATGCAACGCGCCGCGCGTGCCACACGCCGTGGACGGCGGTCGGCGACGCTCGAACAGCCGTCGTCGGCGGAGACGGCGGTGGGGCGGTGGGGGGCGCAAGCGCGGCACCCCACGGCACGCAGGCCGCACCCGGTCGCACCCGGTCGCACCCGGTCGCGGGTGACCGCGAACGGCCGGTGCGGGCGGCGGGATCGGCCCGTCGTCAGTCGGACCAGGGCTTGCTGATCCATTCGCCCTTGCGCATGACGCCCTTGAGCGTGAAGTCCGCGTCCAGCACCACCAGGTCGGCGTCCTTGCCCGGTTCGAGCGAGCCGACCCGGTCGTACACCCCGAGCAGCCGGGCCGGGTTGGCGGAGATGGACTGCACCACGTCCTCGACCGGGATCCGGTCGACGGTCACGGCCCGGTGGAACGCGGTGTCCAGGGTGAGTGTGGAACCGGCGATCGAGTTGCCCTCGACCAGCCGTGCGACGCCGTCCTTGACCTCGACCGCGAGCGGGCCGAGCTGGTAGCGCCCGTCGCCGAAACCGGCCGCGTCCATGGCGTCCGTGATCAGCGCGACGCGGCCCGCGCCCGCGTGGTGGTACGCCAGCTCCAGGGCGGCGGGGTGCAGATGCGTGCCGTCGTTGATCAGCTCGACGGTGACCCGCTCGTCCTCCAGCAGGGCGGCGATCGGGCCCGGCGCGCGATGGGCCAGCGGCGGCATCGCGTTGTACAGGTGGGTGGCGACGGTGGCGCCCGCGTCGATCGCCGCCACGGTCTGCTCGTACGTGGCGTCCGTGTGGCCGATCGCGGCGATCACGCCGTGCTCGGCGAGCAGCCGCACCGACTCGATGCCGCCGGGGAGTTCGGTGGCGAGGGTGAACATCCTGGCGGTGCCGCGCGCCGCGTCCATCAGCTTGCGGACCTCGGCCGGGTCCGGGTGGCGCAGCAGGTCCTCGCTGTGCGCGCCCTTGCGGCACGGTGAGATGAACGGCCCCTCGAAGTGGATGCCGGCCAGGTCTCCCTGCTCGACCAGTTCGGAGAGGACCCCGGCCCGCTGTGCGAGGAAGTCCAGTTCGCCGGTGACCGTGGAGGCGACCAGCGTAGTGGTGCCGTGCTCGCGGTGGGTGCGGATGCCGGTGAGGACCTCGTCCACCGTGCCGGAGGTGAAGGACGCGCCGCCGCCGCCGTGGTTGTGCATGTCGACGAAGCCGGGGACCAGCCAGTGGCCGCTCAGATCGACGGTCCGGGCGTCCTCGGGCGCCGCGCCGGCGATCCGGGAGCCCTCGACGATCACCCGTCCGTTCTCGACGGTCCCGGTGGGAAGCACCACCCGGGCACCTGCGAGAACCGTGCTGTCAGCGCGTCCGGCCATCAGGCGGTCACCTCCGTGGAGAGAAGATCCCAGGCGAGCAGCCCTGCGCCCAGGCATCCGGCGGTGTCCCCGAGGGCCGCCGGGACGATGTGGGGCAGTTTCTGGAACGTGACGCGTTCCTCGACGGCCGCACGGAGCGGTGTGAACAACGTTTCCCCCGCCTCGGCGAGTCCGCCACCGATGATGAGCATGCGGGGGTCGAGCAGCGTGACGGCGGTGACCAGCCCGGCGGCGAGCGCGTCGACGGCGTCCTGCCAGACCGCCACGGCCGCGGGTTCGCCCGCCTCGACGGCCTTGGCGCAGTCCGCCGCGTCCGCCTCCGGGTCGCCGGACGCGGCGGCCCAGGCCCGGGTCACCGCGGAGGCCGACGCCAGGGTCTCCAGGCAGCCGCGCTGCCCGCAGCCGCAGGCGGGGCCGTCCGGGCGGACCACGATGTGGCCGATCTCGCCCGCGTATCCATGCGCCCCCGACTCGATGGCGCCCGCGATGCCGATGGCTCCGGCGATCCCCGTGCCCAGCGGCAGGAAGAGGAAGCGGTCGGTGCCCCGGCCCGCGCCGATCCGGCCCTCCGCGAGTCCACCGGTGCGCACGTCGTGGCCGAGCGCGACGGGGACGCCGCCGAGCCGCTCGCCCAGCAGCCGCCGCATCGGCACGTCGCGCCAGCCCAGGTTCGAGGCGTAGACCGCGATGCCGTTCTCTGCGTCGACGATGCCGGGCACGGCGACACCGGCCGCGACGGCGCTCTCGCCGAGGTGCTCCTCGCCGTGCGCGCGCAGGTCCGCGGCGAAGGTGAGGATCGACTCCACGACGGCGTCGGGGCCGCGCTCCCGGCCGGTGGCGCGCCGCGCCTCGTACAGCAGAGTGCCGTCGGCTCCGACCAGTGCGGCCTTCATTCCGGTGCCGCCCACATCGAGGGCGATGACGTGTTTCACGGGAAACAGTCTCGCCCGAGAACCCCAATAGGTCTAGTCCACTCTTCCGGTTTGTTACGGATCTATACAAAAGCGTGCCCATGACATGCGACGGCATCCATCGGGCACTCGGGCCCGCCGCACCCGCACTCCGTCACACGTGTGCCCGCGTCGCGCCTCCGCCATCGGCCGCCTGCCGGTTCCGTCGCATGCCGGTCGCGCCCCGGTCGCGTGCCCGCTCCACTTCGCAGCCACGATCAAGTGCCTTGTGTGCACGGCGAGTTGAACGCTCAAGGTGAATCACGCGGCGGCCCCTGACGCGTCAACCGGGCGTGTGAAAAAGGCTGTTGCGAAAGTGATAAGTCTTTGGTGTAGACCTTCGGCGGCCGACCCGGAAGGATCAAAGCTCGTCGGAGGGCTTTCGCGAGAACGGAACTGTGCTGTGCGGCGGCGTTACTTGGGGATGGCGGCGGCTGCGGTCGCGCTGGGGATGACGGCGGCGCTCGCGGGCTGCGGCGGGGGAGACGGTTCGGGGAACGTGACCCTCCGGCTCGTCGCGGCGGACTATGGCACGGGCGCGGCCGACAGTTCCGAGAAGTACTGGAACGGGGTCGTGAAGGGCTTCGAGGCGTCCCACCCCGGCATCAAGGTCGACGTCAGCGTCTACTCCTGGAAGGACATCGACCGCCAGGTCGCCTCGATGGTGAAGAACGGGGAGGCGCCCGACATCGCCCAGATCGGCTCCTACGCCGACTACGCGAAGAAGGGCGCGCTCTACCGGGCCGACCAGCTGCTGTCCATCCGCACCCAGGCCAACTTCCTGCCGCGCCTGACCGACGCGGGCAGCCTGGACCGCACCCAGTACGGGCTGCCGTTCGTGGCCAGCACCCGGCTGCTCTTCTACAACAAGAAGCTGTTCGCCGACGCCGGCCTGTCCGCCCCGCAGACCTGGGACGACATCCGCGACGACGCGGCGGCGCTGAAGCAGCACGGTGTGACGTACCCCTTCGCGCTGCCGCTGGGCCCGGAGGAGGCCCAGGGCGAGACGATGATGTGGCTGCTCAGCGGGGGCGGCGGCTATATGGACGACTCCGGCTCGTACGCGTTCGACTCGGCCGAGAACGTCCGGACCTTCGACTGGCTGAAGAAGAACCTGGTCGACAAGGACCTGGTGGGCCCGGTCGCCCCCGGCGAGCTCGACCGGGGCAAGGCGTTCGCCGCGTTCACGCGGGGCGAGGTCGGCATGCTGAACGGCCATCCGACGCTGATGCGGGAGGCGAGGAAGAACGGCGTCTCCGTCGGCATGGTGCCGCTGCCCGGCACCGAGGGGCCCGGCAAGAGCCCGGTGGGCGTCGCGGACTGGGTCATGGGCTTCAAGCAGCGCGGGCACCGGGCGCAGCTGGGCAAGTTCTTCGAGTACCTCTTCGACGACAAGAACGTCATCGACTTCGCCGACCGGTACGACATGCTGCCGGTCACCGGCAGCGCCTCCGCCGCGATGGAGTCCGACGCCGCGCACGAGCCGCTGCGGAAGTTCCTGACCGCGCTGCCGAACGCCGAGTTCTACCCGTACGGGAAGACGTCCTGGGCCCGCGTCAACGAGTCGATCAAGGAGAACATCGGCAAGGCGGTCGCGCCGGACGGGAGCCCCGCGGGCGTGCTGGGCCGGATCGCGCAGGACGCGGCGAAGGCGGAGGCCACGGAGTAGCGGAACGGCGGGGCAGCGGAACGGAGGAGCGGCGGAACAGCGGGCAGCGGGCGGCGGAACGGAGGGGTGGCGGAGGAGCGGCGGAACGGCGGGGTGGCGTACCAGCGGGGATGGCGGTCTTTCGGCCGGGCGTTATGTTGGCTGATATGACCACCCCCGAGCACGGCCCCGACGACCCGGCCCGCCCGGCCGGACCGGCCGACGGCCCTGCCGGGCCACCGGCACAGCCCGCTTCCACTTCCGGCCCCGCTTCCGCTTCCGGCCCCGGGGCGCCCTCCGGCCTCTCCGAACGGGAACGTGCCGTGCTCGCCGTCGAGCGCCGGTCGTGGGCCGGTCCCGGGGCCAAGGAGCGGGCCATCCGCGAACGGCTCGGCATCTCGCCCACGCGCTACTACCAGCTGCTGAACGCGCTCCTCGACGACGTACGGGCCCTGAAGGCGGACCCGGTGACGGTGAAGCGCCTGCGCCGCCTCCGGGACGCGCGCCGCGGCCGCCGCTGATCCGGCCCCGTACCCCGCCCGGCGGACGGCGTCCCACACGCGGCGCACCCGTCCCGTCCCGCCGCTATAGGCTCGCCCCATGGGCAGCAACCCGCACGCACCCGCGCCGAGCGCGAACCCGTCCGAGTTCCCGACCCCCACCACCCCGGCCGGCCGCGAGGCCCTCGCCGCGATCCTCGCCCGTCCCGAGCGCGCCGTCGTCGCGCTCGACTTCGACGGGACGCTCGCCGACATCGTTCCCGATCCGGACCAGGCCCGCGCCCACCCCGGCGCCGTCGACGCCCTCGCCGCGCTCGCCCCGAAAGTGGCTTCCGTCGCCGTGATCACCGGCCGCCCGCCCGACGCCGCGGTCCGGTACGGCGGCTTCGCCGGAGTCGCGGGCCTCGACCACCTCGTCGTCCTCGGCCACTACGGAGCCGAACGCTGGGACGCCGCCACCGGCGCCGTCCACGCCCCCGCCCCGCACCCCGGCGTGGCCGCGGCCCGCGCCGAACTGTCCGGAGTGCTCGACCGGCACGGCGCCTGGCGCGGCACCTGGATCGAGGAGAAGGGCCGGGCGCTCGCCGTCCACACCCGCCGCGCCGCCGATCCGCAGGGCGCCTTCGACGCCCTGCGCGAACCCCTCGGGGAGCTCGCCGCCCGGCACGGACTGATCGTCGAACCCGGCCGTCTGGTCCTGGAACTGCGCCCGCCCGGCATGGACAAGGGCGTCGCGCTCGCGCGCCACCTGCGCGAGACGAGCGCCGAGTCCGTCCTCTACGCGGGCGACGACCTGGGCGACCTCGCCGCGTACGCGACCGTCGAGAAACTCCGCGCCGGAAGCGCCGGAAGCGCCGGAAGCGCCGCGAGAGCCGAAAGTGCCGCAAGAACCGGCGGCCCCGACGGCCCCGACGACATCCCCGGCCTGCTGATCTGCAGCGGCAGCGCCGAGGTGACCGAACTGGCCGACCGCGCCGACCTCATCCTGGACGGCCCGGCCGCCGTCGTACGCTACCTGGCGGCCCTGGCCGCCCGCCTCTGAGCCGTCACCCGGGGGCCGAGCCAGAGGGCAGAGGCGGGAGAGGCAGGGACAGAGGCGGAGGCAAGGGCAGAGGCAGAGACAGCGGCGGGGACAGAGTCCGCAGCGGGGGCACCCCGATCGTCCCGGCCGTCCGCGACCGTTCCGCCGGCCGTGCCCGGCCCCGGCCGCCCGGGACCGCCCGCCTCGCTCCCCGCCCGGGGCGTCAGTCGCGCAGCGCGTTCAACTGGTCCAGGAACCACTGCTGCGGCGGCAGCGCCACCGCCGCCGCGGCCAGCCGTTCCGTGCGCGCGGCCCGTTCGTGGTCGGCCAGCGTCAGCGCCTCATGCAGCGCCCGCGCGGTGGCGGACACGTCGTACGGGTTCACCACGACCGCGTCGCCGCCCAGCTCCTCGTACGCCCCCGCCTCCCGCGACAGCACCAGCGCGCAGCCGTGGTCGGAGACGACCGGGACCTCCTTGGCGACCAGGTTCATGCCGTCGCGGATCGGGTTGACGAGCGCCACGTCGGCCAGCCGGTACGCGGCGAGCGAGCGGGCGAAGTCGTCCTTGACGTGCAGGACGACCGGCGTCCACGCCGCCGTGCCGTACGCCTCGTTGATCTCGTCCGCGACCCGCCGGACCTCGGCGGTGTAGTCGCGGTACACGGCCAGGTCCTGCCGCGAGGGATAGGCGAACGCGACGTGCACGACGCGTTCGCGCCACTCGGGCCGTTCGTCGAGGAGCGCGCGGTACGCCAGCAGGCCCCGCACGATGTTCTTGGACAGCTCCGTCCGGTCCACCCGTACGATCGTCCTCCGTCCGGGGCCGATCTGCTCGCGCAGCGCGGCCATCCGTTCCTCCACGTCCGCCTCGTGCGCGCGCCGGCGCAGGAACTCGGCGTCCGCGCCCAGCCCGTGCACCCCGATCCTGGTCCGCCCGGTGCCGCCCAGGATCCGCGCGCAGCAGTCGGTGAACGCGTCCGCCCAGCGCCGGGTGAGGAAGCACGCGCGGTCGGCGCCCAGGATGCCGCGCAGCAGCTGCTCGGCGATGTCGTCGGGGAGCAGCCGGAAGTAGTCCGCCGGTGCCCACGGGGTGTGCGAGAAGTGCCCGATCCGCAGGTCGGGGCGGAGCTCCCGGAGCATGCCGGGCACCAGCGCCAGGTGGTAGTCCTGCACCAGGACCGCCGCGCTCCGGCCCGCCCCCTCCGCCAGCGCCTCGGCGAAGGCCCGGTTGTACGTCTCGAAGGAGGCCCACTGCCGCCGGAACTCCGCGTCGAAGACCGGCTCCAGCGGGGTCTGGTACAGCATGTGGTGGACGAACCAGAGCACCGAGTTCGCGATGCCGTTGTACGCGTCCGCGTGGACGGCGGCGTCGATGTCGAGCATCCGCACGCCCGGCTCGCCGACCCCGCGCCGGACCGCCTCCCGGTCCCCGTCGCCCAGCGCGGCGCACACCCACAGCTTGTCCTCGACGGCGCTCAGCCCGGAGACCAGCCCGCCCCCGCCGCGCCTCGCCTCCAGCGAGCCGTCCGTCTCCAGGGTGTACGACACGGGGCCCCGGTTCGACGCGACGAGGACCTGGGCGGAGGACGACGGCGGTACGGACGCGTCCCCGGCGGACCGGACGGCGTCCCCGGTCCCGGACCGGGTCTGGGACCGGGCTTCGGACGGGGCTTCGTGCTCGGAGACCATGTTGCGGAATCTAGCCCGATCGCGAACCGCCCAAACGTGCGAAGTCGGCCGTCCCCGGACCGCGGGCCCCGGGCGCACGCCGGGGCGCGGCCCTGTCACGCGGCGCGTCCGCCGCGTACCCCCGCACGTTCGCCCCGGCCCACGCGCCTGCGCCCGATCACGGCACATCGCGCCCCGGCCCACGCGCCGACGCCGGTCACGTCACGCCGCGCTCCGGCCCACGCGCCGACGCCGGTCACGTCACGCCGCGCACCGGGGCACGTCATGCCGCGACGCCCGGTCACGTCATGCCGCGCGCCGGGCGACGTACTCCTCGATCTCGCGCATCGGCGGCCGCTCCTCCGTGTCCACCGCGTGGGTGCGCGGCACGAAGCCGTCCTCGCCGCGCTCGAACTGGGTCAGCTCGGGGCGCACCAGATGCCCCCGGGACAGCCGGAGCTGGGCGGTCCGGTAGATCGCCGCCGCCATCCGGCCCAGCGCCTGCCCGTCCTGGTGGCGGTGCCTGCGCACCCCCACGTCGACCTGGGCCAGCGCGTCCAGCCCCACCGTGTGCAGCGCGTCGACGAGCAGGCCCAGCTCCACCCCGTACCCGACGGGGAAGGGCAGCTGTTCGAGCAGGGAGCGGCGCGCCGCGTACTCGCCGCCCAGCGGCTGCACGAATCCGGCCAGCCGGGGCCAGTGCAGGTTGAGCAGCGGCCGGGCGACCAGCTCCGTGACCCGTCCTCCCTGGCCCGCGGCCCCGCCGGAGCCGGGCTCACCGGGCGCGTCCCCGAACGGCCGGTCGTACATCGCCTTGACGAACCGCAGGTCCGGGTCGGTCAGCAGCGGGCCGACGATGCCGGAGACGAAGTCCGCCGAGAAGTCCCGCAGATCGGCGTCGACGAAGCAGACGATGTCCCCGCTGGTCACCAGGAGCGACCGCCACAGCACCTCGCCCTTGCCGGGCACGGCGGGCATCCGGGGGAGTATCTCGTCCCGGTGCACCACCCGGGCGCCCGCCTCCCGGGCGGCCTTCGCGGTGGCGTCGGTGGAACCGGAGTCGATCACCACGAGCTCGTCGACCAGCGGGGCCTTCTCCATCAGCTCGCGCCGGATCGTCGCGACGATATCGCCGACCGTCGCCTCCTCGTTCAGCGCCGGCAGGACGACGCTCACGCTCCCGCGCCTCGGGTCCCTCGCCTTGGCGGCCAGGAGGCGGTCCAGCGGGCGGTCGGCGACCGACCAGGAACGCCTGGTCAGCCAGCGTTCGACCTCTTCCAGCACGCTCGGCACTCCCTGTATGTGATCAATCTCGCGGTTCGGACCACTGTCTCGGCGGTCCCGTACTTCGGTTACAGTCTTGAACAACGCGGACGCCGGTCACATGCCGGGGTCGGTCCGCCGACAAACGCCTGGAGCACGCCTCCAGTGCCATAGCGCTCATCCAGAGGGACAGAGGGAACGGCCCGTTGAAGTCCCGGCAACCCTCCTGCCGACCGCGAGGTCACGGTGGGGAAGGTGCCAATTCCGGCTCGTGGCGAAACGCGTCACGGGAAAGATGAGGAGAAAGGGCCTCCGCCATCATGGCCGTGCAGACCGCTGCGACCGCTTCAGCGAACACCGCTTCTTCCGCCGACGCCGCTTCCGGCGCCTCCGCCTCCGTCGACCTCGGACCCGCCGCGGCGCTCTCCTGCCGCGAGTGCGGCGAGCGTTTCCCGCTCGGGCCGATCTTCGCCTGCGTCTCCTGTTTCGGGCCGCTCGAAGTGGCGTACGACCTGCCGACCGGTTCCCCGGAGGAGCTGAGGAAGCGCATCGAGGCCGGGCCGAACAGCATCTGGCGTTACGCCCCGCTGCTGCCGGTGCCCGCCGACGTCGCGGACAAGCCCAATCTCAACCCCGGCTTCACCAAGCTGGTCAAGGCCGACAACCTCGCCCGCGAGCTGGGCGTCACCGGCGGCCTGTACGTCAAGGACGACTCCGGCAACCCGACGCACTCCTTCAAGGACCGCGTCGTCGCCATCGCCGTCGAGGCCGCCCGCGCCTTCGGCTTCACCACCCTCTCCTGCTCCTCCACCGGCAACCTGGCCGGCGCGGTGGGTGCCGCCGCCGCCCGCGCAGGCTTCCGCTCCTGCGTGTTCATCCCGCACGACCTGGAGCAGGGCAAGGTCGTCATGGCCGCGGTGTACGGCGGCGAGCTGGTCGGCATCGAGGGCAACTACGACGACGTCAACCGCTTCTGCTCGGAGCTCATCGGCGACCCGCTCGGCGAGGGCTGGGGCTTCGTCAACGTCAACCTGCGCCCGTACTACGGCGAGGGCTCCAAGACCCTGGCGTACGAGATCTGCGAGCAGCTCGGCTGGCGGCTGCCCGACCAGATCGTCATCCCGATCGCGTCCGGCTCGCAGCTCACGAAGATCGACAAGGGCCTTCAGGAGCTGGTCAGGCTGGGCCTGGTCGAGGACAGGCCGTACAAGATCTTCGGCGCGCAGGCCGAGGGCTGCTCCCCGGTCTCCACCGCGTTCAAGGCGGGCCTCGACGTCGTCCGGCCGCAGAAGCCGGACACCATCGCCAAGTCCCTGGCGATCGGCAACCCGGCCGACGGCCCGTACGTCCTGGACATCGCCCGCCGCACCGGGGGCGCGGTCGAGGACGTGAACGACGACCAGATCGTCGACGCGATCAAGCTGCTGGCCCGCACCGAGGGCATCTTCGCCGAGACGGCGGGCGGGGTGACGGTCGGCGTCACGAAGAAGCTGATCGAGGACGGGGTGCTCGACCCGTCGCTGACCACCGTCGTCCTCAACACCGGCGACGGCCTCAAGACCCTGGACGCGGTGGCCGCCACCTCGCAGGCGACCGCGACGATCCGCCCCAGCCTGGACGCGTTCCGCGCCGCCGGCCTCGCCACCGCCTGATCCCCACCGCGACCGAAGAAAGGCACACCCATCATGAGCGTCAAGGTCCGTATCCCCACCATCCTCCGCACCTACACGGGCGGCCGGTCCGAGGTCCCGGCCGAGGGCGCGACCCTCTCCCAGGTCATCGAGTCCCTGGAGGCGAACCACCCGGGCATCGCCGCCCGCGTCCTGGACGACCAGGGCAAGCTGCGCCGCTTCGTGAACGTGTACGTGAACGACGACGACGTGCGCTTCGAGGACGGCCTGGAGACGGCGACCCCGGACGGCGCCGGGATCTCGATCATCCCCGCCGTCGCGGGCGGCTGCTGACGGTCCGAAGGCTCCCCGCGCGGCGGCCGCCCGCCGACGGATCCCCACCGTCCGCCGGCCGCCGCCGGCGCCGCGGCGTTATCCGAATTGCCCTCTCCGCGAGAAAGCGGAGGGGGCAATTCTGCATGGTTGAGCGCGGTAGAGTGGGGGAAGTCCCCCCAACTTCACGTGCCGCCCGCCAATGAGAATGCGCCTGGCCACGATAAGAAGTGGCCAAAGTGTGCGATCTTCATGCGCCATAAGTCGTCTTTGCCCGGCCCGACTTGCCCCGGAATCCTGTGAATTCCTCCGGTCCGGGCGATCGGTGCTGCCCGGAATTCTCGTCCGATTGACCTGTTGCAGAGGGCAGTTGGGCAGATACATTCGGCCGCGGTCGACGCGTTCCGGCGCACACACCCTCTCCTGTCGGAGGGTGAGTTCTGACCCGGGTCCGCGAAGTGCGGTCCTGCGCAAGGGCCAGTAATAGGGGAGTTAGGCATGGCTCAGGGCACCGTCAAGTGGTTCAACGCGGAGAAGGGGTACGGCTTCATCGCGGTCGACGGTGGTGCGGATGTTTTCGTCCACTACAGCGCGATCCAGATGGACGGCTACCGCACCCTCGAAGAGGGTCAGCGAGTTGAGTTCGAGATCTCGCAGGGCCAGAAGGGGCCGCAGGCGGACATGGTCAAGCTCGCCGTCGGCTGAGTTCGGCGCGGTCGGCCACCGAAGACACCGCTCACGTACGGAGGGCCCGCACCCCGGGATGGACCGGGGGCGGGCCCTCCGTGCGTCTCCCGGCGCCCCGGCCGCGGGGGCGTTCCCGGGCCTCGGCCCCCGGCTCCGGTCCCGGGCTCCGGTTCCCGGCTCCGGTCCCCGGGTCCGCCGGGCCCGGTGTCCCCCGGCTGCCGTTGCCGGTGCGCCGCGGGCGTCGGCGGTTGTCCACATCCCGAGGGAGACGCTTGCACTCGACGGGGTCGAGTGCTAATCATTGGCGTTAGCACTCTCCGGGTGAGAGTGACAGAACTTGGGCCGGGCCGGTGAGGCCCGCGAGCCCGGTGGGGCAAGGAACCGCTGGGTACGCAGGCCGTCCGTCGCGGGCGCCACTCGGTCCGGAGAAAATCCACCCCTGTCCGGGAGGACCACTTCACATGGCCAAGATCATCGCGTTCGACGAGGAGGCCCGGCGCGGTCTCGAGCGCGGCATGAACCAGCTCGCTGACGCCGTCAAGGTCACCCTTGGCCCCAAGGGTCGCAACGTCGTCCTTGAGAAGAAGTGGGGCGCCCCCACGATCACCAACGATGGCGTGTCCATCGCCAAGGAGATCGAGCTGGAGGACCCGTACGAGAAGATCGGTGCGGAGCTGGTCAAGGAGGTCGCCAAGAAGACGGACGACGTCGCCGGCGACGGTACGACCACCGCCACCGTTCTGGCCCAGGCTCTCGTCCGCGAGGGTCTGCGCAACGTCGCCGCGGGCGCCAACCCGATGGCTCTCAAGCGGGGTATCGAGAAGGCCGTCGAGGCCGTCTCCGCCGCTCTCCTGGAGCAGGCCAAGGACGTGGAGACCAAGGAGCAGATCGCTTCCACGGCCTCCATCTCCGCCGCCGACACCCAGATCGGCGAGCTCATCGCCGAGGCCATGGACAAGGTCGGCAAGGAAGGCGTCATCACCGTCGAGGAGTCCCAGACCTTCGGGCTGGAGCTGGAGCTCACCGAGGGCATGCGCTTCGACAAGGGCTACATCTCGGCCTACTTCGCCACCGACATGGAGCGTATGGAGGCGTCCCTGGACGACCCGTACATCCTGATCGTCAACTCCAAGATCAGCAGCGTGAAGGACCTCCTGCCACTGCTGGAGAAGGTCATGCAGTCCGGCAAGCCGCTGCTGATCATCGCCGAGGACGTCGAGGGCGAGGCCCTGTCGACCCTGGTCGTCAACAAGATCCGCGGCACCTTCAAGTCCGTCGCCGTCAAGGCCCCGGGCTTCGGCGACCGCCGCAAGGCCATGCTCGGCGACATCGCCATCCTCACCGGTGGCCAGGTCATCTCCGAGGAGGTCGGCCTCAAGCTGGAGAACGCCGGTCTCGACCTGCTCGGCCGCGCCCGCAAGGTCGTCATCACCAAGGACGAGACGACGATCGTCGACGGCGCCGGTGACAGCGACCAGGTCCAGGGCCGCGTCAACCAGATCCGTGCCGAGATCGAGAACTCCGACTCGGACTACGACCGCGAGAAGCTCCAGGAGCGCCTCGCGAAGCTGGCCGGCGGCGTGGCCGTCATCAAGGCCGGCGCCGCGACCGAGGTCGAGCTGAAGGAGCGCAAGCACCGCATCGAGGACGCGGTGCGCAACGCCAAGGCCGCCGTCGAGGAGGGCATCGTCGCCGGTGGTGGCGTGGCCCTGCTGCAGGCGTCCGCCGTCTTCGAGAAGCTGGAGCTCTCGGGCGACGAGGCGACCGGCGCCAACGCCGTCAAGCTGGCCCTGGAGGCCCCGCTCAAGCAGATCGCCGTCAACGGCGGCCTTGAGGGCGGCGTCGTCGTGGAGAAGGTGCGCAACCTGGCCGTCGGCCACGGTCTGAACGCCGCGTCCGGCGAGTACGTCGACATGATCGCCGAGGGCATCATCGACCCGGCGAAGGTCACGCGCTCCGCCCTGCAGAACGCCGCGTCCATCGCCGCGCTGTTCCTGACCACCGAGGCCGTCATCGCCGACAAGCCGGAGAAGGCCGCCGCGGCCGCTCCGGGCGGCATGCCGGGCGGTGACATGGACTTCTGATCCTCCGGGATCGGCAGTCCGGCCGCCGGCACAGCCTCGCGGTAGCGCGGGCCCCCGGGACCATCCGGTCCCGGGGGCCCGCGTCGTTTCCGGGGTCCGCGTCGATCTTCGGGGCGCGCGTCGTTTCCGGGGTCGTCGTTTCCCGGCCATGGGCCCGGGGGCGACGGGGCAGCCCTCAGGGAAGCTGGTCGAGGAGCCAGCCGCAGAGTTCCGCAGTCACGAGACTGTGGCCGCCGTTGCGGGAGGCGAGCTTGAACGCGTCGAGCCCGCTCTGCTCCGGCGGCAGGGCCGAGATGTCCGCGTATAGCGCCTCGTCCGTGTCCAGGTCGCGGATGTCGACGGCGCTGACGGACGGCACGAAGCAGTGCGAGCGGATACGGACGTCGGTCTTGAAGCCGAGGACCGGGTTGAGGGCGTTGAGGCCGTCGGCGAGGATGCCGAAGCCCTCCAGCGAGCCGCCGGGCGCGCCGTCGACCGACGGGAGCCCGGACGCGTGCACCTCGTCGTCCTTCAGCGTCACCACCCGCAGGTTCGCCACGAGTTCGTCGTCGCCCGGCACCTGGGTGTAGAGCTCGGTGCCGATGACCGACGGCCCCTTTCCCTCCAGGGCGAGTTCACCGGCCCGGACATCGGTGCCGGTGCCGTCCGCCACGCCGTTGGCGACGCCCACCAGCCGCGGCCCGCGCGGCCACTCGCCGACGCGCCGCATCTCTTCGAGGAACGCGGTGCGCTCCTCGCTCCGCCGAGGCGTCCCGTCCCACTCCGAGACGTGCCGCCAGAGCAGCTCCCGGGCGGCCGGGCTGTTGATCTGGTCGGAGAACCGGCTGTCGAGCACCCGGATGTAGTGCGCGAACGCCTGGAGCGCGAGCGGCACCCACGCGCCGCGATGCGGGCTGTCGTACGAGAAGTACAGCGCGGTCCGGTGGTCGACGCCCTCGCGCTCCAGCTTCGCCAGCGCGTGCCGGGCGATCAGGCCGCCCATGCCGAACCCGCCCACGGCCAGCGGCGTATCGCCCTGCCGTTCCCCGATCGCGCGGCTGATCGCGGCCTGCGCGGTACGGGAATTGTCCAGAATCGACGCACTGCGCTCGTGGAATCCCAGGAGGACGACGTCGTGTCCCCGGCGGCGCAGCTCGCTGATGAGCGCGTAGTCGCCGAACTCCATGACCTCCCAGAAGAAGTCCAGGCTGCTCGGTCCGGTGTTGAAACCGTCGGCGAAGATCACGGGCCGCGCGAGCCCCCGGTGCCCCTCGCCGTCGTACACCCAGGCGGTCCCGCCCGGCAGGTCCCACACGGTGCTGGGCGGCAACGGAAGCGCTCCGTGCGGCTCGGCGTCCAGGCGGAGGCCGGGAGTCAGGGCGATGGGCGGCTTGCTCCGCAGCGCCGAGGCGATCTGCTCGCGGGTCGGTTCGGACACAGGTCGTTTCCCCTTTGGGCCGATTCACTACAACAGGTGCCATGGTGAACACGTGGAGTAGCGAACGGATTCGGGAAGCGGAACAAACCACTCCCAGGTGGGAGCGGGTTTCGGACACTGCTGACGCGGCGGCCGGGTCCGGGGCCGGTTCTGGGGGGAACGGCTCCCGGGCTCCGGCCTGGCCGGGTGGCGCGTGACCGGACCACGGCTGCGGCGGAGAGGCGTCCAGGCTGCGGCTGCGATGGAGAGGCGTCCAGGCTGCGGCTGCGATGGAGAGGCGTCCAGGCTGCGGCTGCGGCGGGGAGGCGTCCGGGGCGCGGCCGGACGGAGCGGGTGGGGCCGCTTCGGTCACGGCCGCGACGAGGAGGGGCGTTCGGGATGTGGGGCGAGCGCGGCCCGGACCTCGTTCATCCGGTCGCGGACGAGGGACGCGGGGACGGCCCCGGGCGGGGCGGTGACGGGCTGCTCGCCGGGGTTGCCCCGGCAGCGGCCGCAGAGCCCGCCGATCAGGGCCTCCTGGCTGCCGGGGGCGCGGCACTCGCCGCATTCCAGGGTGCGCAGCACCGGGCGCGGGGGAGTCGGGGTGACCCGTTCGGGTGGGATCTTGTCGAGGAGCCGCCTGCGGACGAGGGCCGCCGGGTGATGGACGGGGGCGGGGAGGCCGTCGGTGAGGGCGTGCAGGATCTCCGGCTCCGTGGCGCCGCGCGTAACCAGTCGGTGACCAGCGGTTCCAGCGCCGCGCAGTCGGCCTGCGACAGGACGAGCGAGGGCGCGGTGCGCCCCAGCGCGGCCAGCAGGACGAACGACCGGGAACGGGTGGGCCGCCGCGGCCGCTCCCGGGGCGCGTCGCCCCGGGCGAACGCCTCCCACCAGTCGTCGTCCCGCGCGGTGCGGGAGAAGAACGTGCGGGTCACCCAGTGCAGGCAGCCGTCGTCGGCGGCGACGCACTCGCTGCCGCGTCGCAGATGGCCCTCCCGCTGGAGGCGGTTGAGGGCGGTCCGCAGCGCGCACTGCCCGTACGGGAGGACCTTGGCCAGCGTCTTCACCGAGATGTCGGCCCCGTCGGGCAGCCGGTCGAGGTAGGCCGCGATGGCCGCCTCGCGCGGCGGCAGATGTGAGAAGTCGTGTCCCGTGCGGGGGAGTTGAGCGGGCGCGGAGCGCTTGCCGTATCCCGGGTTCGCCATCGGGTGCGGACGCGAGGCCGTGGGCGGTGCTGCGGGCGGGGGCGTGTGCGGGGGACGCGGGGCGGCGTTAAGCTGGCTGACAGCCATGGATCGAGGTCCGATCGATCGAGTTGGTCAGACCCCTGTCCGGTGTTCGTAGCACCGGCAGGGGTCGCTTGTTGTTCGGCACGCTAGAGCGTCGGCACGGTCCGTGGCAAACCGGTCACGTCTCGTCAATTCGTGGGGTAGGGAGGGTGGGTGGGTAAGGGCCCGCCACCCATTCCTCTGAAAGAGCGCTCGGGCGTCGAGGCTTGAGCTCCGGGCGGGCGCGCGGGCCGGGAACCGCAGCCGCCCGCCCGGTGTGGACGTCCGCCGCCGGGCGCACACGTCCGCCGTTCCCCGGTGCTCGGTCGTCGCGCGTACTTTTGCTTTCGCGGTCCCCGGCGCCTGGTCGCCGTGCGTACGTCCGCCGCTTCCGGTGCTCAGTCGCGGCGCGGGCCGATCACCGACGTGCCGTCGTGCACGGTGATCGCCAGCGCCGGGCAGATGTCGGCGGCGTCCAGCAGCCGTTCGTCCGGCTCGACCCCCTCCGTCCTGGCCCGGGCATGTTCCCGTCCGTCCCGCTCGCCGTCCAGGGCGAACACCTCGGGCAGCGTGCCCGCGCACATGCCCGATCCCTGGCAGAGCTCCGGGTCGACGCGTACGTTCCACGTGGTCATCGGGGTCACCACCCGATCGGCATGACGCGCGGGCCGCGCACCAGCATCTCGGACTTCCAGGTCACGTCGCCCGCGAGCCGCAGCCCGGGGAAGCGGGTGATCAGGGCGCTCAGCGCCTCCTGGAGTTCCATGCGGGCCAGCGGGGCGCCCAGGCAGTGGTGCACGCCGTGGCCGAATCCCAGGTGCTGGTTGCTCTCCCGGGCGATGTCCAGCACGCCCGGGGCGGAGAACCGCAGCGCGTCGCGGTTGGCCGCGCCGACGGCGACCAGGACCGGGCTGCCGGCCCGGACGAGGGTTCCGCCGACCTCGATGTCCTCGGTGGCGTAACGCGGTTGGCCGGAACCGCTGCCCAGCGGCACGAAACGCAGCAGCTCCTCGACCGCGTTCGTGATCAGCTCGGGCTCGGCCCGGAGCCGGGCCAGCTGGTCGGGGTGGTCCAGCAGGGTGAGCACGAAGTTGGGGATCTGGGAGGCCGTGGTCTCGTGCCCGGCCACCAGGATGCCGACGCACAGGTCGACGAGTTCGAGCTCGGAGAGACGGTCGCCGCCGTCGCGGGCCTCGATCAGCGCGGTCATCAGATCGTCGCGCGGCTCCGCGCGGTGCTGCGCGATCAACTCGGCCATGTAGGCGCGCAGTTCCTCGCGGTTCCGGTCGAACTCCTCGGCGGTGAGCGAACTCGTCGACAACGCGGCATCGCTCCACACACGGAACTTCGGGCGGTCCTCGGTCGGCACGCCCAGCATCCGGCAGATCACCGCGACCGGCAGCGGCAGTGCGAACAGGTCGACCAGATCGGCGGGTTGACCGGCCGCCTCCATGGCGTCGAGCAGCTCGGACGTCAACTTCCGTACCTGCGGGCGCAGTTTCTCGACCTGGCGGACCGTGAACGCCTTGGCGACCAGGGAGCGCAGCCGGGTGTGGTCCGGCGGGTCCATGCTGAGGATGCCGCTGTCGCGCCGCCCCTCGGACTGCCGGGGCTCGTCGCGCGAGACGGCCATGGCCCGGCTGAAGCGCTGGTCGCCGAGGACGAGCCGGGCGTCCGCGTAACGGGTGACGAGCCAGGCCGGCTCGCCGTACGGCATCTGGACGCGTAAGAGACCCGGCTGGTCGCGTACGCGCTCGTACTCCTCCGCGAGCTCCAGCCCCGCGGCGGTGTTGAAGGGATAGGCGAGAGGTGTGACGTCTGCTGTGGTCACTGCGGCCTCCATATGTAAGCAGCTGCTTACAACGGTAGGAGGGGCCGTGCGGCAGGTCAACGACGCATTACGGCCGTTATCCTGACGGGCCGCTCCGAGAGGAAGGCCGCCATGGAGTCCGCCCCCGCCCTGCCGTCCCAAGAGCGCCGCCGGGACGCCGCGGCCACGCGCCGTCGACTGCTGGACGCGGCCCGTGACCTGTTCGCGGAGCGGGGGTACGAGGCGACGACGGTACGGAGCATCGCGGCGCGGGCCGGGGTCAACCAGGCGCTGCTGTTCCGCTACTTCGGCTCGAAACAGGGACTGCTGACCGAGGTCCTGGCCCAGGGCGGACTGGAGCAGGTGCGCGCCACCCCGCCCGAGGAGCTCTTCGAGGCCGCCCTGCGCTCGATGCTGACCCGCAGCGGGGGCGGCGGCACCGGGGACCGCTCCCTGGAGGTGTACCTGCGGTCCATCGGACGGGGCGACGAGGCGGCCGGGACCCTGCGGGAGCTGGGCGAGGAGTACCAGAAGGCGCTGGCCGGGCTGTCCGGTACGGCGGACGGGGAGCTGCGCGCGGATCTGGCCATGGCGTGGCTGCTCGGGATCGGCCTGATGCGGACGGTGGTGGCCCGCGAGCCCCTGGCCGGGGCGGAGCCGGACGACGTCTGTCGCCTGGTGCTCGGCACGCTCGACCACCTCTGGTCGGCGCCGGAGCGGGACGGGCCGGAGCGGGACGGGGCGGAGCGGGACGGGGCGGGGCGCGACGCGGCGGGGGAGCCCGCGGGGGGCGATGTGGCGCGGGGGCCGGCGGGGGGCGTTCCGGGGGACGTTCCGGGGGGAGTGGCGTGGGATGGGGTGCGGGACGTGCCGGGGCCCGGTCCCGGAGCTTGAGCCCCGGGGCCGGGCCCTGGTGGATGCGGGGTGCGGTGGCGGCCCTTTGCCTATCGCTGATCCCGCTCTACCACTGGTGTCGTTCTACCGGTGGTTTCGCTCGAAGGCGGTGAAGGCCGCCTCCTGACGCCACTCGGTCGCCGCCTTCGGGTTGTCGGCGAGGTAGCGGGCACAGCGCGTGCCCGGGTGCCCGTCGCCCGGCCGGTCGGCCCGGCAGGCGGCGACCATGCGGTAGCCGGTGGGGGCGGAACCGGCCACCCACAGGCTGCGGCCGTTGCGGAACGCGTACTCCAGCGAGGCGCGCGCCAGGTCCTTCAGCTCGGTGTAACGCAGCCCGTACGTCCTGGCCGCGTACTCGTACTCATGGCTGATGTCGATCCGCGACACCCCCGGGTCGTCGGTCGCGAGGACGACCGGGACGCCGTAGCGGCGGTACGCGTTGAACGGGTGGGCGTCGCCCGAGACGCCGAGGATCTGCTTGTTGCTGCTGAACGGCACCTCGACCGCCACGCCCCGCCGCGCCATCGTGCGGGCCAGCTGCCGCCAGTCGTCCTCGTGGACCAGGTCCACGCCGTGCCCGATGCGTTCCGCGCCGGCCACGAGCACGGCTTCGCGGATGTGGAACCGCAGGTCCTCCGGCTTGACCACGCCCGGGGCCAACTCGCCCGCGTGCAAGGTGAGGTGCGAGCCCGGGTAGACGCCGCGCAGGTACTTCAGCATGCGCATCTGGAGGCTGTAGTTCTCCAGTGAGCTGTCCCAGTCCTCGGGCTGCACGAGGTTGACCGCGACGAATCGCGGGTCGCGCTCGGCCAGCCGCATCCCGACCGCCATCTGGGTGAACACCCGGGCCGGCGAACTCCCCCTGGACACCTGGGAGATCCACCGTACGGGCAGGCGACAGCCCGGGTCGGGGCGGGCGGTCCCGCAGTGCGCGGCGGCCCGGAACTCCGCGTCGGCGTCGTCGGCCTCCTTGACCGCCTCGGCCACGACCCGGTCGAGCTGCCCGCCAGCCGTCAGCCTGCGGTGGAACGCGGCGAAGTCCGGGTCGTAACCCACCTTCTCCGCAAGCTTCTTGGAGCTGTCCGACGCCGGGGTGACCAGCGTCTCCAGATAGAACTGGTTCTGCTCGGCCGCCGTGTTGGCGACATTGGCGAGGAGCTTGCCCCGGTCCCAGGTCGCCATCCCGAACTTGTCGAACGTGGCGAAGAAGTGGTCGTGCCCGGACTGGTCGGCCGGGAAGTCCTGCATCGACCAGGCCCGTACGATCTCCTGCCGGAACGCGGCGTCGGTCCGCGCGTCGGCGGCCGGGCGGGTGCCGGGGCCGCACGGCGGCGCCACGGCCGTCATCGTGGCGTCGATGCACAGGCCCTTCTCGCCCGCGAGCTTGATCAGGAACTCGGTGTCGGCGGCTCCCGACAGGTGGTTGTGCAGGTCGCCCCCCTTGGGCAGGGCCTTGAAGAACGCCTTCAGCCGCCCGGTCCGGTGCTGCAGCGAGTCCAGGTACGCGGAGGTCCGCCGCTCGGCCGGGGTCACCACGCGGGGCGAGGCCGGCGCGACGGCCGAACGGGGCGCCGCGTCCCCGGCGGACGCCGCGGCGGAGGCCGGTACCGCGGGGAGCAGGGACAGCATGGTGAGCGCGCCGATCCCGGCGGACAGAAGGGACTTGGGACGATGAGTCGTCCGATTCGATGAGATCACCGCCGAATGATGGCGCTCGGCGGAGAGTGATTCTCACCGAATCCACATGTATGGCCGAAAACTCCCACTCGATCGGGTGCGCGTGCGGTCGTGTGCGCGCGTGCGTGGCCTGCCGGAGTCCGACGCCCGCGTATTCCGAACAGATGACCTGGACAATTCGCGTGAAATTTTGACACGGTGGGCGTGCCCGGCCCGGATATCGAAAGCGGTTCGGATACCGGGAACGGTCCGGATGCCGAAAACGACCGGCGGCCGGAAATGGGCCGCCGGTCGTAAACAGCCCGGATGTCGAAAATGGCCCGGCGGTCGGGAAGCGGCCGGCAGCCGGGAATGGTCCGGCAGCCGGGAACGGTCCGGCAACCGCCGGAAGACCCGACGGCCGGGAACAGCCCGACAGCCGCCGGAAGACCTGGCAGCCGGGAACGGTCCGGTAGTCGCCGGAAGACCCGACGGCCGGGAACGGTCCGGCAGCCGCTGAATGCGCCCAGCAGTCGCAAACGGGGGAGATACCGCGATGCAGTCCGCACGCCCGACACCGGCCGAGGCCGCCTTCTACATCGCTCAGAGCGCCTTCACCGACCCCGGCCCCCTCGTTCACCGCTATGCCGGGCTGCCCGCCGCACCACGCCGACTCGCCGATGTGGCACGGGGGGTGATGATCCACCGTGAGGAGGGCGGACTCTTCGGCCATGCCCTCGCCCGCGACCGCCTCCACCACGACGCCGAGACGCGGTACCTCGACGAGATCCTCCGGCGCGTCGTCGAGCGCGACGACGCGCCGTTGACGCGGCGGCGCGGGGCCGGTGAGCGTTTCGTCGGGGTCTGCCGCGACTTCGCGTTGCTGCACTGCTCGTTGCTGCGCCACGCGGGGGTCCCGGCCCGTCTGCGGTGCGGGTTCGCCGACTACTGCGGGCCGGAGGGGATGTACGGCGACCACGTGGTCACCGAGTACTGGGACGAGACGCGCGGCTGGCTGCTGGCCGACGCGCAGCTGGCCGACCCGGTGGTGCGCGACGCGTTCGCGGTGGACTTCGACCCGATGGACGTGCCGCGCGACCGCTTTCTCGTCGCGGGCTCGGCGTGGCGGGCCGTCCGGACGGGCGAGGCGGACCCGATGACGTTCGGGCACTGGAGGCCGGAACGGCCGTTGCTGGGCGAGTGGTTCGTGGCGGGCGCCGTCCGGCTCGACCTCGCGGCGCTCAACAGGGTCGAGACGCTGCTGTGGGACGTCTGGGGGACGGGGGCGGGAAGCGACGAGGAGATGACGGACCCGATCCGCGACCTCTACGACCTGGCCGCGCGGGTGACGGGCGACGAGGTGCCCTTCGACGCGGCCCGAGCGCTCTTCACACGGAACGAGGGACTGCGTGCCCCGGACACGGTGCTGTCGCTGGCCCCGTTCACAGGACCGGCCCGGGTGACCCTGCGACATGGCGTTCCCCGGCAGTCATGACATCGAGGCCGGGGCCGATGACGCACGCGTGGGCACTGCGTCGCGTCTCACCCCCGTCGGCGCACGCGCGCCCGCCGCGCCGGTGCGAACCATGGTGACGCCGGGCGGCGGTCCGGCACACTGGGATCACCAACCGCGCACTCTTGGCCTTCGGTTGGCGGGTTCCGGGTCCGGGGGTCGCAGCCCAGGATCCGGGATCCGGGATTTGGGATTCGGGTTCTGATCGCGGGACCTGCGGGGGAGTGGTCACAGCATGCCGAAGCCTGGTCGTCTTTCCTGTTACCTGGCCCTGGCGGCCGCGCTGGTGCTGAGCGGCTGCGCCGGTGGGGCGCGGCCCGAGCCCGGCGCGCCGTCCACCGCTGTCCCGGGGCATTCCGACCCGCCCCCGGCCGGTGAACGGGCGGAGCCCGACGAGGGCGACCCGGCGGCCGAGGCGGCCCGGCCGGTCGGTGGCGGGCGAGTCCTGCTGTCCGTCGCCTCCAGGCGGGGGAACGCCGAGCTTCCGCTGACCGAGCGGATCGGCGCCGGAGACCTCGCCGTCCAGGCCGACTGCCGGGGCATCGGCGCGCTTCGGGTGTCCGTCGAACCGGTGGGGCTCTCCTTCCCGCTGGAGTGCGCGGGCGACGAGGGCGGCAGCACGTACCACGCGATCCGGCTGACGGGCGCGCACGCCGGCGGGAACGTGCGGGTGACGGCGCCCTCGACCGTGGTCTGGGCCCTCGCGGTGGAGCGGTAGGGGGCCGGTGCCACCCGGGCGGGGCCGAGGGCCGGTCCGGGGGAGGCGTCGGGGGCGTCGCCGCGAGGCGGGCCCGTAGGGTGTCGTCCGTGGCATGCAACTTCTCCTGAGCGGACCGGCCGTATCCGCTGCGATTCGCCCGGCGGTCGCCGGGCGCCCTCGGCGTGCCCGCCGCACGCGCGACTCAGGAGAGACGACTCACCATGTCCGCCCGTTCCCCCCGCTCCGCCCGTTTCCCTCGTTCCCCCCGTTCCGCATGTCCCGCCCTGGACGACCGCATCGACCGGCTGCGGCAGATCGCCCACTCCGATGACCGCCTCGAAGGGGTCCTGCTCTACGGTTCCTGGACCCTGGGCGAGGCCGACGCCCACTCCGACATCGAGGCATACCTATACATTCGCGAGGACCGGCTGGACGATTTCGACGGCCCCGCCTTCCTCGAACAACTCGCCCCCCTCAGCCTGGCGTATACGAACATGTACGGCGTCCTCGCCGTGGTCTTCGACGATCTGATGCGCGGTGAGTTCCACCTGACCGCCGCCGGGCCCGGGATCGACGAGGTGCCCTCATGGGCGGGCATGGTGCACCTGCCCCGTCCGGAGCAGGCCGTGCTCCTCGACCGGACCGGCCGACTGACGGGTGCGGCGAAGGAGTTGGCCGAGTTCAGGCCGCCCGAGCCGGTCGGCGCCGGTCAGCGGCTCGTCGACGAGCTGACCAACTGGACGCTCATGCTCGCCCATGTCCTGGCCCGTGGTGAGACCGCCCGGGCGCATGCCCTGCTGCACACCGTCGTCGCGCCGCAACAGCTCCAGCTCTGCCGTCTGCTGCGTGGCAGCACCGCCCACTGGCTGACCCCCAGCCGGGCGCTGGAGCGGGACCTGCCGGCCGCCGACCGCCACCGTTACGCCGCGACCACGGCCGTCGCCCGGGATGCGGACATGCGTGCGGCCGCACGCCGTAGTTGGGGCTGGAGCAGGGATCTGGGGGAGGAGGCGGCCGAGCGCTGGGGCGTTCGTCTGCCGCGCGCGCTCCACGACCGGATCAGCGGCCTTCTGAGCGGTCTGGGCTGAGCCGGACGGCCGGGGCCCCGGGCGGTTTCCGGGGCCCCGGCCGGGTGGTGTTCGCGGCGGAAGCGGCGCGCGGGGCGGCTCGAAAATCCGGCCGAACAGGGGGTCTCTTGTGGGCTTCGAGCGTTCAGCGACGCAGGCCCCATCGCCGCCCCCGCCGACGGGGTGATGGCGCGGAGACGTGTGCGCGGTCGCGCCGTGGGCAGATCGTGGTCGGAACCGCTGGTTTTCATGGGGGCGGGCTTCTGGGCCCCGGCATGACAACTCCCTGTGACACACGTGCGGTTGTTGGTTGTGCGCCTCTTCCGGGCCGGCCGCGCGTTGGACACGCTGGGTGTGCATCGTCATTACTCAGAGTGGAAAGGTATGGATCATGACGACGACGGAACGGCGCAATGCGGCGGAGGGGAAAGTGCGGGCGGTGGAGGACGCGGTGGCGCGGTTGAAGGAGGGTTTCTCGGAGGTGGGGATCACGCTGCCGTCGCTGCGGGTGGACCCGGTGTCGTGCGCCGGCAGCGACCCGACGCCGTTGATCGAGCTCGGCCGGTGCAACCTCGACACGGCGTTGCGGCTCAGCGCGGTGCTGGAGGAGCGGGGGAAGGCCGGACATGACGAGTGAGGGGCTGGAGCAGACGGCACAGGGTGTGCCGGAACCCGGGGCGTTCGCGGTGGACACCCGGGACGGCCGGGTGGGCCGCGTGATGGGGCACGTCGGCCCGTACGTACAGCTACGGGCACCGGGCGGCGGGGCGGAATGGGACTGTCCGCCGCACCTCCTGCGCGAGGCGCCGCCGGGACTGGCGCTGCGGGCGCGGGTGACGGAGATCAACCGGGAGGGGCGGCTACCGCGCTGAAGGCGGGGCGCGCGCCGACGGCCCAGGCCGATGCCTTCGGGAGGCCGACCTGGGCCGGAGGGGCGGTGCGGCGGCGGACGGACGGCGCCACACCCGGGTCGCGCCGTCGATGACGAAGGTTCCTTCGGCCCGTTGGGCGCCCGCGCGCCATGGGCGGCCGTCAGCCGAGACCGCCGTTGCTCTGCAGAAGCTGGGCGTTGATCCATCCGCCCTCGGGCGAGCAGAGGAACGTGACCAGATGCGCGCAGTCCTGCGGCACGCCGAGACGCCCCAGCGGCGTCGAACCGATCAGGTCCGCCTTCAGTTCCTCGGTCATCCAGCCCGTGTCGGTCGGCCCGGGGTTGATCGCGTTGCAGGTCACGCCCAGGTGGGCGAGTTCGCGGGCGGCGGCCCGCGTGATCCGGTCCAGCGCCCCCTTGCTCGCCCCGTAGGGCAGGTTGCCGGCGGTGTGGTCGCTGGTCAGGCTGATGATCCGCCCGCTGCCATGCTTCCCTCGGAACCGCAGCCCGTACTCCCGGATCAGCAGCCAGGATGCCCGTGCGTTGACCGCGAAGTGCAGGTCGAAGCTCTCCACCGTGGTGTCCAGCAGGCCCGAGTCGACCGACTCGGCATGGCAGAGCACCAGCGCGGTGACGTCGCCCAGTTCGCGCTCGACGCTGTCGAAGAGCCGAGCCGGGACGGCCGGATCGCTCAGATCCGCCTCGACCGCATGCGTTCTCGCCCCGAGGGCCGCCGCCCGCTTCCGCAACTCCTCGGGCGCGCCCGGCTCCATGCCCCACTGCATGCGGGCGTCGTACGGGGTCCAGTAGGTGAAGGCCACGTCCCATCCGGAACCGGCCAGATTCAGGATGACGGACGCCGCGATCCCCGCTGAACGCCCCGCCCCCGTGACCAGGGCGAGCGGGCGCCGCGCCCCTCCCGTGTCCTGCCGCCCCGCCGGGCGCGTCTCGTCGCTCATGATCCTCATCCTGACGGGCCGCCCCGCGTACGGCATCCGGTTTCTCGGGCACCCGCTTGCGGGACGCGGAGAACGCGGAGGACGCATGGGACGCGGAGGACGCGTGGGACACGGAGAACGCGGGCGAGGAACGGGTCGGCCGGGAGGGGCGGGCGGGAGGGGCGGGCGGTTACCGGCCGGCGGGCTCCTTGGCCTGGTCCGGGGACGGTCCCGGGGCCGGGGGCGCGGCGGCGTCCGGTGTTCCGGCGGCCGGGGGCGCCGACGGTGTGCCGGGGGTCGTGGCGTCGGCGGGTACCTGCGACACGTTGAACTCGGCCAGCAGCTCCTTGCCGAAGCCGAAGAAGTACGTGGCGAGGAACCCGGTCAGGTAGCCGACCAGCAGCCCGCCGCCGTAGATCGCGGCCGTGGTGCCCAGGCCGTGGTTGCCGTCGAGGAGGGGGAACAGGGCCCAGCCGGACGGGCCGATGGCCGTGGAGCCGACCTTGTCCCCGAGCTGGTTGAACAGGCCGATGAAGCCGCCGCCGAACGCGCCGCCCACGCACGCCGTGACGAACGGGCGGCCCAGCGGCAGGCTGACGCCGTAGATCAGGGGCTCTCCGACGCCCAGCAGACCGGCCGGGAGGGCGGACTTGATGGTGCGACGGATCGATCCGTTGCGGGGGAGGCGGAAGTAGACCGCGACCGCCGCGCCGACCTGGCCGGCGCCCGCCATGGCGAGGATCGGGAGCAGGACGGTGTAGCCCTGCTGCTCGATCAGGGTGGTGTGGATCGGGATCAGCGCCTGGTGCAGGCCCAGCATCACCAGGGGCAGGAACAGGCCGCCCAGGACGAAGCCCGCGCCCGCGCCGCCGTGGGAGAGCAGCCAGTCCGCGAACGAGCCGATCGCGGTGGAGACCTCACCGGCCACGTACATCAGGCCGAAGATCGTCACCAGGCCGGAGACCAGGACCGTGAGCGTCGGGGTGACCAGGACGTCCAGCGCCTCGGGCACCCAGCGGCGGCACCACTTCTCCACGTACACCGCGAGCACCGCCGCGCCGAGCGCGCCCAGCACACCGCCCTGACCGGGGGAGAGCTTCTGGCCGAACGCCTCGATGTTGGCGACGCCCGGGAAGACGATGATCGCCGCGACCGCGCCGCCGAGGATCGGCGTGCCGCCGAACTCCTTCGCCGTGTTGAACCCCACGAACACGGCGATCAGCGCCATGAACCCGGACGCCATCGCGGCGAGCGCGGGCGTCACGGAGGGCAGCCAGCCCAGGTTGACCAGCAGGCCGTTGAGACCGGCGATGATGCCGCAGCCGATGAGCGCGGGGATCAGCGGTACGAAGATGTTCGCGATCCGGCGCAGGAACAGCTTGAACGGGGTGGCGTTCTTCGCCTTCCGCGCCGCCCTCATCGCCGCGCCCTGGGCGGCCAGCTCCGCCGCCGAGTCGGAACCGGAACCGGAGGCGGGGTCAGGGCCGGGGGCGGAGCCGGAGCCGGGGGTGCGGGCGGTGGCGGCGGCGGGGACCGGGGTGGGCGGGGGTCCGTCCGCGGCCGCCCCGGCCTCCTCCACCAGTCGCTCGAACTCCGGCGTGACCCGGGCGACGGTGCCCGGCCCGAGGACGATCTGGTACGTGTCGTCCTCGACCACGCCCATGACGGCCGGTACCGCCTTCAGGGCTTCGTCGTCGACGAGTGAGCGGTCGCGCAGACCCAGCCGGAGCCGGGTCATGCAGTGGGCGATGGAGTCGACGTTCGCGGCGCCACCGACGAGCGGAAGGATCGCGGCGGCGGTGGCGCGGTTCTTGTCTTCTGGTGCCATGGTGCGTGGTGCCTTGCTGTGCGGGGATGGTGCGGGTGGTTCAGGCGGTACTGCGGGGAGCGGCGGTGAGGGCGGCGCGGAGGTGGCCGTCGGAGGCGGTCAGCAGGCGTTCGGCCGTGGGGCCGTCGACTTGGCCGAGGATCGTGAGAATGGCGTTCTTCACCTCGCCGCCGGTCGCGGCGAGCGCCGCCTCGATCTCCGCGTCGGGGGCGCCGGTGGCGAGCGAGACGATCCGGCGCGAGCGGGCGCGCAGCTTCTCGTTCGAGGCGCGGACGTCGACCATCAGGTTTCCGTAGGTCTTGCCGAGCCGGATCATCGTGATCGTCGAGATCATGTTCAGGACGAGCTTCTGCGCCGTGCCCGCCTTGAGCCGGGTGGAGCCGGTGAGCAGCTCGGGGCCGACGACGACCTCGATGCCGTGCTCGGCGGCGGCGGCCAGCGCGGAGCCCTCGTTGCAGGAGAGGCCGATGGTCAGCGCGCCCTCGGCGCGGGCGTGCTCGACGGCGCCGACCGCGTACGGCGTACGGCCGGAGGCGGAGATGCCGACCACTGTGTCGTCGGCGGTGAGCCCCAGGGCGTCGAGGTCGGCGGCGGCCAGCTCCTTGCTGTCCTCGGCGCCCTCGACGGCCTTGACCATGGCGGACGGGCCGCCCGCGATCAGGCCGACGACCTGCGACGGGTCGGTGTTGAAGGTGGGCGGGCACTCACTGGCGTCCAGCACACCGAGCCGGCCCGCGGTCCCCGCGCCCGCGTAGATCAGCCGGCCGCCCCGGGCCATGCGCTCCGCGGTGCCGTCGATCGCCGCGGCGATCTCGGGCAGCCGGGCGCCGACGGCCGCCGGGACGGACTGATCCTCGCCGTTCATGATCCGGGCGATGTCGAGCGTGCCCATCCGGTCGATCTCGGCCAGCTCGGGGCGGAACGCCTCGGTGGTCAGCGTTTCGAGCTGGGCGCGCAGTTCTCCGTACCCGGCGGGGGCGGTGGCTTCGGTGCCCGACTGGTCGGCGTCGGTCGTGGAGGTCATGGAGGAAGGCTCTGCTTTCTCGGTCTCGGTCTCGGTTCCGGTCGCGAACGATGCCGCGAACGATTCGGTGGGCGGGGGAGGAGTGCGGGTGGCGGGTGAGGGGTGGTGCGTGCGGATGCCGGTGGTCTGCGGGCCGGGGGCGGTGGGCCGCGGGCCGGGGGTCGGGGCGGGTTGTGCGGTGCGGGTCCGGGGGAGGGGCGGCGGGTCCGGGGGTCAGCGGGGGCGCGGCGTGTGGCGGTGGGCCAGCGCCTCGTAGGAGGCGGCGAGGGCGGGGGCGGCCGTCTCGTAGGTGCGCTGGGCGACGCCCACGAACAGGCAGTCGACGACGAGCAGTTGACTCGTACGGCTCGACATGGCGGCGGGTCTCAGCTCGGTCTCCCGGGCCGTGGACGTGGTCAGCACGTGGTCGGCGTACTGCGTGACCGGACCGTCGGGGCGGCCGGTGATCGCGATCGTCGTCGCGCCGTGGTCGAAGGCGACCCGCAGCGGCTCGATGACGTCGACGGTGGAGCCGGAGTGCGTGATCGCTATGGCCACGTCGCCGGAACGGAGCTGCACGGCGTTGGTCACCGCGAGGTGCGGGTCCGTGTGGGAGTGCGCGATCAGGCCGATGCGGGCCAGCTTCTGCGCCAGGTCCTGGCCGACGAGGGAGGAGGCGCCCACCCCGTAGATGTCGATCCGGCGCGCGGAGGCGGCGGCGGACACGGCGGCGCCCAGCTGGACCGTGTCGAGACCGGCGGCCGTGTCCGCGAGGGTCTGCTGCTCGTCGTAGGCCAGCTTGGCGACCACGTCGGCGATGGGGTCGTCGACCGCTATGTCGGCGGTGACGGACGGGGCCCGGCCCGACTGCTGGTGCGCCGCGAGACCGGCGAGGGCGAGGCGCAGGTCGCGGTAGCCGGGGTAGCCGAGGAGGCGGGCCGTGCGCACCACCGTCGCCTCGCTGGTGCCGGTGAGCTCGGCGAGACCGGTGACCGTGAGAGCGGCGCAGCCGGCCGGGTCACCGGCGACGGCCTCGGCGACACGCTGCATGGAGCGGGTCATGGACGGCGCGAGCGTACGCACCTTGGCCGCGAGGGCCGCCGGGGCGGGCGGGGAATCAGCGCTGAAACTTTCCTTCAGGTCGTTGGTCACCTTTGAAAGATATTTTCAACCTGTGGGCCCGTCAACCCCCCTTTTCGGGTGTCTGTCCGAAAGGCGCGACAGGCGGCCAGGGCAGGGCGGCCATGCCAGGGCAGAGCGGCCATGCCAGGGCGGCAGGGCGGCAGGGCAGCAGGGCAGCAGGGCTGCCATGGCCGGTGCGGCAGCGATGACATGCGTGGCGAGTGCGGCGGGCGTGGCCGGCTGGTGCGGCGGGTGCGACAGGCGCGGAGCGGGCGAGGTGCGGGCGCGGGAAGGCGGTCCGGGGCCGGGTGACAATGGGCGCATGGAGATGAATCCCCTGGAACAGGCGTTGCACACGGCCCGCGCGCTGGTCATGGCCGACCTCGCGGCAGGCGACGTCGCCGAGGCCGGGATCGTCTCGCTGGTCGAGGACGCGGTGACCCATCGGCGCTGGTGGGTCGAGCAGTGGCCGGAGGGCGCGTCGTTCGTCGTGGGCCTGGTCGCTCAGGACGTGCAGGACGCGTTGCTCGAACGGTACGGACGCTGGCCGCTCTGCCCGGTGTGCGACGCGGGCGACCCGCACGCCCTGGACGTGGAACCGGAGCTGGGCCCCGACCCGCACTGGGTGTGCAGCAAGGCCGCCGTCGCCGTCGCACCGGTCGGCTCGCTGGGCGGGATAGCGCGCCGGTGACGGTCTATATCGACCCGCCGCAGTGGCCGGGACACGGGCGACTCTGGTCGCACCTGGTCAGCGACGTGTCCTTCGAGGAACTGCACGCCTTCGCGGCGTCCATCGGCTGCCCGCGCCGCGCGTTCGACCGGGACCACTACGACGTACCGGAGTCGCGGTACGCGGACGCGGTGCGCGCCGGGGCTAAGGAGGTCGGCTCGAAGGAACTCGTCCGCCGGCTCACCGAGGCGGGACTGCGACGCCCCAAAGGACGCCCGGCCCCCGGTTCCCGCTGAGGGCAGCGGGGACCGGGGCCGGGCGGGGAGCAGCCGGTGGGGGGACGGGGCGGGTCAGACCCCGGGGGCGCTCGTCTCCGAGGCCCTTCCGGAGGTCCCGCCGGTCCCGGTCGCCGCCGCCGGCACCGTCTTCGACGTGGACACGGGTACGGGCACGGACCCTGACGCGGACCCGGACGCCGATGCCGTCGCCGTGGGCGATCCGGCCACCCGCAGCGACCCGCCGCCGCGCTGCTGGAGCCTCAGCGAGCACACCACGGCCACCAGCGCCAGTACGGTCATGGCGGCCCCCGCCCACGCGGTCGCGGCGTAGCCGAAGTCCGCGTCGATCACCGCGCCGCCCAGCCAGGGACCGCCGGTGTTGCCCAGGTTGAACGCGGCGGTCGTCGTCGCGCCGGCCAGCGTCGGGGCGGCCCCCGCCACGTTGAACATCCGGGCGTTCAGGGCCGGGGCCGTGTAGAACGCCGACACGCCCAGCAGGAACGACAGCCCGATCGTGGCCACCTGGTACGAGGCGAACAGCGCCAGCGCGACCAGGAACACCGTGGAAGCCGCGATACCGCTCATCAGCACTCCGAAGAGGTGCGCGTCCGCGACCCGTCCGCCGATCGTGGTGCCGACCAGCGCGCCGATCCCGAACAGCGCGAGCACCGTCGGCACCCAGCCGGAGTCCAGCCCGGCGACATCCGTCAGCAGCGGCGCCAGATAGCTGAACGCGCAGAACACACCGCCCGCGGCGAGCGCCGTGATCACGATCGACAGCCACACCTGACGGTCCCGGTAGATGGCGGTCTCCTGCCGGAGCTGCGGCCTCCGCTCCGGCAGCGGGATGCGCGGGATCAGGGTCGTCACGCCGACCAGCGCCACCGCGGACGCCGCGCCCACGGCCCAGAACGCCGAACGCCAGCCGAGGTTCTCGCCGAGCAGGGCCCCCAGGGGCACGCCCAGCACATTGGCGATCGACAGACCGCCGATCATCACGGCCATCGCGCGCGCCCGGGCGTTCATCGGCACCATCGCGATGGCGACGGCCGCCCCCACCGCCCAGAACCCGGCGCAGGCGAAGGCGCTCACGACCCGGGAGACGAACAGCACCTCGTACGTCGGGGCCAGCGCGCCCACGACCTGTCCGAGGCCGAAGACGGAGATCAGGGCGATGAGAGTGGTGCGGCGCGGCAGCCGCAGCGTGGCCACGGCGAGCAGCGGCGCACCGATCACCATGCCGATCGCGAAGGCGGATATGAGGAGTCCGGCCCGGGGAATGGACACGTTCATGTCCTCGGCGATGGGCGGCAGCAGCCCGGAGAGCATGAACTCGCTGGTGCCCAGGGCGAAGACCGAGAGACCGAGGATGTAGACGGCCAGGGGCATAGGGGCACGGCGGGCGGAAGAATCGGGCATGACTGCTGACAACCGTGCCCGCGACCGCCTCATTCCCGCCGTCGCCGCTTTTACGCACGTGTCACATGCCCGTCATGTCCGGTGCCCCGGCCGTGCCCCCGCCCGTCGTCCGACGCCCGCGCCTGTCGTACGGCGTTTCGCGCTTGTCGTCCGGCGTCCGCGCTCGTCGTCCGCGCACCGGCCGCCCGGCGTCAGCGGCTGAGCAGCTCCAGTTCGGTCAGCAGGTTCTGCCGTGCGCGGGGCTGCCAGTGCTCCGCCCCGTACGGTGTGCGGAACAGGCAGGGCAGACTGAGCAGTTGGCGCAGCACGGCCGCCCGCCCCTCCCGGAACGCCTCGTCGGGCACGAAGGCGTACTCCTCGCGGACCTGTGCCGCGTAGGCGGCGTACTCCTTCGGGGGCGCCGCCAGGATCGCCAGGTCGGCGTCGCACAGCACCTCGCCGTTGGCGTCGCCGTCCGCCGGGTCGTGGCCGACGGTGAGCCGGACGAGCCGGGCCACCTCGGCGGTGACGTCGTCCGGAACGCCCGCCTCCGGCAGGGCGCGTTCCGCGAGGGCGGCGCTGCGCTCCTCGTTCTCGGACCGGTCGGGCCGGTACACCGCGTCGTGGAACCAGGCGGCCAGGCGTACGGCGTCCGGGTCGGCGGCGTACCGGGCGAGCGTGTCGACGCGGTCGAGCACCGCGAGCAGGTGCGCGGTGGTGTGGTACCGCCGCTGCGGCTCGGCCCAGCGGGCCAGCAGATTGTCGGCGTACGGCAGCGGATCGGGCCCGTCCGCCCCGCGCCGGGCGGCGACGAGCGCGCCCCGCCAGCGGTCGCGCAGGTCCTGCCGCTGGTCGTGGCCGTCCTGGCCGGCGCCGTCCGTCCCCGGGACCGAGCCCGTGCCGTCGGCCGGCCCGTGGGGGCTGTGTTCGCGTGAGTGCTCGCGTGAACTGTCGGTCATGGCACGACCCTACGGGCTGCGCGGCGGGCCCGTCCGCACGTTCCGGGCCCCGCGCCACCGGTCCCGGACACGGCCGTACGCGGCGGCCCCGGCCCCTGCGCGGCGGCCCCGGCGCCGCGCCGCATGCCCCGGACACGGCCCCCCGCGCGTGCCGCACTCCCAAGCGCCGGACCCCCGCGCCGCACCCCCGCCCCGGCGCACGCGACGGGGCCCGTCCGGCGCGAGAAGCGGCCGGGCGGGCCCCGAGGGCGGGAAGGGACGAGGGACGAGGAGGGACGAGGGACGAGGAGGGACGAAGGACGAGGAGGGACGAGGGACGAGGAGGGACGAGGGACGAGGAGGGACGAGGAGGGACGAGGGACGAGGAGGGACGAGGAGGGACGAAGGACGAGGAGGGACGAGGGACGGATGAGGGAGGGGCGAGGCGGGGAGGGGAAGGCGGAGGGGCGGTGTTACGCCGCCGCCTTGAACCCCCGCAGCCGCAGCGAGTTGCCGACCACGAAGACCGACGAGAACGCCATCGCCGCACCCGCGATCATCGGGTTGAGCAGCCCGGCCGCGGCGAGCGGCAGCGCGGCCACGTTGTAGGCGAAGGCCCAGAACAGGTTCGTCCGGATCGTGCCCAGCGTGCGGCGGGCCAGCCGGATCGCGTCCGCGGCGGCCCGCAGGTCCCCGCGCACCAGCGTCAGGTCGCCCGCCTCGATCGCGGCGTCCGTGCCGGTCCCCATCGCCAGACCGAGGTCGGCCTGGGCCAGCGCCGCCGCGTCGTTGACGCCGTCGCCGACCATGGCGACCGAACGCCCCTGGGACTGGAGCTCCTTGACGACGTCGACCTTGTCCTCCGGCATGACCTCGGCGTACACCTTCTCGATCCCGACCTCGGCCGCGACCGCCTCCGCGACCGCCCGGTTGTCACCGGTCAGCAGGATCGGGGTCAGGCCCAGGGCCCGCAGGCGCTCGATGGCCTCCGCGCTGGTGTCCTTCACCGCGTCGGCGACCTCCAGGACCGCCCGCGCCTCGCCGTCCCAGGCGACCGCGATCGCCGTCCGGCCCGCGGCCTCCGCCGCGGCCTTCCGGCGGGCCAGCTCCGCCGGCAGACCGATCTCCCACTCCGCGAGGAGCTGCTCGCGGCCGACGAGGACGGCGTGGCCGTCGACGACGCCCTGGACGCCGAGTCCGGGGACGTTGGCGAAGTCGTCGGGGGC
>NZ_JBAGJZ010000010.1:0-185381 GCF_037034285.1 Streptomyces tyrfis | reverse complement strand
TTGGTCTGTCCGGGCGACTTTCCCGACCCCCGCTCACCCCCGGAACGGCGTGTCTTTCATTGACACACCCCGAAAACACCGCACGACATCTTCATGGCACCGCCCCACCGCCCGTCGGACACGGGTCCGCCTGCCCGGCGACGGGCACCGCGCTCCTGCCGACGCGCCGGCCGTCGACGACCGCCGGCGCACTCCGACCCGCTCCGCCGGCCGCTCCGATTCCGGGGCGCGCGATGGTCCAGGACGCGCGGCTCCCCGGGACATGCGATGGTCCAGGACATGCGATGGTCCAGGACATGCGACGGTCCGGGGCGGCGACTCGACGTCGAATCACCGCCCCGGACCGTTGTGCGCGACTCGAGCCCGGCTCACTTTCCCTCGCCCGCGGAAGCCCGCTCGCCCTCCGAAGGCGGCACGATCCCGTCTTGGCCATCGCTCCGGAACGGCGGCCCCTCTTCGCGCCAGCGCCTCGGAACCGGGGTCACGGGCCGGACCGGCCGCGCCGGGTCCGGCCGCAGGCCTGCGATCAGGCCGTGTGCAGCGTCAGCCCGTACCGGTTGAGGATCTCGTTCACCGGCTGGTGCCAGGTCTCGCCGCCGCTGGAGCAGTTGCCCCAGCCGCCCGAGGTGACCCCTTGGGCCTGGTCGCCGCTGATGAAGGAGCCGCCGGAGTCGCCCGGTTCGGCGCAGACGCTCGTCTTGGTCAGCTGATGGACGGCGCCCTGACTGTAGTTCACGGTCTCGTCGGTGGCCAGCACGGTCCCGCAGTGCCAGTGGGTGGTGGAGCCCGACCGGCAGACGGACGCGCCGACGGGCGCCTCCGCGGAGCCCCGGACCAACTGGTCGGAGACGGTGCCCCAGCCCAACACCACGGGAACGGTCCACCAGCCGTTGCCGACGCTGACCCACGCGTAGTCGTCACCCGGGAAGGACGAGCCCTGGAACGCGCCGACGGCCGAGCCGTCCCATCCGCTGACCGCCGCGCCCGGCTGTCCGCAGTGCCCTGCCGTCACGAAGCCGCCGTGGACGGAGAAGCCGATGGAACAGCGCACGTTGCCGGTGTAGTAGGGGTCGCCGCCCACGGTCCCGGCGGAGAAGGTCCTGGGCGCCTCGGGGGTGTGGCGCACCGTGACGGGGCCGGCCTCGCGGACCCGTTTCACAAACGCCCGGACATCGTTGTCATCCTGCGCCCGCCCGACCACGTCGACGACGACCCGGTTGGCCTTCGGGTCGACGTGCCAGCCGCTCACGCCCTTCGGCGCGGACAGGCCGTCGAGTCGCTCCTTCGTCGCGTCGAGCCGTCGCGCGCTGTGCTCGACCAGCCGGACGCGCACACCCGTGGCCGACACCGCGTCGAGCCTGTCGCGGTCGGTGAGGGCCACGGTGAGCTTGCCCGCGGCCGGGTCGAACCAGGCTCCGGCGTACGACGCCCCCGCCGCCCGGCGGGCCGTGCCCTGCACGGCCGTCGCCGCCTTCTCCGCCGCGAGCCGCGCCCTGGCCCGGCTCTCCGTCAGGCCCAGATCCCTGCGCATGGCGGAGAGCAGTCCGTCGGAGGCGGGCGCCTCGGCGGCGTCGCCGCGTCCGGGAGCCGCGACGGGGTCGCCGGCGGCGGAGGCGGAGGTGAGGCCCACGGCCGCCCAGGCTCCGACGACGAGGGCGGCCGCCAGGCTCGCGCGTAACGCATTCAGGGTTCTCAAGGCAATGGCCCCTTCTGTTGTTCCGGATTCGTGGGGAGGAACAGCAGGCGTCCGGGAGATCACTTCTGAGAGCGCTCTCAGAGCGTGCCGCAACGGACTGTAGCCCAGCAGGAAGATCAGGTCCATGCCAAGACAAGGGGAGCTCTGTCCACCGCCGCGCGCGGGAGTCGGAGGGGCCGCACCACCCCGGCGCTCCCCCTCGGTGGCTACGGAACGGCTCCGGGGCCCCGGCCGCCGGAAGCCCCCGCCCCTGCCTCCGCCTCCCGTCCGGCTCCTTGGGCATGGGCGTGCACACGCCGCAGCAGCGCGGCCAGCTGCGTCTGTTCCGCGGCGGACAACGGGGCGAGCAGTTCCCGCTGGACGTTCAGCGCCTCCACCTGCAGATCCGCCAGGACGGAACGGCCCGCCGGGCTGGAGGCGACGGTCACCCGTCGGCGGTCGGCGGTGTCCCGGGCCCGGTCCACAAGTCCGGCCCCCGCGAGGTCGTCCACGATCCTGACCAGGTCGCCGCGGTCGATCCCGAGCCGCGACGCCAGCTCCCGCTGCGCATGCGGGCCGAAATCGACCAGCGCGGACAGCACGGCCATGTGCCACAGCTTCATGTCCCGCGCGGCGAGCTTCGCCGCCAGCCTGTCCCGCGCGGTCTTGCCGGTCCGCGACATCAGATAGGTCGTGAATCCCAGGAGGCTGGGCGGGGTCTCGCTCATCGGCCACATCCTAGGGTCTGCCACCCGGCAGGCCCGGTCCAGGTCTCGGCGACCGGTACGGAACGGGCCCCTCCCGTACCGGGCGGAGCCGTACGGCGGGGCCGCCCCGGACCGGTCGCGCGGGCAGCCGGGGCGGGCGCGGGGAACGCTCCCGGCGCCTCCGGTGCGGCCCGCACGCATGCGCCCTCAGCGCAGTTCGAAGACGATCCGCGCCGAGACCCGGCCCCGCAGCACCTCGTCGATCGAACCGTTGATGTCGTCGAGCGCCCTGCTCTCCCGGATGACGCGGGTCCGGCCGAGGAGACGCAGCCGGAACACCTCCGCGAGATCCTCGCGCGTCCCGACGATGGAGCCGATGGCCTTCGCGCCGTTCGGCACCGTGTCGAAGACGGGCAGCTCCAGGGTGCCCTCGGCCGGCAGCGCCACCAGGACGAGGGTGCCGCCCCGGCGCAGGCGCCGTAGGCGGCGCTGAACGACGCGTTGCTCACGGCCAGCGAGACGGCCGCGTCGGCGCCGCCGAGCCGCCGCGTCTCCTCGGCCACGTCCTGCACCCGGGCGTCGATGACGTGGTCGGCGCCGAGTTCGCGGGCGAGAGCGGGTTTCTCGTCGGTCACGTCGACCCCGATCGTCTCGGCGCCGAAGATCCGCGCGTACTGGAGGGGGAGGTGACCGAGCCCGCCGACGCCCGAGGTGAGGGCCCGGGTGCCCGGACGGGCGCCGGACAGCTTCACCGCCTTGTACGTCGTGACGCCCGCGCAGGTCAGCGGGGCCGCGTCCAACGGGTCGATGCCGTCCGGGACCGGCACCGCGTAGGCGCCGTGGGCCGGCGCGTACTCGGCGTGGCTGCCGCGCCCGCTCGAAGGGGCGGCCGCTACCCGCGCGCCCAGTCGCGCATGGCGGCCCGCGACGGGAAGTCCGCCACGTCCTTGTCCAACGGGCGATCGGTGTGCTGGTGGATGCGCCACGACGCCTGGATCCGGGGCTTCCCCGGCGTCACGTAATCGGCTATCCACAGGCCGTCCCCCGCGTACGAGGTGGTGTCGTGCTGGAGCCAGAAGGCGCGGTTGCAGTAGAGCAGGACCTTGTGGTGCGGCCGCAGCCGCTTGACCTCGCGGATGAAGCGGTCCTTCTCCGCGTTGCTCGCCCAGGCGCCCTCGCCGTTCTCCTCCCAGTCGACGGCCAGCAGCTCGCCCGCCCGCTCCGGGGCCTTGCTGACGAAGTACGCGGCCTGCGCCGGGATGTCGCCCGGCCAGAGGAAGTGGTAGAAGCCGACCACGCACTCCGCGTCCCTGGCCCGTTTGGCCTGGGCGGACAGGTGCGGGTTGACGTACGAGCGGCCCTCGGTGGCCTTGATGAAGACGAAATCCAGCCCGTCCGTGTCGAAGGACGACTGATAGGCGCTGACATCGACACCATGCAGCATGGCATCGCCTCCAGGTCTGTTCGGTGGTTCCGGTTCTCCCTCTCAACGTGCCCGCGGCCGGTCGTCCCATCCGTGCGGTGAACAGGCGAACCGTTTTTCCAATCCGTGGAATAGCCAAGCCCGGGGGGAAGTTGGGGATGCGGCGGGAGCACCTCCCCTACCGCAGGCACCATCGGAAGGTCGGATCCATGAAGATCGGCATCATCGGAGCGGGCAACATCGGCGGTAATCTGACCCGGCGTCTCACCGCGCTGGGGCACGACGTCTCCGTCGCCAACTCCCGTGGCCCGGAGACGCTCACGGACCTCGCACGGGAGACCGGGGCGACACCGGTCACCGCCGCGGAGGCGGCCCGGGGAGCCCGGGTCGTCGTGGTCACCGTCCCGCTCCGCGCGGTCCCCGAGCTGCCCTCGGGCCTGCTCGACGGGGCCGCCGAGGGGGTCGTGGTCATCGACACCAACAACTACTACCCGCAGCAGCGGGACGGCCGCATCGCCGAGATCGAGGAGGGTCTGCCGGAGAGCCGCTGGACGGAGCGGCAGATCGGGCACCCGGTGATCAAGGCGTTCAACGGGACCTACGCGCAGGACATCCTGGACAACGGCCGTCCGCAGGGCAGCCCGGGCCGGCAGGCGCTGCCGGTGGCCGGCGACGACGCGGCGGCCAAGCGGGTCGTACGGGAACTCATCGACGAGCTGGGCTTCGACACCGTCGACGCCGGCGGCCTCGACGAGTCGTGGCGGCAGCAGCCCGGGACGCCCGTCTACGGCCACCAGGGCGATGTCGGGGCCGTCACTCAGGCGCTCGCGGAGGCGTCCCCCGAGCGCACGGCGGAGTGGCGCGCCTGACGCTCCGTGCCCGCCGGGGCCCGGACGGGGCGGCTTCCGCCGCGCCCCGCCGGGGCCCGGCCCGTACGGGCCCCGGCGCCCCGCACCGTTGCGGCACTGCGGCCGGGGCGCCCGGCGCCGCCCTCCGGCCCCGTGACCCCACACGGTCCCGGCCCGGAGCGGCGCGCTACGCCGGGGCGTCGTCCGGCCGGGCGGGGAGGCTGTCCATGAACGAGCTGACGGAGAAGACCGCTCGGCCCGCGCCGGGCGGGCCGTAGCCGGGGGGCGAGCTGAGACCGAACTCCTCCATGGTCGCCCGGTAGGCGTCGAGCAGGCGGATGTGGTACTCCAGCGGGGCGCCGTCCGGGTTGGTCTTCCCGAGCGGGGTGGTCGGCTCCGGGCACCAGGTGGTGAAGCGCGGGGTGATGCCGCGCGACATGAAGAACCGGAGCCCCTCGGTGGTCGAGTCGATGGCCTCCTTCACCGTGGTGAAACCGAAGGGGGCGGCCATCTCCACGCCCGCGACGAAGTTCGGGATGACGTTGCGCGGGCCGAAGACCTCGGCCGAGTCCAGGATGCGGCGGTGCCATTCGTCGCGACCGACGTAGCGTTCCTTGCCCGGGCAGTAGAGCTCGAAGAGGCGGCGGTCCCACACCTCGTAGTTGGGGTGGTAGATCTGGATGCCGTAGTCGCGGAAGCGCTGGACGTCCGCCTTGGGCAGGGCCTGGGCGACGACCTTGCCGATCCACCGGCCGGGGAAGCGCTCCTCGATCGCCTTGGCGTACTGCCCGTAGAAGTCGGCCTCGTCGCGGCCCCCGATGTGGGAGGTGATGGCGCCCCCCGTGAGGGTGTAGGCGGTGGACGCCTTCGCCGTGTCGTACCTGTCGATGATGGACAGGGCCTCCAGGACCTCCTCGACCGGCTTCACACCGGTGTAGGGGCGTCCCGCCGCCTTGTGCTGGCGCCAGTTGTGGTTGATGTCGCAGTACTGGCACTCCTCCTTCGCCCCGAAGTACTGGCAGACCCGGAAGACCGTCAGATAGACGAGGTAGCCCCACTGGATGGTGGGCGCGACCTCCATCACGGACTTGCCGTTCTCCAGGGTGTGCCGGTAGTAGTCCGGCATCGGGGGCAGGCCGACGTCGGAGATCCGCCGGCCGTCCAGGTACAGCCCGAGCACGCCGTCGCCGTCGGCCGCGACCCGGTACGGGGAGGCCGGGTTGACCCGCACCGAGACCACGGTCCGGCGCAGGTCGTACGGGCCGCCGGTGAGCACGATCTCCTCCGGGGGGCGGCGCAGCGCGGCGGCGCCGAGCTCGGGCAGCGTCCCGTGGTCGAAGGAGAAGATGAAGTACGACTTCGGCTTGACGTCGCCGCCCTCGTTGTCGCTGAGCGCGGACTCGTCGAAGGCCACGCCGCCGCGCAGCAGGTCCTCCTTGACGACGGCTTCCCGGGGCACGTGCGGGAACTGCTCCATGAGCCGCTCGACCAGGCGGGTGCGACTGCCGTCGGCGTGGTCGTGATCGGTGCTGCGGTCGGTACTGCTTGGCATGTGCGGGACTCCTCGGTCCGGTCGAAGGCGCTCCGGGTACGTCGCTCTGTGCAACGAACCGCGGGGGTCGGCGGTGCCCGGTCGCGGGGACGATTCGCCCGGGTGCGGCGCGGGTGGTGTCCGGGCCGTCGGTGGTGCGGTCCGGTTCGGGGGTTCAGCCGGTCCAGTGCGCGGGCCGGCCGAGCGAGGGCGGGAGCTTCGTCGCCGCGTCGCCCCTGGCCGCGTTGAGCTGGGCCTGGGTGAGGAAGAGGCTGGTGGTGAGGTCGGCCGCGGACAGGTCGGTGTCCCGGAGGTCGGCGCCGATCAGGTCGGCCAGGCGCAGGTCCGCGCCTCGGAGGTCCGCGGCGATGAGATAGGCGCCGCGCAGATCGGCTCCTCGGAGGTCGGCGCCCCTGAGCCGGGCGCCGATGAGGTCCGCGCCGCGGCGGTCGCGCCTCTTCCCCCGGGGCGCGGTGGCGCGGACGGCTCGGCCGGCGCGGGCCAGGAGCGCGGCGACCGACTCGCGGTGCGCGGCCACGTCGAGGTCCGCGAAGGCGTCCTCGGGAAGGTGCGTGAGGCGCTCCGTCTCGTCGAGGAGGCGCCGGAGATCGTCGTGGAGGGGGCGGGCCGGTTCCAGGGTGAGCGCCTCGGTGAGGTACCAGAGGAGTTCGTGGAGCTGCCGCATCACCGGGAACACCTGGAACATGCGCCGGGCGGTCTGCGGGGAGCGGCGCCAGTCCTGCCCGCCGAAGGTCTCCCCGGACACCTTCTGACCGGCCCCGAAGCACTCGTACACGGTGCAGCCGGAGAAGCCGCTGGGGCGCAGTTCGGCGTGTATGCCGCAGCGGAAGTCCTGCTGGAGGTTGCGGCAGGGCTTTCCGGCCTCCTTGTCGATCGCGAAGTCCGCCGACCTGGTCAGGGTCAGTGCCACGCAGCACAGCCCGAAGCAGTTCGCGCAGTCGGCGCGCAGGGCGGCACGGTCGGCGGCGGGGCCGTGAGCATCGGGCACGGTGCGTGGATCCTCCGGGTACGGGACTGTCGGGCTGTCAACCCTATCGGCCCGCTTCACCCGTACGGTCCGCGGCCGACCGCTGTCGGTGCGGCGGCGCACACTGACAGCAGTGGAGCGCGGCGAAGGGGACGCGGATGGGCATGGAGAACGACGCCGGTTTCGAACCGGCCACCGGGGACGGTCCGGCGACGGTGCGGGACGAGCGGCGCGCGGCCGCCGTGCGCACGGCGTTCGAGGGCCTGTTGCAGATCCGCCGGCTGACGAACGAAGGGGTCCCGGACCCGGAGCGGGCGCCCGCGCGGTGGGAGACGCACCGGCCGGTCCGGGCCGTCGCGCTGGCCCTGGAGGCGTCCGGGCTCGCCGCCTCCGCGGTGGACGGATCCGGCACGCGGACGGCGACCGGGTACCGCCTGGCGCGGGGCGAGGCACCGGGCGGCGTGCGCGTCGAGTGGCTCGGCCCGCCCGGCAGCGGGGCCGCGCACGAGGAGGAGCGGGAGCTGGGCCGGTGCGCGGCCGTGCTGCGCGAGTGGGGCTGGACGGTGCTGCCGTACCGGGGGCCGCGACGCCGCAGGTTCCTGGAGGTCGAGCCGCCGGCCGCCGCCCGCCGGGATCACGACGACCCGGACGCGTCGCGGTAGCGGCTGCCGTCCGCCCGACCGTTCTCCGCCCGTACGGGCCCCTCCGGCACGCCGTCGGACGGGCCCTCCGGCTCCGTGCCGTACGGGGCTCTGTCAGACCCATGGGCGATGCTGGTGGGTCCGACACCTCTGAGCGGGAGATGCTGAGATGCGCAACGACGAACTCGCCGCGGCCCAGGCGTATGTCCGCCTTCTGCAGGCCACCCGGGCGGCGTTGGCGGAGCCCGAGGACGGGCCCCTGCACGTGCCGCTGCTCGCGTCGCCGATCGCGGAGGCCGACGGGGCGCTGGAGCGTGCGGGGCTGAGCGGCAACGAGTCGCGGTTCTTCGACCTCGTGCGGTCGCTCCGGCCGGGCGTGCCCGGCAGCGGCGGCAGTTGAGCGGCCGGGCAAGGGAGCGGGACCGTCGGGGCTCGTCCTCGATCCGCCGTCCGTCGTACGGCGCGTGGCGCGCACGGTGCCGTGGCCGTCCTCGCGCCCGCGGCCTTCCACCGCGTTGAATTGATTCACTCCATCCTCACCACCGCCCTCCCTCACCACCGCACATCGGTTCACCGGTTTCCCACACGGCCGAAGCGGCGACGTCGAAGCTTGACCGCGATCGTCCCGAGTCCTAGCGTTGCGGGGACGGGAGTGAATCGATTCATGTCCGGCGCAGAAGTACCTGATCACGGCGGGCGGGTTCCCGGTCGCCGGAGGACTCCGTCCGCGAGGTGTTCATGTCCGATCCGTCCGCCGTCAGGGCCGCTCTGAAGTCCCAGGTGATCGAGACCCCGTCGTGGGGATACGGGAACTCCGGCACCCGGTTCAAGGTGTTCGCCCAGCCGGGCGTGCCCCGGGACCCGTTCGAGAAGCTGGAGGACGCGGCCCAGGTGCACGCGTTCACGGGCGTGGCGCCGAAGGTGTCGTTGCACATTCCGTGGGACAGCGTGACCGACTACGGCGCGCTGACCCGGCGCGCGGCGGATCTCGGGCTGCGGATCGGCGCGATCAACTCGAACGTCTTCCAGGACGACGACTTCAGGCTGGGATCGGTCACCCATCCCGATCCGAAGGTCCGCCGCAAGGCCACGGACCATCTGCTGGAGTGCGTCGGCGTCATGGACGAGACCGGGTCGTCCGACCTCAAGCTCTGGTTCTCCGACGGCACGAACTATCCCGGGCAGGACGACATCGCCGCTCGCCAGGACCGGCTCGCGGAGGCGCTGGCCGAGGTGTACGGGCGGCTGGGCGACGGGCAGCGGATGCTGCTGGAGTACAAGCTGTTCGAGCCGGCGTTCTACGCGACGGACGTACCGGACTGGGGCACGGCGTACGCGCACTGCCTCGCCCTGGGCCCCAAGGCGCGGGTGGTCGTGGACACCGGGCACCACGCCCCCGGCACCAACATCGAGTTCATCGTGGCGTTCCTGCTGCGTGCGGGGAGACTCGGCGCGTTCGACCTCAACTCCCGGTTCTACGCGGACGACGACCTGATGGCCGGGGCCGCCGACCCGTTCCAGCTGTTCCGGATCATGCACGAGGTCGTCGGGAACGGCGGCCTGGAGCCCGCCGCGAACGTCGACTTCATGCTCGACCAGTGCCACAACATCGAGCCCAAGATCCCCGCCGTGATCCGGTCGGTCGCGAACGTGCAGGAGGCGACCGCCAAGGCGCTGCTGGTCGACAGGGAGGCGCTGGACGCCGCGCAGCGGTCGGGTGACGTGCTGGCCGCGAACGGCGTGCTGATGGACGCGTACAACACCGATGTCCGCCCGCTGCTGGCCGAGGTCCGGGCGGAACTCGGCCTGGCGGAGGACCCGTTCGCCGCGTATCTGGCCTCGGGCAACCAGCAGCGGATCGCCGCCGCCCGGGTCGGTGGCGAGCAGGCCGGCTGGGGCGCCTGAGCGCCGGGCCCCCTCCCCCGCCGCAGGCGCCGACCGGTCGGCCCCGGCCGTACCACGGCCCCGTCCTCTTCTCCCCGCGCCCCCTTCGTGCGCTCCGCTCCCTCCGCACCCCGCACTCGACCGCGAAGGAAATCGCATGACATCCGCGACGCACACCGAGGTCGCCGCGCTGTTGCGGCGCGCCCACCGGATCGGCTCCGATCCCCGGAACACCAACTACGCGGGCGGCAACGCGTCGGTCAAGGCGACCGCCGTCGACCCGGTCACCGGCGGCGCGACGGAGCTGCTGTGGGTGAAGGGCTCCGGCGGCGACCTCGGCACGCTGACCGAGGACGGGCTCGCGGTGCTCCGCCTGGACCGGGTGCGCGCGCTGAAGGAGGTGTATCCGGGGGTGGAGCGCGAGGACGAGATGGCGGCCGCGTTCGACTACTGCCTGCACGGCAGGGGCGGCGCCGTCCCGTCGATCGACACGGCGATGCACGCGCTCGTCGAGGCCGCCCACGTGGATCACCTCCATCCGGACTCGGGGATCGCCCTGGCGTGTTCCGCGGACGGCGAGAAGCTCACGTCTCAGTGCTTCGGCGGCAAGGTGGCCTGGGTCGACTGGCGCAGGCCCGGGTTCCAGCTGGGCCTGGACATCGCGGCGGTCAGGTCGGCCGACCCTCGGGCCGTGGGGGTGGTCCTGGGCGGTCACGGCATCACGGCCTGGGGCGAGACGTCCGACGAGTGCGAGCACAACGCGCTCTGGATGATCCGCACCGCCGAGGCGTTTCTGCGCGAACGCGGCAGGGCCGAGCCGTTCGGCCCGGTGTGGGCGGGCCGGGAAGCCCTCGCCGCGGGGCCGCGACGGAGACGTGCCGCCGCGCTCGCCCCGCTGATCCGGGGTCTGGTCTCCACCGACCGCCCGCAGGTGGGGCATTTCACCGACGCGGAGCCGGTGCTGGACTTCCTCTCCCGCGTCGAGCACCCGCGGCTCGCCGCTCTCGGCACCTCGTGCCCGGACCACTTCCTCCGCACGAAGGTCGCGCCGCTGGTCCTCGACCTGCCCGCGGACGCCCCGCTGGAGGAGGCGGCGGCGCGCCTGCGGGAGCTGCACGCGGACTACCGGGAGGCGTACCGCGCCTATTACGAGCGTCACGCCGGCCCCGGCTCCCCGGCGATGCGCGGCGCCGACCCGGCGATCGTGCTGGTGCCCGGGGTCGGCATGTTCTCGTTCGGCCGGGACAAGCAGACCGCCCGGGTGGCCGGCGAGTTCTATCTGAACGCCGTCAACGTGATGCGCGGCGCCGAGGCCGTCTCCTCGTACAGGCCGATCGAGGAGTCCGAGAGGTTCCGGATCGAGTACTGGGAGCTGGAGGAGGCGAAGCTGCGACGGATGCCGGAGCCCAGGCCGTTGGCCGGCCGGGTGGCGCTGGTGACCGGGGCGGGCTCCGGCATCGGCAGGGCCGTCGCGCGGCGGCTGGCGGCCGAGGGCGCGTGTGTGGTCGTCTCGGACGTCGACGCCGAGAGCGCCGGGACGGTGGCGCGGGAGCTCGGCGGGCCCGACGCGGCCGTCGCGGTGACGGCCGACGTGACGTCCGAGGAGCAGATCGCCGGCGCGTTCCGCGAGGCGGCGCTGGCGTTCGGTGGCGTGGATCTCGTCGTCAACAACGCGGGGATCTCGGTCTCGAAGCCGCTCCTGGAGACGACCGCCCGTGACTGGGACCTCCAGCACGGCATCATGGCGCGCGGCTCGTTCCTGGTGTCCCGCGAGGCCGCGCGCGTGATGACGGATCAGGGCCTCGGCGGCGACATCGTCTACATCGTGTCGAAGAACGCGGTGTTCGCGGGCCCGAACAACATCGCCTACGCGGCCGCCAAGGCCGATCAGGCGCACCAGGTGCGACTGCTGGCCGCCGAACTGGGCGAGCACGGGATCCGGGTGAACGGGGTCAACCCCGACGCGGTGGTGCGCGGTTCCGGAATCTTCGCCGGAGGCTGGGGCGCCCGGCGGGCTGCGACGTACGGCATCGCGGAGGAGAGGCTGGGCGAGTTCTACGCGCAGCGCACGCTCCTCAAGCGGGAGGTGCTTCCGGAACATGTCGCGAACGCGGTCTTCGCGCTGACCGGCGGGGAGCTCACGCACACGACCGGCCTGCACCTTCCGGTGGACGCGGGTGTGGCCGCGGCCTTCCTGCGCTGAGCCGGGCGGGGATGGCGATGTCCGCGCGGTCGTCCACAGCCTCCGGGCGTGAGGCGGTGTTCGCCGCCGTCGATCTCGGCGCCACCAGCGGCCGGGTGATCACCGGCCGGGTCGGGCCGGGAACGCTCGCGTCGGCCGAGGCGCACCGCTTCCCCAACATCCCGGTCCGGCTTCCCGACGGGCTGCGGTGGGATGCGCTCGGCCTGTACCGGGAGATGCTGGACGGTCTGCGGGCCGCCGGGCGCACGGGTCCGCTCGCCTCGGTGGGCGTCGACACCTGGGCCGTCGACTACGGTCTGCTCGACGCCGACGGGACGCTGCTCGGGGCGCCGTTCCACTACCGCGACGACCGCACGGGAAGGGCCGTCGAGGAGGTGCTGGCCGTGTGCGGGCGGCGGGAGCTGTACGCGGTCGGCGGTGTGCAGCATCTGCCGTTCAACACGGTGTTCCAGCTGGCCGCGCACCGGGCGAGCGCCCAGTGGGGCGCGGCGCGCACCCTGTTGTTGATTCCCGATCTGCTGGTGCACTGGCTGACCGGGACGGTGGGCGCCGAGGTCACCAACGCCTCGACGACCGGTCTGCTGGACGCGTCCTCGGGCACCTGGTCCGATGCGCTGATCGACCGGCTGGGCCTGGGACGTTCCCTGTTCCCGCCGCTGCGCGAACCCGGCGCGCCGGCCGGTGGCCTGCTGCCGCACGTCGCCGAGCAGACCGGTCTGCGGGCCGGGACGCCGGTGACGACCGTCGCCTCGCACGACACGGCGTCCGCGGTCGCCGCGGTGCCGGCGACGGGGCCCGCATTCGCGTATGTGTCCTGCGGAACCTGGTCGTTGGCGGGTCTGGAGCTGTCGGCGCCGGTGCTCACGGAGGAGTCCCGGGCGGCGAACTTCACCAATGAGCGCGGGGTGGACGGGACCGTCCGCTATCTGCGCAACATCATGGGCATGTGGCTGCTGGAGGAGTGCCGCCGCGACTGGGAACGGTGGGGCGGGGCTCCGGGCCCCGGCGAGCTGCTCGAACGGGCGGCCGGGGCCCGGCCGTTCGCCGCGCTGATCGACCCCGACGACCCGGCGTTCCTGGCCCCCGGCGGCATGCCCGCGCGCATCGACGCGCACCTGGCCCGGAACGGGCAGTCGCCGCCGGAAGGCTTCGGCGGATACGCGCGGTGCGTGCTGGAGAGCCTGGCGCTGGCGCATCGCAGAACGCTGCGCCGGGCCGCGGAACTCGCCGGGTACCAGCCGGACCGGATCCATCTGGTCGGCGGAGGCTCGCGCAACGAACTGCTGTGCCAGTGGACCGCGGACGCCACCGGGCTCCCCGTCACGGCCGGCCCCGCCGAGGCGACCGCGTTGGGCAACATCCTGGTGCAGGCTCGGGCCCACGGCCTGGTGGGCGGCTTGACGGACATGCGGCGACTCGTCGCCCGGACCCAGAAGCTGCGCCACTACGCCCCGCTCGGGAACCGACGGGCCTGGGACCGGGCCGCCGAGCGGTTGGAGCCGCTCGGGACTGCGCAGGCCCGGCGGCCGGCCGGTTGACCGCCGGAAGGCGGCATCGCGGAACGGCTCCGGCTCCGGCCCCGGCTCCGGCGGGTGGGCCGGTCGGGCCTCGACGGCGGCGCAGACGCCGGCGGCCCCGGGTGACGCACCGTGCCGCGCGTCGGCGGCCACGGCTGCGGCGGCTCCTCCGGCGCGCTCCGGTCGTCCCCCTCCTCTACGACCCCTGCGACGCGTGACGCGAGGGGCCGCACCGCGGGCCCGCCCCGGCGCCTGGCACCTGTGCCAGGCGTCAGGCGTCAGGCGTCAGGCGTCAGGCGTCAGGCGTCAGGCGAGAGACCGGTCGCCCCGTGCGGCGTCATCGGCCCGCGCCTCCCCCGAGCCGCCCCCGGGAGCGGCGGCCAGGCCGAGTTCGCGGCCGCCCAGCGGAGCGAAGAAGCGCGTCACGTCCTCGTCCGTGACCTCGGCCAGCGCGGCCGGGCGCCACCGGGGCCGGCCGTCCTTCTCGATGATCCGGGCGCGCACGCCCTCCACCAGATCGGGCCCGGCGAAGGCGGTGCACGAGGTGCGGTACTCCTGGTCCAGCACCGCCTCCAGGCTGCCGAGCCGACGGGCCCGGCGCAGCGCGGCGAGGGTCACCTTGAGCGCGGTGGGCGACTTGGCGCGGATCGACTCGGCGGCCTCCTTGGCCGCGGGAGCGCCGCTGCCGTCGAGCCGGTCGAGGATCTCCTCGACCGTGTCGGCCCGGTAGCAGCCGTCGATCCATGCGCGGTGCTCCGTCAGCACGCCCTCCGGCGCGGGCGAGGCGTGGGCCCGTACGGTCGCCTCGATCTCGTGGGGCGTACGGCATCCGGCGAGTGCCGCGGTGAGGGCCGTGCGGGACCGCGTCGGCACGAAGTGGTCGGCGAGCCCGCACAGCAGGGCGTCGCCCGCCCCCACCGCGTCCGCCGTCAGCGCCAGATGGGTGCCGAGTTCGCCGGGGGCGGAGGCGAGCAGGTGCGTGCCGCCCACGTCGGGGACGAAGCCGATGGCGGTCTCGGGCATGGCGACGCGCGAGCGCTCGGTGACGACGCGGACACCGCCGTGGGCCGAGATCCCGACGCCGCCGCCCATCACGATCCCGTCCATGATCGCCACATAGGGCTTGGGGTACCGGGCGATCCGGGCGTTGAGCCGGTACTCGTCGCGCCAGAACGCCAGGGACGCGGTGCCGCCCGCTCTGGCGTCGTCGTGGATCGAGCGGATGTCGCCGCCCGCGCACAGGCCCCGCTCCCCCGCGCCGCTGATCAGGACCGCGATGACGGTGGCGTCGCGCTCCGCCTCGGTGAGCTCTTCGTCGAGGCGGCGCACCATGGTGTGGTTCAGCGCGTTGAGGACGTGGGGCCGGTTGAGCGTGATGTGCCGGATGTGTCCCTCGGTGTGCGTCAGAACGGGGTCGTCGTCATGGTTCATGCGTGCGCTCCGGTCAGCCGTTGTGCCGCGTCGTCCGTCGCTCCCGGACGATCTTCCAGCGTTCACATTGTCATGGGCGGGTCCAGGGGGTCGGCGGCAGGGGTCCCGAGGCGGCGGGGCCGGAGGCAGGGCGTCGCGGCCGGGCGGCGGGCCGGGTCCCGGCGGCCGGCCCGCTGTGGCGGCCTTCCGTCACCGGCTCGACAATTGAGGGACCCGTACGGGCCGTGCCGCCCGTGAGCCCCGCCGGACGACCTCCGGAGCAGGAATGAGCGATCACGACCGGCAGCCGAGCACCCACGCCGCGTCCCGTCGGCTGATCGGAAAGCCGCCGGGACGCGGATCCGCGACGGCGGAACGGCTCGCGATGAACCGGACGGGCAGTTTCGAGTGGGATCTGGACGCCGGGACGCTGGACATCGACGACGCCGGCCTGCTGGTCGTCGGCCTGGACCCGGTGTCCTTCGACTCCAGGCCCGAGTCGCTGATGGAACGGCTCGACCCGTCGGAACGGGCCCGGCTCGACGAGGCCGTCGGCGACGCGATCGAGTCCGGCCGCAGCTCCTACAGCGTCCATGTCCGGGTTCCGCTCGACGGCGGCCGGGACCAGTGGACCCATGTCCAGGCCCGTGTCCTGCGCGACGACGACGAGCGGCCCCACCGGGTCGTCGGGGTGGTGCGGGACGCGACGGCGGAGGTGGCGCACACGGCGTTCTTGCTGGATCTGGAGAAGTGGCGGCAGCGCCAGACCAGCATCGTCGAACGCACCACGAGCGCGTTGTCGCGGGCGGTGACCGTGGACGACGTGACCGCGGCGCTCACCGGGCCGGGCGGCCTGGCCCGGCTGGACGCGGACGGGCTCGCGCTCGCCCTGGTGGACAACGCGGCGCTGAACGTCATCGCGCTCAGTGGCGACCCGCTGGAGGCGATCGCGGAACTCGGCTCCGGCGGCGAGCCGGACCGGAGCCTTCCGCTGGCGGACGCGGTGCTCAGCGGCCGACCCCGGTTCCTCTCCTCCGTCTCTGCGCTGGTCCAGCGCTACCCCGCGGTGGCGCCGTACGCGGACCGGCTCGACTTCCGGTCGGCCGCCTATCTGCCGCTGGTCGCCCAGGCGCGCACGCTCGGTTCTCTGGCGCTCTACTACCGCGAACCCACGGCCTTCCACGCGGACGAACGCAACCTGTGCCTGGGGCTGGCCGCCATCGTGGCGCAGTCACTCCAGCGGGCGAAGCTGTTCGACGAGGAACGCGAATTCGCCACCGGCCTCCAGTCGGCCATGCTCCCCCGGCGCATCCAGGAGATCCGGGGCGGCGAGATCGCCGTGCGGTACCACGCCGCCTGGAGCGGACGCCAGGTCGGTGGGGACTGGTACGACGTGATCGCGCTGCCCAAGGGGCGGTTCGGGGTCGTGGTGGGCGACGTGGAGGGTCATGACACGCACGCGGCCGCCATCATGGGACAGTTGCGCATCGCGCTGCGCGCGTACGCCGGTGAGGGGCATCCGCCGTCGACGGTACTGGCCCGGGCCTCGCGCTTCCTCGCCGAGCTGGACACGGAACGCTTTGCGACCTGCGCATACGCCCAGGTCGATCTCGCTTCGGGCACCGTGCGCGCGGTGCGTGCGGGGCATTTCGGCCCGTTGATCCGGCACATGGACGGACGGGTCGGCAGTCCGCAGGTGCGGGGCGGTCTGCCGCTCGGCCTCTCGACGGCTCTCGGGGACGAGGAGTATCCGGAAACTCGCCTGGACCTGGTGCCGGGCGAGACGCTCGTCCTGTACACCGACGGGCTGGTGGAGGAGCCGGGGGCCGATGTCGACGTGGGCGTACGGGCACTGGCACATGAGGTGAGCGCGGGGCCGGAGGGCGCCCAGGCGCTGGCCGACCATCTGTCGGACCGGCTCTGGGAGCGCTGGGGATCGGGGGACGACGTCGCCCTGCTGGTGCTGCGGCGGCACCCGGACCCCGGTTCGCCGCGGGCTCCGAGGCTGCACCAGTACGTGCACCAGGCGGATCCGGAGGGGCTGTCCGACGCCCGCACCATGGTGCGTCAGGCGCTCTGCGACTGGGGCATGGCCGAACTGGCCGACGACACCGAGCTGGTGACCGACGAACTGCTGGTGAACGTGCTGCTGCACACCGAGGGCGGCGCGGTGCTGACCCTGGAAGTGCTGCCGGAGCCCGTCCGCCGGGTCCGGCTGTCGGTCCAGGACCGTTCCAGCGTCTGGCCCCGGCGGCGCAGCCCGGGTGAGACCGCGACCTCGGGGCGGGGGCTGCTGCTCCTGGACGCCGTCACCGTGCGCTGGGGCATCGAGCCGCGCGGCGAGGGCAAGGCCGTCTGGTGCGAGATCGGGCCGTCGGCGTCGCCCGGCCGCCCTGCGGCCCCGCCGCCGGCGCGGATCTGACGGATGCGCGAAGGGGTGCGCCGCCCGGCGCGGGACGGCACACCCCCGACCGGCGGTCCCAGGGGCACGGTCAGGTGCCGGGACCACCGAGTGGCATCAGTGCTGGACGGTACGGCGCTTGCGCACGGACCACATGATGCCGCCGCCGGCCAGCAGGACGGCCACCGCGGCCCCAGCGATGACCGGCGTGGCGGACGAGGATCCCGTCTCGGCCAGGTCCGGCGCGCCGGGGCCCGGGGAGACGGGCGCGGTCACGGACTCCGACGGCGTCCCGGAGGGCGACGCGCTTTCGGTCGGCGCCTCGGAGGAGGGCGTCTCCGAAGGCGTGGCCTCGGACGCGGACGGCGTGGGGGTGGCCTCGGACGGCGTGGGCGACGGGCGGGAGCCCTCGCAGACCGGCGCCCGCTTGGTGTCCTCGCGTGAGAACTGGTCGCCGTCACCGGCCTTGACGACGAGGTGAACGGTCAGTTCCTCGTCGTGCGCCGGCAGTGCGAGCTTCTTGTGGAACTCCTTGCCGAAGGTCTCGGTGGGCAGGAGGTCCTTGCCGTCGACGGTGACGGTCACCTGGTTGGTGACCTTGCCGTTGTAGGCGGTCAGGTCGAGGCTCACCTCGTCGCAGGTCACGGCCCAGGTGGGGGTGTGAGCCGCGGCCGGGCCGGCGGTGAGTACAACGCCGGTCAGGCCGACGACCGCCGCGGCCGCGAGTGTCCCCGCGGCGCGCAGCGATCTCCTGGGTATGGTCATGAAGTTTCTTCCTCCGCGTATGTTTCACCCGCCGAACGGCGGTGGGGCGCAGAGTACTGCCCCTACGGATCCGGCTCATGACCGCCCCATGAACGAACCGACGTCACAACTTCCCTCGTGTGCACGCTGGTTGGGGCATTTCGGACGGCGCGTCACGGCTCCGTCGGGCCGCGGCGGGCGAGGAGCCCCCGGCCGGCGCCGGGCATTCGGTCACGGTCGGTGTGCGGCCGACGCCGGTCCGGAGCCGGGATGCCCGCCCGTCGGCACGCGCCCCGGCCCTCCCGGGGTTTCCGCGTTCCCCGGCCGCTCCCCTGCGGCTCCCCCGCCGCTCCCCCGCGAAGTACTCAGATCTGGCCGTCCTCCTCGTCCCCCGACTGACGCACGGCGACGCCGAGGTGCTCGCCGACCCTGTTGACGAGCAGGGTCATCTCGTAGGCGACCTGCCCCACATCGGCGTCGGCCGCGCTCAGCACGCACAGGCAACTGCCCTCGCCCGCGGCGGTCACGAACAGCAACGCCTCGTCGAACTCCACCATGGTCTGCCGGGCACGTCCCGCGCGGAAGTGGCGTCCCGATCCCCGGGCGAGGCTGTGCAGCCCGGACGAGACGGCCGCGAGGTGTTCCGCGTCCTCACGCGCCAGTCCCGTGCTCGCGCCGGTCACCAGCCCGTCGTTCGACAGCACCAGTGCGTGCCGTATGTGCCCGACCCGGTTGGTGAGATCGTCAAGGAGCCAGTCGAGTTCCTTGTCCAGCGCCATGTGCCCGCTCCTCCCCGTTCATGTGTTCCCCGTACCCCACGTTTCGCGTAAGCCTTGCGCACGGGTCACGAACGGGCAAGCACTCCTCGGTCATGTGGCCGGGGTTCCGGTCATCCGTAGGAGAGGTCGGCGCAGGGGTCGTCGTCGGCCGAGCGGGCCTCCTCGGCGACGGTGGGCGGCACCGCGGATGAGGGCGCGGTGCGGGGCGCGTCCGCCGGGTCCGCCGCGTAGGAGGCGCCGAGAACGACGCGCAGGCCGGAGGCGTCGGACGCCTCCGTCGTGGCGCCGGGCAGCAGCCGGGCGGTCTTCTCGGCCTCGTCCCGCAGCCCCGGCCCGTACTCGACGACGGTCGAGGCGTGGTCCTGACTGCTCGCGGTGGCCGTGGCGGTGACAGTGAACCCCTGGGAGCGCAGCACTCCGGCGGCCCGGGCCGCGAGCCCGCTGACGGTGGTGCCGTTGTAGACGGCGACGCTGACGCCCTTTCCGGGGAGGGGGTCGGCGGTCGCGGACGGGTCGGGGTCGCCGTTCTTCCCGTCCCGTCCGGCGGACCGGCTGCCGCTGGCGTCCTCGCCGTCGACCGTGCGGTCGGCCTTCAGCGCCGCCCACAGCGCGTCGGCGTCGGGTTCGACGATCGCGACGCGGGCTCCCTCGTACCGCCAGGGGACGGTGACGAACTTGGTGTTGTGCAGGTCGACGTTCTTCATCGACATGGCGAAGGAGAGCAGCCGGTCCGCGGAGCCGAGCCCGGGGTCGACCGTCATCGCGTCGGAGGCCGCGTCGGCGAGCGGCAGCAGCGTGCCGGGGTTCATGCCGCGCGACTTGACCTTCTTGATGAGGGAGGCCACGAACGCCTGCTGGCGCTTGATGCGTCCCAGGTCCGAGCCGTCGCCGATGCCGTGTCGCAGCCGGACGTAGTCGAGGGCCCGCTTCCCGGAGACCGTCTGCGGCCCCTTGGCGAAGATCAGGGGCCCCTGGGTGGGCAGCTTGGGGCTGAGGTCTCGCTGGTGGATGTCGTGGGGCAGGCAGACGGGCACGCCGCCGACCGCCGAGGTCAGCGCGGAGAAGCCGGCGAAGTCCACGACGACGGTGTGGTCGACGCGCAGGCCGGTGAGGTGTTCGACGGTGTTCTGGGTGCAGGCCGGATTGCCCTCGGCGGTCTCGCCCACCGAGAACGCCGCGTTGAACATGGCGTCGTGCTGCGGGGCGGTCCAGGCGCCGTCGGGAAGTCGGCAGGCGGGGATGTCGACCAGCGAGTCCCGGGGGATCGACACCGCGACGGCGTGCCTGCGGTCGCCGTACACGTGGAGGAGGAAGGCGGTGTCGGAGCGGCCCACCGCGCCGGTGCCGCCGCCCAGTTCGCCGTTGGATCCGGCCCGCGAGTCCGATCCGATGACCAGCACGTTCTGTCCCATCGACGAACCGGGCGGCCGGTCACCGGAGATGCCGTCCGCGCTGAAGGTGTCGATGCCGCCGCCCAGTTTCAGGTAGACCCATCCGGCGCCCGAGACGAGCAGCACGAGGAACGACAGTCCGGTCACGGCTGTCCGACGCAGGCGGCTGCCGCGTGTCCTGCCCGTTGCCGCCTTGCGGCTTGTTGTCATGGGCCACCCCGTTCGTCCGGTACAAGGAGGAGGATCCGGCTCCCGAGGGGGAGACGCGTTCGACCGCCCTGTGGTTTTACAGTTGCGCGATGTGGCGAGTGCCGTTGGTTCGAGTGGATCACCGGACCTGCCCACAGCCAGCCTGAAGCACTTCCCGGTGGGACCGGGTGCAAACACCGGCCGAACCGCCGGAAGATAGAGAAATGTGACAGACACCCGCTCCGCCGCGGGCCGGAGTTCCGCGCCGGCCGCACCGCGACGACCGTGACGGGACGCGGGGACGGCGGGTCGGCGTGGCCCCCGCCCGCTTTCACTTCAGGAATTGCGCAATCATGGGAACCATGGGCCCGTCGACGGCGTTCACCCTGGTGACGACCGAAGGCGCGCCGATCGCAGGATCGCCGAAGCGCTGTATCAGTGGAGGATGTTCATGGGTGTGAGCCTGGCCAAGGGCGGCAATGTCTCCTTGTCGAAGGAGGCGCCCGGCCTGACCGCCGTGACGGTGGGCCTGGGCTGGGACGTGCGGACGACGACCGGCGCGGACCATGACCTGGACGCGAGCGCGCTGCTGTGCTCGCAGTCCGGAAAGGTCCTCTCCGACCTGCACTTCGTCTTCTACAACAACCTGACGAGCCCCGACGGCTCGGTCCAGCACACCGGTGACAACCTGACCGGTGAGGGCGAGGGCGACGACGAGTCGATCAATGTGGACCTGACGGCCGTGCCCGCCGATGTGGCCAAGATCGTGTTTCCGGTCTCCATCCACGAGGCCCAGAGCCGTGGTCAGAGCTTCGGTCAGGTCCGCAACGCCTTCATCCGCGTGGTGAACCGGGCGAACGGCGTCGAACTCGCCCGCTACGACCTCAGCGAGGACGCCTCGACCGAGACCGCCATGGTCTTCGGCGAGCTCTACCGGCACGGCGCGGAGTGGAAGTTCCGCGCGGTGGGCCAGGGTTACGCCTCGGGGCTGGCCGGAATCGCGTCCGACTACGGGGTCAACGTCTGATCCCGGATCTCCGGCAAACGTCGCGCCCGGCCCTCCTCGCGGTCCTTGCCCCGCCATCGGATCGCGGAGCGGGCCGGGCGCGCCTTCCGTTCAGGTCACTGCTGCTCCGCCGCGCCGGCGCGGCGGCCGTGCGGAACCGGGCACCCGCGCACGCCCGGGGTGGGGAACGTCCCGAGCGCGGAGACCTCGTAGCCGTCCGGGTATCCCTTGATCTCGGGGTTCTGCCGTGCGTAGTGCGGGCTGGTGCGCGGCGGCAGCAGCCGCACGGCCCGCGCCCGCAGACGCAGCGCGCCCTGGGTGAGGCCGCGGGCCACCGGGCCCGGGCGTTCGTACCGGAACGCCTTCAGCAGCGAGTCGTCGAGAAGCGCGAGGGCCGCCTTCCGCGCGAGAGGGGCGAGCGGGCGCGGATACCAGGAGCCCATCAGGTCCAGCGTGGCGTCGGAGACCCGGCGCCCGCCCTCGTCCCAGCCGAAGTGCTCGGCCTCGTAGGAGTCCAGCGTGCGCTCGAAGTCCTCGTACGTCTCCGGCAGGTCCTTGATGCCCATGTGGGCGCCGAGCGTGCGGTAGTAGGCGGCGCACGCCCGCAGTTCGTGGGGGGACAGCCGGCGCCAGCCGTAGGCGTCGATCCACCGCTTCGGCGTGACGACGAAGGTGCACAGCACATAGCGCATGTCGTCGTTGCCGATGTCGTAGCTTCGGTGCATCTGGTTGATGCGACGGATGGCCGTCCGCCCGGTCTCGTCCGCGAAGCCGTGCTCCACGACCGTGTCGAGCAGGAGCGCGGTGTCGTCGTAGCGCTTCTGCGGACGGTCCGTCAGTTCTGCGGTCTCGGCGAGCAGCCGGCCGATGCTGGGGACGGCATAGGTGCGGTACAGGGCGAGTTCGAGGGCGCGGGTGATGTCCCAGGGGAACTCGTAGGTCGCCGTGATCCGGTAGATCCGCAGGAAGTCCCGCTCCGGGTCGAGACGTTGGATCTCCCTCAGGCGGTCGTACCGTTTCACCGCTCTGCCCCCCTTGCGTCGTCCGGAGCGCCCACTCTACGACGACGGGAGCTCCAAGGGACGGAAAGCGCCGGTCCGGTGGACCGGATCGGGTCCGTCCGCCGTCGTCCCGGGAACGCCGCGCGCCGGTCCATGAACCGGTTGTCAGGACCTCGACGAGCGGGTCGCCACCTCGTTAGGGTGCGCCGACGACCACCGTGACGGACGAGGAGGACGCCGTGGCAGGGACGAGCGACGCGGTCGCCGACGACGCGCTGTATGTGCTGACCGCGGCGCTGCTCACGCCCGCGCAGTTCCCGAGCCTGCTCGGCGACGACTATCCCGCCGCCTGCGCGGTGTTCGGCCTCGAACCGTGGGAGCGGGGGTACGGCCTGGTCCTGGGCCAGGACGGGGACGGTGCGCGCTGGACCGTGGTCGTGGACGACGTGTCGCCGGTGGCCGTGGCGATCGCCGCCTGGGACTGCGGAATCGAGCACGACCTGTCGCCCGACGATCGTTCGATGGTCTGTGCGCTGCCGGGCTGGCCGCTCCCGGTCGCGGTCGCCGCCCCGGGGCTGGACGCCCCGCACGATCCGCCGCCGGATCCGGAGGTGGAGGGCGCCGGTCCGGCCCCGCTGTCGCCTCCCGACATGGAGTCCTGGGGACCGGCCCAACGACGCCTGGGCGCGGACGAGATCGCCCGGCAATGGACCTCCTGGCGGGAACGACTGGACGACGAAGCGGCCTCCGACGATGCGGCCTCCGACGCACCGGACACCGCGAACGGCTCGGGAGGCAGCCCGGCGAACGGGCCGGGGAACGGTCCGGGGAACGGAACCGCGTCCGCGCCCGCCGCCTCCCCGCCCGCCGTGTCGCACCCCGGTCTGGGGCGGGTGTTGGCGGAGGCCCGCGCCTATCTGGACGCTCCGCCTCCCCCGGGCAGGGTCAGGTCCTCCTTCGCCGCGGGCGACGCCCGGATGCTGCGGGTCGACGGCCCCGGCTGGTCCCTGGTCGCCAGGACGGACGACATGGCCTTCGTCCTCCTCGACGACGAACCGGGCACGGTGCTTCCGGTCGGGCGCGGCGCCGAACTGCCCGGTCTGCTGGGGGCCCTGGACGCCCTCGCGGTACGGCCGGCCTGACCGGACCGCCGTCGACGGGCTGGCCCCTCGGCAGGCCGGGCCCGCGCATCCCGCGCTCGGCGGCGACAGCTCGCGTCACCGCGCCCCGGCGTCGGCGGCCCGCCTCGGCCCGGCCGGCTCCGGGCGCACGGCGGGCGACCGGCGCCGGGCGATGCCCTCCCGGCGCGGGGCGACGTCGCAGTGCGGTACGCGCCCCGCACCGTGCGCGCCCCGCTGGGTCAGCGGCCCAACTCCTTGCGGGTGATCCTGCGCAGTCTGCGCCGCTGGCCGGGGTCGAGCGCCAGATAGCCGACCGCCGGCACTCCGACCAGGACCAGCAGCGACAGCCAGAAGCCGATGAACGGCATCAGGATGACCGCCGCGGCGACTCCTCCGAGAGCGATCTTCGCACTGTTCGACATCGTCCACGCCTCCTTCGCGGCCTCAGCCGCTCCTGCTCCGGGAACGTCCGCGCGCGCCCGTCGGTTCCGGCCGCGGCCGGATGTCACCTGAGCGGCTCCCCGACCTCGTGCATGTGCCGGAGCGCCTGCCGGTACGACTCGACGATCCCGGTCTCCGTGTACGGCATGCCGAGCGCCTCGCAGTGGGCCCGTACCAGGGGCTGCGCCAGGCGCAGGTGCGGGCGGGGCATGCTCGGGAAGAGGTGGTGCTCGATCTGGTAGTTGAGTCCGCCGAGGAACCAGTCGGTGAGAGCGCCGCCGCGTACGTTGCGCGACGTGAGCACCTGCCGCTGGAGGTGTCCCCAGCGGTCGCCGTTCGGGTCCGGCATCTCCATGCCCTTGTGGTTGGGCGCGAAGGCCATGCCCAGGTGGAGTCCGAAGAGCGCGTGGTGCAGGAGTGCGAAGGCGACGGCCTTGCCCGGGGACATGGCCGTGAGCAGCAGCGTCGCGTAGAGACCGAGGTGGGCGACCAGGAGCAGTGCCGACAGGGCGCGTTCCCGGGCGGGCTGGCGGCTCAGGTACTGGAAGCCGGAGACCTTGAGGGCGATGCCTTCGAGGAGCAGCATGGGGAAGAAGAGACCGGCCTGGTGGCGGGTGACGAAACGGGCGAGTCCCTCCCGCCGGGCCGCCTGTTCCCGCGTCCAGACCAGGGCTCCGACGCCGACGTCCGGGTCCTTGTCGATGTGGTTGGGATGAGCGTGGTGGCGCACGTGCTTGTCGTTCCACCACGCCTCGTTCATGCCCAGCAGCAGATTGCCGTGGAAGAGGCCGATGGCCCGGCTCGTCCCGCGGCGGCCGGATATCTGGGCGTGCCCGGCGTCGTGTCCGATGAACGCGGTGCGGGACCAGAAGAGCGCGAGCGGAAGTGCGAGCAGCAGGGTCAACCAGCGGTCGCCGATGAGCTGCATTCCGGCGGCCACGGCGCCCAGGGCGAGCAGATTGACGGCGATGCCGACCGCGTACCAGCCGGTGCGGCGCTCCAGGAGTCCCTGCCCCCTCACCGCCTGGAGCAGGGGGGCGAAGTCGCTCCCCCGGCCGGGAACGGCGCCGCGGCCCCCCGCTCCTGCGACGTCTCCCGCGCCGTCACGGGCGTCTCCCGTAACGGTGGTCATGGCCTGGGACATGGGGTCTCCGGTCTCTGGAGGCTGCGCTGACCCGTCGAAACGTACGGCCGACGGGGGTGGGGCGGCCATGGCGCCACCACCCCGGCCCCACGGGGGCCAGCCCCCCTTCCGCTCAGGGGGGTTGGCCGCACCGGGGGCCGCCCGGCACGGACACGGGGCCGCCGGCACGGACACGGGGGCGGTGCGGCGAGCGCGCGAGGACCGCGACGCGAGGGCGCGGAGGCCGCCGGGAGCGGACAGCCGAAGGACACGGAAGTGAGGCGGATCACAGTATCCTCCGCAACGGATCGCGCACCGATGGAGTACCCTCGGGCCCCTACCACTCACTAGTCAAATTTGAGGAATTCGGCCATCGCTGTGCACAGGTTCCCTGCCGCAACGCTTTCCGAGGTCTCCGCGCTCTCCGTCTGCTCCGTGGTCTTCCTGCCCGGGGAGCCCTTCCGTACCGGCCGTATCGCCTTCTGGCACCCGGACGGGAGCGGGCCTCCCGAAGGGCCCGGTTCCATCGAGGAGCTGACCGTCGTCGGCTCCGACGCGCAGGTGTACACCGTTCCCTCACGGGCGCTTCCGATCCGGGACGCGCTGCCTGTGCTGACCCGCGCCAGGCTCTCGCAGCACGCCTCGGGCGCCGCCGCGTTCTGGGGCGCCGCCGCTCTGCTCGCCCTGCGGTTCGCGGCGCGCGGACTGCTGCTGCCCGGGCTCACCGCGAACGGTCACGACGTCTGGCGGGCCGGTCCGCTGACGGCGGAGGACCAGTCGGGCATCCGCAGGCTCGCCGCCTCGATGCCGCCGCTCGCCCATGCCGTGCCGCTCGACGCGTCGGCGCGTCCCCTGCTGCTGCCCGAACCGGAGCGGCTGCTGCGCGCGTTCCTCGACGCGGTGGCGGACGGCCTGCCGCGCACGCCGGCCGCGGCGCTCGCCGCCGGGGGCCCGGCGTTCGCCTCGGACGAGCCGCACCGCCCGTCCGGCGTACGCGCCTGGGCCGCCGACGTCGCGGCCGGGCTCGACGCGGGCGTCCGGCTCTCGCTGCGGGTGGAGGTGACAGGCCTCGTGGCCCCGGAGGCGGAGGCCGTCTCGTCCACCGGGTGCGCGGGCGGCCCGTCCTTCCGGGCCGTCCTGCAAGTCCACTCGACCGGAGACCCGGCCCTGGTCGCCGACGCGGCCGACGTCTGGGCGGGGACGGGGCCGGCCGCCGCGTTCGGGCCCCGCGCCCGGATGGACGCGCTGCTGGCGCTGCGGCGGGCCGCCCGGGCCTGGCCCGCGCTGACGCCCCTGCTGTCGGCTGCCGTGCCCGATTCCGTCGAACCGGCCGACGAGGAGATCGCGGACCTCCTCGGCCCGGCCGGGCGGGCCCTGGCCGCGGCCGGGGTGCCGGTCCACTGGCCCCGGGAGATGGTCCGCACCCTCACCTCGGGTGCGGTGGTCGGCTCGCCCGAGGACGCCTCGGAGCGGGGAGCGCGGGGGCCGGCCCGAGCCGGGTCGGAGCCGCCGTCGCTGCTGTCGGCCGACGCGCTGCTGTCGTTCGACTGGTGGTTCGCGCTGGGCGACCAGAAGCTCGGCCGCGCGGAGCTGGACCGGCTCGCCGAGGCCGGCAGGCCGGTGGTGCGGCTGCGCGACCGGTGGGTGCTCGTCGATCCCGAGGAGGTGCGGCGCGCCCGGGAGACGCAGGACCGCAAGGTCGCTCCGATCGACGCGCTGAGGGCCGTGTTGACCGGTTCCACCGAGGTCGACGGCCGCCGGGTCGCCGTAGAGGCCGGCGGCCGGCTGGAGCGGCTGCGCCGCGCGCTGGCCGATCCGGAGTCCGACGTGGCACGGGGTGAACGACGGACGGTCGGTCAGCCACCGGGCCTGGCCGCCGCCCTGCGCGACTATCAGCTGCGCGGTCTGAACTGGCTGCACACCATGACGTCGCTCGGCCTCGGCGGCTGCCTCGCCGACGACATGGGGCTGGGCAAGACCATCACCCTGATCGCCCTTCATCTGCACCGGCACGACGCCGACCCGGCCGCCGGACCGACGCTCGTGGTGTGCCCGGCCTCGCTCCTGGGGAACTGGCAGCGGGAGATCGAGAAGTTCGCGCCGGGCACGCCGGTCCGCCGCTTCCACGGCGGCTCGCGCAGCCTCGCCGGTCTGGCGGCCGGCGAGTTCGTCCTCACCACCTACGGCACGATGCGGCTGGACGCGGCGCGACTCGCCGGGGTCGGGTGGGGGCTGGTGGTCGCGGACGAGGCCCAGCACGTCAAGAACCCCTACTCGGCGACCGCCAGGCGGCTTCGGTCGGTCGGCGGGCAGGCGCGGGTCGCGCTCACCGGCACCCCGGTGGAGAACAACCTGTCGGAGCTGTGGGCGATCCTCGACTGGACCACGCCCGGTCTGCTGGGCCCCCTGGGAACCTTCCGCACCCGGTACGCACGGGCGGCGGAGGGCGGCGACCCGGCGGCGGCCGAACGGCTCGCGGCGCTGGTGCGTCCGTTCCTGCTGCGGCGGCGCAAATCGGATCCCGGCATCGCCCCGGAGCTCCCGCCGAAGACCGAGACGGACCGGACGGTGTCGCTGACGGCGGAACAGGCCGGGCTCTACGAAGCGGTGGTGCGGGAGACGCTGGACGCGATCGCGGGCGCCGACGGCTTCGCCCGGCGCGGGCTGATCGTGAAGCTGCTGACGGCCCTGAAGCAGATCTGCAATCACCCGGCGCAGTACCTCGACGAGGACGAGCCGCGGATCGAGGGCCGTTCGGGAAAGGTGGAGCTGCTGGACGAACTCCTCGGCACGATCCTGGCGGAGGAGTCGAGCGTGCTCGTGTTCACGCAGTACGTACGGATGGCCCGGCTGCTCGAACGGCATCTGGCGGCGCGGGGCGTGCGTTCCCAGCTCCTGCACGGCGGGACACCGGTCGCTCGGCGGGAGGCCATGGTGGAACAGTTCCAGGCGGGCGAGGTCCCCGTCTTCCTGCTGTCGCTGAAGGCGGCCGGCACCGGTCTGAATCTCACCCGCGCCGCACACGTCGTGCACGTCGACCGGTGGTGGAACCCCGCGGTGGAGGCGCAGGCGACCGACCGTGCGTACCGGATCGGCCAGACCCAGCCGGTGCAGGTCCACCGGCTCATCGCCGAGGGCACGGTCGAGGACCGGATCGCTGCCCTGCTGGCCCGGAAGCAGGGGCTGGCGGACGCGGTGCTCGGCTCCGGCGAGGCGGCGCTGACCGAGCTGACGGACGCGGAACTGGCCGAACTGGTGGAGCTGCGAGGGGACGCGCGATGAACGACGTGTACGGGAGCGGGGCGTACGGGAGCGACGGGTACGAGGCGGACGACCCGGCGCCGGAACGCACCTTCGCCGCACTGCCGCCCGCCCGCGGGCGCGGCTTCGCCGAATCCTGGTGGGGCCGGGCGTGGCTGAGGGCCCTGGAGGACTCCGCGCTGGACCAGGCCCAGCTCAAGAGGGGGCGCGGGGCCGCCCGCGAGGGCCGGGTCGGCGCGGTCTCGGTGCGGCCTGGCGGGATCACCGCGATCGTCCGGGACCGGAACTCATCGGCGTACCGCGCCGACGTGCTGTTCCAGGAGCTGGGCGGGGCGGACTGGGAGCGCTTCCTGGACGTGGCCGCCGCCCGCTCCGGGCATGTCGCGGCGCTCCTCGACCACGAGCTGACACCCCATCTGGTCGAGGACGCGGCGGCGGCCGGGGTGGAACTCCTGCCGGGCATCGGCGATCTGGAGCCGGAGTGCGCCTGCGAGGCGTGGGACCACTGCCCGCACACCACCGCGTTGTGCTACCAGGTGGCGCGGCTGCTCGACCGGGACCCGTTCGTGCTGCTGCTCATGCGGGGGCGCGGCGAACGCCGCCTCCTGGACGAGCTCCAGACGCGCATCGCGGCTCGCGCCGCCGAGCACGGCCCGTCCGGCCGGGACGCCCCGTCCGACGGGCCGGACGTCGCGGAGACGGGGACAGGGACAGCGACGGGGACGGCGGAGCGGGGCGTCCGGGCGGACGAGGCGTTCGCCGCGCGGGACATCCTGCCCCCGCTGCCCGCTCCCCCGCCGCTGCCGGAGGAGCCGGGGCCGGTGCCGTCGCTGGACACGGAGGCCGAGCCGGGACCCGGCATCGATCCGGCGGCCCTGGAGACGCTGGCCTCGGACGCCGCGGCGCGCGCTCTCTGGATGCTGGGGGACGCTCTCGCGCCCGGCCATGCACGGCAGCCGCCGCACGCCGCGCTGACAACCCGTCAGGACGCTGTGCGGCTGGCCGCGGAGGCCCGGCCGGAGCCCCGGCTCGTCCAGCGGCTGGCCGCGGGATCGGGGCGTTCCCCGGCCGGGCTCGACGCGGCGGTGCGCGCGTGGCGGTACGGCGGGGCGGCGGGGGTCGACGTGCTCGACGAGGAGTGGACGCCGGACCCCGAGACCCTGGCCGGGGCACAGGCCCGGCTCGCCGGCGCGTGGGAGGAGGACGAGCGGCCCCGGCTGCGCGCGGCGGGCAACCGCTGGACGGCCGAGGGCCAGGGCGTGCAGCTCCGGTACGGGAGGGACGGCCGCTGGTGGCCGTACCGCGAGGAGGACGGGCAGTGGGTGCCGGCCGGACCGGCGGACGACGACCCGGCGGCGGCGCTGGCCGGTTCGACCGGCTCGGAGGGCTGAGGGAGGCTCACCGCTGGTTCGCCGTCATCACCCTGGCTGCGGCGTGCCGACGACGGGGCGGGCGAGGACCGGGACCGAGGCGTCGAGGGCCGGGAGCCGGGGTTTCGAGGGCCGGGAGCCGGGGTTTCGGGGCCGAGGGCCGGGGTTTCGAGGGCCGGGAGCCGGGGTTTCGGGGCCGAGGGCCGGGGTTTCGAGGGCCGGGAGCCGGGGTTTCGGGGCCGAGGGCCGGGAGCCGGAGCCTTCCGCCCGGGCCGCCGTCGCCTGCCGCCCCGGCGCCCACCTCGGCGTCACCCTTCTTCGTCGGACGGAGGGACGAGACCCGGTCACGGCGGAGTACGCCCACCGGTTCGACCTGGTGGACGCCTTCAACCCGGGCGAGGACGACGCATCCGAGTTGGAGATCTCCTCCGTCGTCGCGATCGGCCGGGACGGTCTCCTGGCCGAGTCGCGCACCGACGAGGCGGCCCGGCCGCACCGGGTGCCGTACTCCCGCGGCCCCGCACCGCCGGTGCCGTACCCGCCCGTCACCGCACCCCGGCCGGTTCCGCGGGCCGCCGGTTCCCGCCCTCCCCGCGCACGCGCTTGCGCCATCTCACGTCTTCCGCCGCTCGCGCGCCGCCCCGTACGGTTGGGCGCGCGAAAGCTCGGTCGTACATCGGGCAACGCCTTCCGGACATCGGACGAAGGGGGACGCGGGTGCCGGTGGATTCGGGCAGCGGGCTGTTACACGACGCCAACGGGCCGCGCGAGGGCCTCTGCCGGAGCATCAGTGACGCCGTCGCCGGACGCGTGCACCCGGTCCCGGCGTTCGCGCTGCTCGCTCCGCACCGCCGCTCCGCCGCCGCCGGGGTGGCCGCACGGCTCGTGGTCGCGGTCGGCCCGGAGCCGGACTTCACCCTGGCCCCGGTGATCGCGTCCGTTCCAGCGACCGCCGTGATCGTCACCGTGAACATCGAGGTATACGTCGCACGTCCTGGCGACCCCGGTCCGCGCCGGGCGCTTCCTGCGGCGGCGACGAGATGCCCTCCGCCTCGTGCCCCGCCTCCTCTTCCCGGTTCCGAGCAACGCGGCGCTCGTGCCCGCGCCGCCGACTCCCGCCGGGATCGCGGCATTCGACTGGCGAACGTGCACGACACGAAGCACGAAGATGTGCGGCACGGAACACGAACGTGTGTGCAACACGCACCACACCGATGTCGCGCCGATCCGCAAGGAGCGATGGCGCGATGGTCGGCAGGTGTTCCCCCTCGCGGGGGCACGCACCGCCGTCTGCGGAAACCCGCGGTGCGGTCGTCGGGCCGCCGACCGCACCGCCCCCTGCCCCCCCCCCACTCCCTGTTCCTATTCCCGCCCCCCTCCCCATCCCCCACACCACAGGAGTTCTCATGCACCGCAGAAGGATCCTTCAGGGCGCGGCAGCCACGGCCGCGGCTGCACTGCTGCCTGCCTCCGGCCGCGCCCTCGCCGCCATGGCGGGCGACACCGACTACCCGGGAGCCCACTGGACGCCCGCGTCCGCGTCCAACTACACGGCGTCGAACCGTCCTTCGGCCTATCCGGTCGGCTACGTGATCATTCACGTCACGCAGGAGACGTTCACGAACACGCTCGGGATCTTCCAGAATCCGGCCAAGCAGGTCTCCGCCCACTACGTGGTGCGTTCGGGGGACGGCTACGTCGCCCAGTGCGTCCGCGAACAGGACATCGCCTGGCACGCGGGCAACTGGGACTACAACACGCGCAGCATCGGCATCGAGCACGAGGGCTGGGTGGATCAGCCCTCGTACTTCACCAACGCCATGTACGAGCGGTCGGCGCTGCTGACCGCCTCGATCTGCGACCGCCACGGCATCCCCAAGGACCGCGCGCACATCCTCGGTCACGCGCAGGTCCCGGGCACCGACCACACCGATCCCGGCCCCAACTGGGACTGGGTGCGCTACATCCGTCTCGTCAACCTCTACTCGACCGGCTGACGCGTCCCGCCGTCACGCCCGGTCGGCCTGCCGGGGCACGCGCCGCGGTTGCCGCGTCCGCCGGCCGGCGGTCACCATGGGTGTGCACGACGCGCCTGGACGGGAGAGTGAGTTGACGGATCCCTGGGTGGCCCTGGCAGCCGGCACGGACCCGGGACGGCGGCTCGGCCAACTTCGCCGCGCGCACGAGGCGTTCACCACGGCCGGGCGGCTGGAACGGCCGGTGCGGCCGGTGGTCGGCGAGTCATGGCTCCGCTCCGCCCGGGCGCGGGTCAGCCCCGACGGCACGGCCCCGGTCGAGCTGGGCGCGGACGACCTGGGGCCGTACCGGGACGGACACCCGCTGGCCCGGGTCATGCCGGTGATCCGCGAACTGATGTGCGCGTACGCGACGGACGGGGAGCACCTGCTCGCCGTGTGCGACGCGCACGGCAGGCTGCTGTGGGTCGAGGGCCATCCGGGAGCCCGACGGGCGGCGGGCCGCATGAACTTCGTGGAGGGGGCCCGCTGGGCGGAGTCGGTGGCCGGGACGAACGCGCCGGGCACGGCCCTCGCCGTCGACCGGCCGGTGCAGGTCTTCGCCGCCGAGCACTTCCGGCGACCGGTCCAGCGGTGGACGTGCGCGGCGGCGCCGCTGCACGACCCGCGCACGGGGCGGGTGCTGGGCGCGGTGGACATCACCGGTGGGGACCGGCTCGCACATCCGCACAGTCTGGCGTTCGTGCAGGCGGTGGCGCGCGCCGCCGAGTCGCAGCTGGCCCTGCTCGTGCCCGCGCCCGACGGGGAGACCGTGCAGCTCACCGCGCTGGGCCGGGACGAGGCGCTGCTCGTCGCGGGCGGCCGCCGGATCCGGCTCAGCCGACGGCACAGCGAGATCCTGGTGACCCTGGCCCGGCACCCCGAGGGCCTCGGCGGCGACGAGCTCCTCGTCGAGCTCTACGAGGACGAGTCGGTGACCCCGGTGACGTTGCGGGCCGAACTCTCCCGGCTCCGGCGGCTGCTGGGGCCGGAGCTGCTGCTGTCCCGCCCCTACCGTCTCTCGGCCCGTGTGGAGGCCGACTTCGAGACGGTGGCGCGCAGGCTGGCGTCCGGGGCGGTGGCGTCGGCGCTCGGCGCGTACACGGGCCCGTTGCTGCCCGGTTCGCAGGCGCCGTCCGTCGTACGGTTGCGGCGCCGGCTGGACGAACAGGCGCGATCGGCCCTGATCGCGCGCGGTGACCCGGGGCTGCTGGCCGACTGGGCGCACAGCCCATGGGGCGAGGACGACCTGCCGGTCTGGCGCGCGCTCGCGGCGGCCGTGCCCGCGGACCGGCGTCCGGCGCTGCTGGCCAGGGTCCGGGCGCTGGAGACGGAACAGGGATAGGGATAGCGGGGCGCGCCGCCGCGTGTGTGCAACGGGTTCGCAACGTGCCGCGGTCTACGCTCGCGCCCAGAGCCGTCCAACGGCGGGCGGCACCGGAGCCGGGAGGCCACAGAGATGACCCGATACGCCGCGCCGGGCACCGAGGGCGCCATCGTCTCGTACGAGTCCCGCTACGACCACTGGATCGGCGGCGCCTATGTGCCGCCGTCCCGCGGCCAGTACTTCGAGAACCCCAGTCCGGTGAACGGCCGGCCCTTCACCGAGGTCGCCCGCGGCACCGCCGAGGACGTCGAACGGGCCCTGGACGCGGCGCACGCGGCGGCCCCGGCGTGGGGCGCCACGGCCGCGGGCGACCGGGCTTCGCTGCTGAACCGGATCGCCGACCGGATGGAGGCGCATCTGGAGGAGCTGGCGGTCGCCGAGAGCTGGGACAACGGCAAGCCGGTGCGGGAGACCCTGGCCGCCGACATCCCGCTGGCCATCGACCACTTCCGTTACTTCGCGGGTGCGCTGCGCGCCCAGGAGGGTTCGCTCAGCCAGATCGACGACGACACCGTCGCGTACCACTTCCACGAGCCGCTGGGGGTGGTGGCGCAGATCATCCCGTGGAACTTCCCCATCCTGATGGCGACGTGGAAGCTGGCGCCCGCGCTCGCGGCGGGCAACGCGGTGGTCCTGAAGCCGGCCGAGCAGACCCCGGCCTCCATCCATGTGTGGCTGAAGCTGGTGGCCGACCTCCTGCCGCCGGGCGTCGTCAACATCGTCAACGGCTTCGGCGCGGAGGCCGGCAAGCCTCTCGCGTCCAGCCCGCGCGTCGCGAAGATCGCCTTCACCGGCGAGACGACGACGGGCCGGCTGATCATGCAGTACGCCTCGGAGAACATCAAGCCGGTGACGCTGGAGCTGGGCGGCAAGTCCCCGAACATCTTCTTCGACGACGTATGGAACGAGGACGACGACTTCCGCGACAAGGCTCTGGAGGGCTTCACCATGTTCGCCCTCAACCAGGGCGAGGTGTGCACCTGTCCGTCGCGCGCGCTGATCCAGCGCGGCCACTACGACGACTTCCTGCAGGCCGGCATCGCCCGTACCGAGAAGATCGTGCCCGGCCATCCGCTGGACACGGACACGATGATCGGCGCCCAGGCGTCCAACGACCAGCTGCAGAAGATCCTTTCGTACCTGGACATCGGCCGGCAGGAGGGCGCGAAGATCCTGACCGGCGGCCAACGGATCGAGCACGGCGGCGAGTTGGCGGGCGGCTACTACGTGCAGCCGACGGTCTTCGAGGGCGACAACCGGATGCGGGTCTTCCAGGAGGAGATCTTCGGCCCGGTCGTGGCGGTGGCGTCCTTCACCGACTTCGACGACGCGATCAGGACGGCGAACGACACCCTGTACGGTCTCGGCGCGGGCGTCTGGACCAGGGACGTCAACACCGCGTACCGCGCGGGCCGCGCCATCCAGGCGGGCCGGGTCTGGACGAACTGCTACCACGCCTACCCGGCCCACGCCGCCTTCGGCGGATACAAGCAGTCGGGGATCGGCCGGGAGAACCACCGCATGATGCTGGAGCACTACCAGCAGACGAAGAACCTCCTGGTGTCGTACTCCCCGAAGAAGCTCGGCTTCTTCTAGAGGCATAAAAAGAGGCGCCTGACCTGGGCTTTTACCCGTCAGGCGCCTTTTGCTCGCCCCGCGTGGGCAGGGGCCGCGTCTACGCCGTGACTCCCGGTTCATCCCACCGGTATCCCACTGCTGACCAGCACCTCCGGACCAGTCGCGGACCAAAACTCCGGCTCAGTCCGCAGGGGGCCTCACCTCGGCTGACGCGGTCCCACTCCTCCATGGACTGCTCGATGAGGCGGTTGGCCTGCTCCCGCACGCCGTCCAGGAACTTGGCGTAGTGCCGGAAGAGGACTTCGATGCTCTGACCCGCGCGGCAAGCACATTCGGCCGGGTCCACACCGGAGTACAACCAGAACGAGATGCCCGCGTGCCGGAGATCGTAGGGCCGCTTGGCCGGCCCGGAGGTGAGCTCCACTCGTGTCAGCACGTACTTCCGCGCCCGCGCCCACGTCGTGCCATAGGCCGCCGGGTCCACGTAGTTGCCGGCCTGGTTCCGGAACAGCCGGCCGTCCGATGCCACACCCAAGCGTTCGATGTGTGCGCGGAGGATACGTACGCACTGGGGCGAAATGGGCACAGGCCGAGTCGCGGTAGCTGCGCGACGCTTGAGCGAGTGCACCCCATGCACGGCGCCGCCATGTCAACGAGCATGAATCCAAGGCGTTTCGGATCAATAGGGAGCAGGCAGCACCGGGGACCGGCTGTCTCTGCGGGGCCCGGCGCCCTCGCCCTCAGAGAGCGGCGAGACGTGAAGGCCGTAGAGTCGCGCAAGAGGACTGCCGCTGCCGACCGTACCCATCAAACCAACGTTCATTTGCTGGACCCGCTGACCGGCCGCGCCAACGTCCCGGACCTCATCAGTCGGCGCCGACCGCTCCCCTGGATCGCGCCGGCTCCATTCGCGGGACTTCGGCGCGGCACCTTGTTGTCGCCTGACTTGAACTGGTGAAATGCCAGAGTTTCCCGCCAATTCGGGGCTCCACTCACCAAGGCGACCGGAGGATGGATGGACGCGCAAAGAATCGCTCCAGAACAGATCGCGAGGGCTGCCGCCGAGGGCGTCGCAATCGCGCTCGCCGCCCGGAACATCTCGGGCGACATCGAGTCCCTCAGACCTGTCGTTGCCGGATATTTTCCCGATGCACTCTTCGAAGTGACGCTGGAGCGAGATGCAGCCACGGGAGGATTCCAGGTGAGGAATATTGAGCCGCACCAGCCTGGTCAGTAGCATTCATGCCGCACGACGAGACGGGCAGAAGCAGTGAAGAACTCCTCTGTCCCAGTGCACCGGCGCAGCCCGAGTCGGTTCTGATCGGAGTCGTTTCCGGATCAGTGGATGACACGCGGATCATTCCGACCGAACGTGCGATGCCGGTGACTCCCGAGCTCATCGATATGACAGGGCCTGTCGCCCCCACCGAGGTCTTTCGGTTCGCGGCCACATGCCGCACCAATGGCTGTATTCACTTCAAGAATGCAGCCTGCCAAATCGCCGTACGCAGCGCCGCATTGCTGGATGAGGTGGTCACCGAACTGCCAAAGTGTCCGATCCGGACGCAGTGCCGCTGGTTTCATCAGGAGGGCGGAGATCTATGCCGACGCTGCCCGCAGATCGTGACAAGGCAGTTTGCACCCTCTGCCGAAATGCTGCATATCGTGAATGAGACCGATCCCCCGCCGGCGGCCTCCGGGTGCGAGTGAATCCACACGGCCAAATGGCTTAAACCAAATCCGCCGGCGGTCGACGAGGGCCGGGCGTGCCCTGTTCGGCCTACGACGGATTCGGTTCTACGACCAATGCAATGGGCCGTCAGTTGCACTACATGAGGACTCTCTCGCACACGCACTGTTCGTCCTGGTATCCACACAGCCACCCCCAGCTGCTGGACCCGGGCAAATCCCGGACAACTGGATCGTCCTGGTCGGTGATCCACCTCTGCTTGCTGGTTTCCCAGACGTGATCTTTCACGACGACCGACACGTTGTTCACCGGGTGGCCAAGCTCCCTGAGCGTGCCTGTGGGGTTCTCGAGGAATTTCGGGAACTCCTCCTGGTCGAACTTGAGGTAGAACACGGGCGGCAGATAGCCATCACCGTTCTCCGGCTGCAGTTTCACGATCTCAGGCAATGGAGTCACTCCTTCAGTAGCTCGGCGTCTTTCTCACTGATCCTTCCTCTCAGGGTTCGCGCGCTACCGGATCTCATTCTCCTGCGCGGGCATTCCAGCGATTGAAGTGCAGTCCGCCCCTGGCCGGAGTACACGAAGCGACCTGCCGGGCCTGAACTCCGCAGCACCCTGGACGGCGCTCCCGCACGCAGCCCTTCTTCGGCCGTGGTCCTTCCCTTCCCCGGGAACGGTCGACCGGTCACCGACGACGCTGTCACCGGGCCGCTGCCGGGGCGACCGCTGCTGGCCGATTGGAGTGAAACGGCCCGCGTCGGGCCCGCGGCCTCGTCGTTTCGGGCGTACGTCGACGCGCCGCGCCTCGAAGGTTTGTGCACGCTTGACTGGGGTCCGGAAGCCGCGAGCGGCGTCGACCGAGCCGGTCCGCCGGCCCCGAGCGACCACCGCACCGACGGGAGCACACCATGACCGGGACCCCCGAGCCCTTCGACGACACTGCGGGGATGCCATCCCTGCCAGGCTGTGCCGAGGACGCGATCGGCGCCCTGAAGCAGATGTTCGTGGACCTGACTCAGGGCGCGCGGATGGCCCGCGGCCAGGATCCGGTAAGGCGGCCGGTTTTCCTCAAGCCGCACGGCATTGCCTGCGGCACGCTCACGGTCGCCGACGACCTGCCGCCCGAGATGCGCGTCGGCTTCCTGGAGAACGCCCGTACCCAGGCCGGCGGCCTGAACGCCTGGGTGCGGTTCTCCAGCGACACCGTGCCCGGCCTTCCCGACCTGAAGACCACCCTCGGCATCGGCCTCAAGCTGTTCGGCGTGCCCGGCCCGAAGCTGCTGGAGGGCTACACCGAGGCCGGCACCCAGGACCTGCTGCTGCAGAACCACGACGTCTTCTTCGTCGACACCGCCCAGGACATGTGCGAGTTCACCAAGGCCGGTGTCATCGACGGCAGTTACGACAATTACTTGGAAGCCCACCCGGTCACCCGCGAAATCCTCGACGCGATGGCCAAGTTCGAGCCGAGCGTGCTCACCGCCACCTACTGGGGCGTGCTCCCCTACGCTTTCGGACCCGAGCGCTTCGTCAAGTACAAGCTGGTGCCCGCGGGTTGCGAGCCCGGCGACCCGGCCGCCACGCCGCCCGACGAGAACCCCGCCTACCTCGGCGCCGACCTGGCCCACCGGCTCGCGGCCGGTCCGGCCGTCTTCGATCTGATGCTCCAGTTCCGCACCGACGACGAGACGATGCCGCTGGACATGGCGACCGTGCGCTGGAAGGAGTCCGAGAGCGTTCCCGTGAAGGCGGCCCGGCTGACCCTCCAGCAGCAGGACATCACCGCCCGCGGTCAGGCCGCGTACGGCGAGAACCTCGCCCTCAACCCCTGGCACAGCCTCGCGGAGCACCGCCCGATCGGCAGCATCGCCGACGTGCGCAGGGCGGTGTACCTGGCCTCGGCCGAACAACGTCGCGATGTGAACGGCGTCCCGACGGCCGAGCCCGGCCCCGCCCGCCCGCAGATCACCCCGCCGGCGGCCCGCGACACCCGGATCGTCCGGGCCGCCGTGCACCCGGCCATCGGTGTGGCCCGGGTCGGCGACAGCACGATGGACGACTTCGTCCTCGCCCCCGAGGTCGACGAGCCGTCCCCGCTGCCCGCCGGGAGCTACAAGGACGTCACCGGCGCCCTCAAGCGCCAGGCCGTCCGGTTCCGGGTCTACGGCTACAACGCCGCCGGCGAGCCGGTCGCCGAACTGACCGCCGACAACGCCGACCTGCGCTGGACCGTGCACATCGCCAACTCCAAGGCGGCCTGGTACCAGTTCCAGATCGCCCTCGACATCCCGGAGGCGGGCCAGGCCGACGACAGCAACCTGCGCAACCCCACGATTCCGGCCGCCCAGCGCGACCACCTCCTGACCATCGACCCCGGCCCCCGTTCGGTACGCGGCCGTAGCCGTTCAGCCCCCGAGCACCGCTTCGACACCGGCACATTCATGGGCAAACCCGTCTACCTCGGCGAGCTGCGCACCGACGACAAAGGGCGGCTGATCTTCCTCGGCGGCCGCGGCGCCTCGGCTTCGGCGACCGGCGCCCCCGCCGACACCTTCGCCAACAACGACGGCTGGCACGACGACGTCTCCGACGGCCCGGTCACCGCCGAGGTGACCATCGGCGGACGGCCGATCCCGGTCGAACCGGCCTGGGTGGTGACCGCACCGCCCAACTACGCGCCGGAACTCACCTCGGTGCGCACGATGTACGACCTGGTGCGGGACGCCTTCGTGACCGAGGGCCGCCTCCCCGAACCACAGCAGGTTTCATTCACCCGCGACATCCTGCCCGTGCTGCGCCGCCTGTGCGATCTGCAGTGGGTCAACAAGGGACTGGCCATCCAGTTCGGCTTCGGCGGACGCGAGGACCTCCTCGCCCCCGCGCGAATCACCGAGTTGGCGGACCCCTCGCCGGTTCAGCGGGAGTTCCGTCGGCAGATCTGGCTCGCCGTCCGCGACTACGACCGCGACAGCATGTCACCGGTGCCCTGGCCGGCGGTCTACGGCGACGCGATGAACGTGCCGCCCCAGTCCGTACGTCAGCATGTGACGCTCTCCGCGCTCCAGTACCGGTTCCTTGAGCGGTGGGCCGGCGGGGACTTCGTCAACGACTACGACCCGCACGCCGCGCCGCCCGCCACCCTCGACGACGTCCCGTTCCCCGACCAGCCCGCGACCCTCGACCGGGCGGCCCTGTCGTTCTGCCTCGCCGACGCCTTCCACCCCGGCTGCGAGCTCACCTGGCCGATGCGCCACACCACCTTGTACACCAGCCCCTTCCGGATCCGTCACCGCGATCCGCTCACGCCCAGGCCCTCCTACGGCCCGAAGCTCACCGCGGAGATCGCGCTCTCCTTCGACGGACCGCTCTACGCCCAGGCGCCGGGTGACCTGACCCGGTGGATGGCCGTGCCCTGGCAGACCGACACCGCGAGCTGCCGGGCCGGTTACGAGTACGGCTCCGGCCTCGGTCCCTACGACCCGTTCTTGCCGACCTTCTGGCCGGCCCGGGTGCCCAACCACGTGCTCGCCGAGGAGGACTACGACGTCGTGGTCGACGCCTCCCGCCCGATCGCCGATCGCCTGGCCGCGTTCCAGACCCGGCGCACCTGGCTCCGCTGGCTGCCCCGCGACTACCTGGCCGCCATCAACGCGATGGTGCAGGACTTCGGCAAGCTCGGTGTGGTCGAGCGCCGCCCCGGGCCCACCGACGATCCCCGTCTCCCGGCCGAGGTCCTGGTGGAGTCCGAGGTGAGCTTCCCGCCCGAGCCCGCGCCACCGGCCGGGCGCAACCTGATCACCGTGCACGTGGACCGCGGCGCCGACCCGGTCCTGGGCGCGGCCGCCCTGGCCACCGCGGTCGCCGTGGCGGACGCTCCCGACGAGGAGGTCTCGGCCGGGTTCATCGACAAGGTCAAGCGCTTCCGGCCGAGCCGGTGACCCCCGACCCGCCGCATCGCGTGCGCCCGCCCGGACGCGTCGACGCCGTCGTGGCGGGCGGCGGTCCGGCCGGCGCTGTGGCGGCGCTCGTCCTGGCTCGGGCCGGCCACCGCGTCCAGCTGCTGGACGACGGCGGCCGGGCCCCGCCACGCGCCGCGCCCCGCGGCCGGCCCGTGTTCAAGATCGGGGAGTTCCTGCCGCCCGTCGCCCGGCCGCTGCTGAGCGACCTCGGACTGCTGGACGGCTTCCTGGCCTCCGGCCACCCCGTCTCCACCGGCACATATGCTGCCTGGGGGTCGGCGGCGCTGCACGGTCGCAGCCACCTGTTCGACCCGTACGGGCACGGCTGGCACCTCGACCGGCTTCGCTTCGACGCCTTTCTGCGGGACGCGGCCGTCGCGGCCGGCGCCGAACTTCGGCAGGCCACCGCACTGGACCGGCTCGACGACCGCCTGATCGTCCGCGAAAGGGCCACCGGCGCCGTGGCGGAGCTGTCCGCCCGCTGGGCGGTCGACGCCACCGGCCGACGCTGTGTCATCGGCCGCAGGCACGGCCACCGCCAGCGGCAGGACCGGCTCGTAGCCGCGTACGTCGTGTTCTCCGACCGCTGCCCGGCGGACCCGGCAGCACAAGCAGACGCCGACGCCCGCACCTTGGTGGAGGCGGCTCCGCACGGCTGGTGGTACACCACCCGGATCCCGGCCGGGCGCCTGGTCGCCCACCTGACCGACGCCGACCTCGTGGAGCCGCCGCTGCGCACCCCGCAGGGTTTCTGGCACGCGCTCAGCCGCACCGTCCATGTCCGGCGTCGCCTGGCCGGGCACGGTCCGGCCGTAGCTCCCGTACCGTGCTGGTCACCTGCGCACGGCCTGCGGCTCACGCCGACGGCCGGGCCCGGCTGGGTGGCGGCGGGGGACGCCGCCCTCGCCTTCGACCCGCTCTCCTCGCAGGGCATCCTCACCGCGCTGCACACCGGTGCCCGCGCCGGCCGGACCGTGGCCGACTGCCTCGCCGACGAACGACGCACGAGCGCCGCGCTCGCCGACTACACTGCGTTCCTGGATGGGATCGCGGCAGCCTACCGAAAGAACCATGCATATGCGTACGGCCAGGAGCAACGCTGGCCCCTGAGCCCTTTCTGGGCTCGCCGCCGAGCGGGCGCGCAGCCTCCGCCCGGCGTTGCGTGAACGCGCCGGAACATCCGTCCAAGGAGTCAGCCATGACTGCTCGGACGCTCGCCATGCTGCATGCGACGGAGGTCGCCCAGGCCATACAGGACCGCCGGCACAGCGTCACCCCGATCACCGGCAAGGTCACCGTGATCCGTGCCCACGTGAGCGGCACGAGTGGCCCCGCCACCGAGGCGTTCAATTCCCGCGAGCACGGGCGCCTACCTCGACTTCGGAGACGTCGGGCGCGACCGGGCCGTCGCCGCCGTGCAGCTCGACCTCGGCGACCGTGACGGCGCGCTCGGGAACCTGTCCCACGGCTTCGACGCGGGACCCCGGATGGCCCGCATCCGTCCACGTGAAGACCCTCCTGAAAGCCCTGCGCACCCACCGCCGTGTTGCCGAGGTCCGCGATCTGGAAGACCGCGCCCGGCACGTCGCCGCCCTGGAGGCCGTCTGACACCGGACACCGGAAGAACAGCGGCCCCCGCCGACGGGTGGGTGAGGAACCGCTGCTCTCCTGTGCCGGGTCAGGCGTCAGCCGCCTTCTTCGCAGTCATGGCCGCGTCGGCGGCCTCGGGGCCATCGTCGGCCGACCGCAGGCCGACGGCTGGGACGACGACGGCCTTGATGACCTCGACGACCTGCCCGACGGCCCAGAGCAGGCCGAACGACGAAGCCGTCACGAGCCACGGCACCACGACCGGCCAGAAGCCGACCTGACACGGCGGCCCTGGGGCGGGCGACCAGCTCGTCGTGCCCGAGTCGTCCAGCCGGTCGGGTGACATGCACACACGTCCCGGCGGACACCGCGGCCCTGGCCCTCACCAACCCCCCTTCGTCGCCGCGTACATGGTCGGTCTCAACCGCGAGTTCGTCCGCGAGCTGCGCCGGCGCGAATACCCGACCGACCAGCGCGGCACCTGCTTCGCCTCGTTCTGGGGGTATGGCACGGATCTGCCGCCGCTGCACACCTGGCAGCTCGACCTGCCGCTGGGCGCGCACCTGACCGCCCCGCCCGACCGCGTCGTCCTGCTCCTGCGCGGCGCACTTGCTGCGCCGCTGCCCCGGGGCGGTCATCTACGCGGCGCCGCTGACCGGCACCGACCCCGACGAGGACCACGCCCGGTATCCGGTCTTTCGCGGCGGCCTGAACCCCGAGACGGCCATGCTGGGCTTCGACAGGGGCCGCTTCACCGCCCACGGCCGAACCGGCAGTGGGTCACCGACCTGACCACGATCCCCGCCCGGGAGGGTCCGTTGTGGCCGTCCGCGATCCGCGACGCGGTCTCCCGCGGGTCGTGGCCCGGGAGACCTCCGCCCACGCGGGCGCCGACTGGCCCTCACTTCGCTCGAATACGCCCTGGCCGGCCGCGAAGTCACCCCCGGCGAACTCGTCGACCCACGCCGGCCACGGCTGTCGACACACGTCCGTGAAACTCCACGGCTTCCACGACCCCGGCCGCATCCAGGGACGGCTCGGCCGCCTCAGCCCCATCGAGTTCGAGGAGGAGCACTACGCCGGCCTGGCAGGGATGGAACCAGTGCACCTGAGACCACGTCTGCCCGCCCTGACCACCTGGTCGGCCATTTCCGCGCAACGGCGGACCTCACACCGGTGAGGCAGCGCCCGTCCGGCTCGAAGACGCGTCTGCGTCTGCTGCGCTCGGACGCCGGACCAGGTACTTCGACGAGGACGTCCCGTCACCGCCGAGTGTGCGACGGAGCGGTTCGTTCGACAGACCCGATGGACACGGCTGGCGGCGGCAGCCCTCTTCCGCCCTGATGGGACCGACAGCACTCCGTCGGTTCATCGGCTGCTCGGGTTGGCGCATCTCCGAGCCCGGGCGGACGATGAAGACAGAGGCACTCGGCACCGTGGGCCGTACTCGGACCGCGGCCGGCACGTGGAGGTCGGACATGGCCCGATCCGGTTCCCTCGCATCGTCCACGATTCCCGGCTCGCTCAAGCCCGGCGGGACCGAGTCGGAGTGCCACCCCTGGAAGATTCGGCTGGTCGAGCACCCCGAGCGCTTCGAGTCGTCGTTCTTCCGTGCCGCGAAGAGGACGGCGCACAAGATTCTCGACGAGATGAGCGACACGGATCTGCCGTACGGGCCCCGGCCCGTCGGCTCCGAGCACTGGGAGATGCACCACGGAGGCAGCCTCTGGGTCAAGGGAGCGGGCGGCTGGCGGATGTACCGGGCCCGGGTGGGCGTCGAGTGGAGCATGCAGTTCTGCGCTGAGCCGGTGAAGGTCGACCGGCTCAGGCAGGACGCTGCCGAACTCATCCATGCCTTCCCGCTGACCCTGCCGGCCCTCGCCGGGCTGGGATACGAGGAGGCCGACGCACTGCTGCGCACCCCGATCAGGGACGCGGACGGGGTGGAGGCGTGGACCGACGCGTTGTTCAACGCGTGCGTGCCCATGACCCACGGCAACCACCAGGGGATTCTGCCCAAGGTGCCCGGTGAGCACCACTATCCCTGGCCCGTCAAGGGGGCGGACTTCGTCCGGTACGACGACTTCCAGCTGTGGGTGACCCTGCCCGACGGTACCCATGGCGCCGTCGCTCCGGTGGACCGGCGGGGCTCCGGAGACGGGCACGTCCGCCTGGTGCACGTGCCTGAGGGCAGCAGGGCGGCGGAGACAGTGGCCGAGGCGCAGGAGCAGGGGCTGATGGCGGTCCTGCCGCCGAACAGTTCCGCCGCGCTCCAGGCGTTCGCCGGGCAGATCGACCCCGAACGACGCACCGCGGCCGGCCACCTGGCTACGGGCCGGGCCCGCGGGAACGGCCGAGGCTCCCGCCCACACAAGGCGCGAGCGTCAGGCGGATGAAGTGCGCTACCGCCATCCGTACCGATCGGAGCACATCCCATGACCGACGACATCCGAAGCCCCTCGCTCAGGTCCGTTGCCACGACGCCGTGTGCGATCGTGCCACCGCATCTGCTCAACCGGCTGGCCCGCGCCGAGGACCCGGCCGTGCACGATCCTGCCCGCCGCACTCTTGCGCTCGACGCGGCACAGCGCGTCCAACGCAGGCTGACGGCCGAGATCAGCTCGACCGCCGCCCCGCCGACGCGCGGCCCCGACCACTCCGACCGCACGATCTGCGACGTCGAGCACCGGCAGGAGTTGCCCGGCAGACGCATACGTGGGGAAGGCGAGGCCGACGTGCCGGACGCATCGGTCAACCACGCCTACGACGGTCTTGGAGCCACCTTCGACTTCTATCTGCACACCCTGTCCCGCTTCTCCATCGACGGGGCCGGCCTCCCACTGGATGCCAGCGTTCACTACCGCCGGGACTACGACAACGCCTTCTGGGACGGCGAGCAGATGGTCTTCGGCGACGGGGACGGTCGCATCTTCGGCGACTTCACCGACTCCCCCGACGTCATCGGTCACGAGCTCACCCACGGCGTCACCCAGTACACCGCCAACCTGGCGTACATGGGCCAGTCCGGAGCCCTGAACGAGCATCTGTCCGACGTATTCGGGTCCCTGGTCGAGCAGTACGCCAAGGACGAGTCGGCCGAGGAAGCGAACTGGCTGATCGGAGAGGAACTGCTGCGCCCCGGAGTACAGGGCGTCGCGCTGCGCTCGCTGAAGGCGCCCGGCACCGCGTACGACGATGACGAGCTCGGCAAGGACCCACAGCCCGCCCACATGAACGACTATGTGCACACCTTCGCCGACAGCGGCGGCGTGCACATCAACTCGGGCATCCCCAACCACGCCTTCTACCTCGCCGCGACTGAGCTCGGCGGCCACGCCTGGGATCGAGCCGGCCATATCTGGTACGACGTGCTCACCGGTGGCACGCTCGCCGGCGACGCCGACTTCACGTCCTTTGCACGACTGACGGCGGACGCCGCCGATGCCTACGGGCCACAGGAGCACGGGGCGGTACTCCGGGCGTGGGACGCGGTCGGCGTACCTGCGGGCTGAGCCGGCCAGTTCCCCGGTAGACCGGTAGAACCGAGCGCCCGCATGGATCCGCAGAAAGGGCTTCTGCGCCTACGGCCGGGCGCTCGTTCCCCGCTGACGAGGGCCGGCACGAGTTCCTCGTTCGCCGCAGCACCGGCGACAGCGAACCTCCTGTCCGAAGTCCGAGGGGGGCTCGTGCGTGTAGGCCGTCCGGCGGCATCCGGATGGTGATCCGAAGGATCGCCACGGACGATGGTGCTCGGGTCCCTGCGCAGCACCAGGTCTCCTGTTCCGCTGCGGGGATCGGAAGCTCCGCGACGCCGCCGTGCGATACGTGCCGCAGGAAGCCCGGCAGGCGCTCGCCAGGCGGCGCCGCACCCGTGCAGTGCCGCAGTGACGGTCGAAGGAGAACCCTGTGGGTCCAGTTGGAGTTGGCCGGTGCCTGCCGGCGAGACTCTTCGTGGTCGGCTTGAGTGTGTGTTCCGGTCGCGGTCACCGTCGGCGCCTGGTGGAAGACCTGCGGCGTCCGGAGATGATCACGTGAGGACTCCCCCGGGGGCCGGTGTCGGCTCGCACCTGCGGGCGCCACTGATCACAACGGACACCAGGCGGTCACCGGCTGCCGTGGTGTTGATCCTGCTGGTCCTGCTCCCGACGGCGCTGCTGCTGGGTTGGTGGGGCATCGAAGACCTCAGCGGGGCCCTGACCTACTCGGGGCGCATCACCGGTGCCATCCTCATCCTGGTCTCGGCCCTCTCGTTGTTGGGCGCTGCCGCGGTCGTGGACCACTGGTGCCGGAGCAGCTTCCCCTACTCCGGGATGGTCGCACTGATCAGCACGGTCGCGGCATTGCTGGCCAACGCCATGCTCCTGCTGGAGACATTCAGGGACGGCGATTCCACGCTTTACCGGGTACTGTTCAGCCTGCTCACGGCAGGTTCCGCTTGGGCTGTTGTCACGGTGTGGCGGACATCGGTCGTAATCCCCGCTCCGAAGCGGGTGGCCGCGGCACTGGTCGTCTCCACGGGTCTCGCGATGGCGAATTTCGGCTACGAGCACCTCTACCAGCCGTCCCAGCACGGCGCCAGGCCCCTCGTCAGCATCGCCGTGGGAAAGCCTGTGCTGAGTATGGACCACAAGGAATTCGCCGTACCGGTCGACATCAGGATCGAGAACCACAGCGATGTGGGCTTTTTCGTTCTCGGCACCGAATTCCATGCCATGGGCGAACGGGTGTCGCTCAGCCAGACGGACCGGCTCCGCAAGCAGTGGCGTGCAGATGCCGAGACGTTCCGCGACTTCCAGTTGCAACACCCGCTCTCCCGAAAGGAGATCTATCAGCCCGGCCAGTTGGTGTTGGCGCAGCCATGGGTACCTGCCGGGAACTGGATCGAGGCGAACGATGCGTTCGTCACCCAAACGGTTGTGCAACTGCCCATCGACACGCCGTATGACCAGTTGGCGCTCTACGCCTCCGCGCATTTGGCACGCAAGGACCGACTCAGTCTGGAGCAGATCCGGGTGAACGGGTATTCCTGGGGTGGCGGCAAGGTACCCCAGTGGGTCAAGGAGAACAAGAACCTCGACTCCGTCGTCTCCCGCGGCCGGGTATACGAAAACAATTCCATTGACCAGCATACGATGGCCCCCCGCTACGTCACTGTCTATTGGCAGTTCGGCACACACGGTGCAGGCCTTTCGGAATCCATCACGCGAAACGGCGAGGAAAACCGCATCCTGTCCGGAGCGGAAATTCGCAGGATGTTGATCCGGTACGGCTTGGTCACCGCCGAAACGGGTCCGATCAAACGAACGCTCTGGGACATCAAGAACCGGCGATGACCGGCATGGCCGCACGGCGCGCGCGGGAGTGCTCATCCAGTCGCTCCAGCCACACCACGAGGGCGAGAGAACTGTTCACACGGTCCCAGGAGTAGGGGTCCCCCATGCCGAACTGCGCCTCCCTCACCGCCCGGCACAGCGTCTCGACGTCGAACATCTCCGCGATCAGCGGATGCCTCGCGGAGCGGCAGAGGTCGATGAGTTCGTCGCCATGTGTCCGCAGGCCTCGGGCGTAGAGCTGATTGAAGGGGGCCTTGACGACCCGGCCGCCGATCCTGGGCGGAAGCAGGTCCGCCATCGCCTCGCGCAGCACCGCCTTCGGGCGACCCGGTTGGAACGCGGCCTCGATGGGGAGGCGGCGCATCAGGGCGATGACCTCCGGGTCGAGGAAAGGGTGCGAGAGGAAGAACCCGTCCTGCCGTGCGCGGCGCCAGGACAGCGGGTCGGGAGCGGTGATGTAATTGGCGGCCTGGTAGAGGGACTGTTCGGGCTTCCGCCCGAAGACGAAGCGGCTCTCCGCGATGCTGGCCTCACGGAAGCCGTGAGCCCGCGCGAATCCGGAACGCAGCCATCGGGGGCGGGCGAAGTTGCCGAGGCCGCCGAGTACCGTTCCGCGGCGGCGGACGAGCGCTGTGACCCGTTCGGCGGCCAGCGGAAGAGCGGGCCGCACCACATAGGCGGAGACGATGTCCCACAAGCCCCGCTCGCTGCCCGCGGCCCAGTCACGTGCCTGGCTCGTCATCAGCCGGAGCTGTCCCGTGCGGGCCAGCCTGTGCAGGTGAAGCGGGTTGGCGTCCGCAATCGGATCGGCCCCACAGCCGGTCAGGAGGGTATCGCAGCCCAGATCCGCCGCAGCGGCATGAAGCCTGCTCCAGAACGGGGCGCGGAAGGCGTGCGCATGAGGCTCGTCCGGGTCTCCCGCGTGGTGCTGGAAGTCGTCGAAGTCGGCCATGTCGTCGACATCGACGATCACCGGGCGGGCTGCGGGCGCGTACCGGCGGATCTCCGCCATCGCCTCGTCGATATAAGGCTGTTCGGCAGCGAGTTCTCCCCTTCCGAAGCGCCCGGCGAGCAGGACGAGGTCCCGAGGGTGGCCCTGTCCCGCGGCCAGCAGACGTGCCGCCAGCAGCGCGACGCTGGTGGAGTCGGTGCCGCCGGAAACATGGCATGCCGTCATCCTGCCCATACGGCGTTCGACGGCGTGCTCCAATGCGAGGCGCAGGCCCTTCGCGGCCTCACCGGGGCCGGGTTCGTCCGCTGTCCGTACCGACGGATCGTGGGCCTGACGGACGTGTCGCAGCACCCGCCCACGCATCTGCCCCGTGACCGAAAGTTCCACCACCTCGCCACCGAGTATGCGGTGTACTCCGGCGAAGGGGGTGAGTTCCGAGTGGGGTTGCGCCATGTTCCCGGTCAGGTACCGGCAGAAGTAGCGCCGTTCCAGTTCCGCTCCGTCGCCCAGCCGGCGCGCCGAGGTACTCACCGCGGTGACACGGCCACCGGACTCCCTGAAGAACAAGGGGATGCGGGCGTGCTCGTCCCGCATCAGCAGGATGCGGTCGCGGTACGCCACGACGGCCGCATAGTCGCCGGTCGGCAGGCGCGGCGCCGCTTGCGACCGGCCCCAGTCGTCGAGGATGCCTCGCGCTCCCGCCACTCGCTCACGGATGGAGCCGACCCAGCCGACGACCACCGCGGTCCCGGCCCGTGAGGAAACCGTCGTCACGAGCCCCTGCCGCGCCATGGCCTCGGCTGCCCAGAGCTTCGGGACGCCCCTGTCCCATTCGAGGCGCAGTGCTTCCACGTCACCGCCCTCCGCCGCCGACCGAGAGAACCGGCGCGAACGCGTGCCCGCGCGGATCGGCGTCAGGGATGCACAGGCCTGCTGAAGACGTCCAGGCGTGCAGGGCGAACGGGTGCTCGCGTACACCGACGTGAAGTACGGCCTTCAAGCCGCGCCGCCGCAGCAGGACGAATGCCGTCACAGCCTCGGCCTTGCAGTCGTCGTTGACGAACCAGCTTCTGCGACCGTGTGATTGCACTGCCCGTTTCAGCCGTTCGACGTCCTCCGTGGCGGCGGGGTCCGCACGGGCGTATTCCGGGGTCGCCAAGGACAGGAGCCGAAGGGCACGCCCGAATCCCACGGTCCGGATCAGCAGGTACACTCCGCGCAGCCAGAGCCCGATCGCGAGGTCCGACCGCCGCCCCCGGCGGGCCGGCGCACACCCGGCGCGGATGAGACCGGTGACGATTTCGGCGCGTTCCTCAGGGATTCCATCAGCGAGCTTCCGAATGTCCGCCGTCGCCAATCCAAGGAAACGTGTACGCCGCCAGTCCGCGATCAGCGCTCCGTCGGACATCCTGGTGACACGGCAGTACGGTGACAGGGTCCGTGTCAAGGCCACCAGGGCATCGGTATCCTCTGCCACCGCACATCCTCCAAGGCCGGCCCTACGCCGTTCCCACAGCGGACTCGGTCCGACGTGGGGACGGCGTCAGGATTGGTACCCGTGACCGTCGTAGAAGCCGCCGCTGAAGCCCCGGATCAGACGGCCGTTGCCGAGAAGGACGAGCCCACACGGCATACGATGGCGCAGCAGTCGGAGAAACATCGCCTACCTCCAAATCAGGAAGTATCGATCAACTTCAGGCTACTCTGCCCTGATTGCCCCGCAACCTGACAAGACACCCGCGTCGCGAAGCACAAGTGATTCGCGACGCGGCCGAAAGCAGGGGCCGGGGGTGGTGGGCCGCCGCGGGGACAGCTGCCGGGGCGGGGGCCCGTCTCCCCTGCCCCCCGTTATCTTTTTCGCGGGTCCTGCAATGGGGCTGCTGGCCTTCGGGTCCGGCATGACTGTGTCCCCCTGTCGAACGGATGACCTGGGGGTGGTGTCACCGGGCCCGGGAGGTGCTGTCGGAGACGCTGATCAGAGGTCCGGCCGCCACCCGGTCCGGCGCAATGCCGGACAGCTCGCAGGTGACAGGTCTGCATAACGTGGATGCGCGAGTACGACACCACTGCCGAGGCCGGCACGTGCAACCCGCCTGGAGGGGGCGCGATGTTCGAGATCGAAGACGTGGGCGTGTTCCTGGGCCTGGGCGTCGGTAAGAGTGCCCATCACGGGCACGGGCTGACCCCGGCCGGGAAGAAGGTCTTCGACAAGCAGCTGCCCAACAGCGAGCCGAAGCTGCGGGCCGTCTTCGGCAAGCTGACCGCAAAGTTCGGCACGGTGCTGGTGATCGTGGACCAGCCCGCCTCGATCGGCGCCCTGCCACTGACCGTGGCCCGGGACGCAGGCTGCCGGGTCGCCTGCCTGCCCGGCCTGGCGATGCGGCGGATCGCCGACCTCTACCCGGGCGAGGCGAACACCGACGCCAGGGACGCCGCCGTGATCGCGGACGCCGCCCGCACCATGCCACACACCCTGCGGTCCCTGGAGCCGACCGACGAGATCACCGCCGAACTCACGGTCCTGGTCGGTTTCGACCAGGACCTCGCCGCCGAGGCCACCCGCACCAGCAACCGGATACGCGGCCTGCTCACCCAGTTCCACCCCAGCCTGGAACGCGTCCTCGGCCCCCGCCCCGACCACCAGGCCGTCACCTGGCTCCTGGAGCGCTACGGCTCCGCGGCCGGCCTGCGCAGAGCCGGCCGCCGCAGACGCGTCGAACTGATCCGGCCCAAGGCCCCGCGCATGGCCCAACAGCTCATCGACGACGTCTTCGACGCACTCGACGAACAGACCGTCGTCGTCCCCGGCACCGGCACCCTCGACATCGTCATCCCCACCCCGGCCGCATCCCCGGCCGCCGTCCACGCCCAGCGCCGGGCCCTGGAAGCCCAGATCAACACCCTGCTGGAGGCCCACCCTCCTTCCCCGGTCCTGACATCGATGCCCGGCGTCGGCGTCAGGACCGCCGCCGTCCTGCTGGTCACCGCCGGCGACGGCACCAGCTTCCCCACCTCCGCCCACCTCGCCTCCTACGCCGGCCTCGCCCCCACCACGAAACAGTCGGGCACCTCGATCCACGGCGAACACGCACCCCGAGGCGGAAACCGGCAGCTCAAACGCGCCATGTTCCTCTCCGCCTTCGCCTGCATGAACGCCGACCCCGCCTCCCGCATCTACCACGACCGCCAGCGAGCACGCGGCAAGACCCACACCCAAGCCCTCCTCCGCCTCGCCCGCCAACGCATCAGCGTCCTGTTCGCCATGCTCCGCGACGGCACCTTCTACGAACCCCGCGCCCCCAAGAACGTCGAACTCGCCGCATGACCCCAGCAAGTCGAACCACCCCAAAGCGAACCTCGGCGCCTTGACGAAAGACATAGAGGCACCCCCCAGCGGAGTGAGCACCTTCATCCGCATCTGGTCGAGCGCTTCGACGAGTACACCGGCAGCCTGACCCGTCCGGCCGCAAGAGCCTCCGACGCGACGTCCGAATGCCGCCAGCACCGGCCCCGTCCAGGGGCGACGATCGAACCGCCGGCCGCGAACGACTCGCCCGGCGCGCACACCCCCCGGGGATGAGACCCGCCGCACTCCGCCCATCGAAAGACCTCCCGTGAACGACACCCTCTTCACCACCACAGCCGCCGCCCCGGTCCCCACCGGCACCATGCCCGTCGAAGGCTCACAGGTCCTGCCCGCGCTCGCCGCGGTCAACTGGCAGGACGTGCGGGAGCAACTGGACCGGGACGGCATCGCGCTCACCAGGCCCCTGCTGTCCCCCGCCCAGTGCCGGGAGATGGCCGGCACCTTCGACGACGCGGAGCTGTTCCGCTCCACCGTGGTGATGCAGCGCTACGGCTTCGGCCGGGGCACCTACCGCTACTACGCCGACCCGGCCGCCCTGCCGGTGCTGGACGCCCTGCGCGAGCGGCTGTATCCGCCGCTGGCGCGGATCGCCAACGAGTGGGCGGCGCGGCTGGGCGAGCGCACCTTCCCCGACGCCCTCGCCGAACTGCACGCCGAGTGCGCCGCCGCCGGGCAGCACCGCCCCACCCCGCTGATCCTGCGCTACGGTCCGGGCGACTACGCCTGCCTGCACCAGGACGTATACGGCGACCTCGTCTTCCCGCTGCAGGCCACGATCATGCTGGAGCGGCCCGACGAGGACTTCACCGGCGGGGAGAACGTCTTCGTCGAGCAGCGGCCCCGCTCCCAGTCCCGCGCCATCGTCGCGCGACCGCAGCTCGGCCAGGCCGTGATCTTCCCCGTCCGGCACCGCCCCGCCCCGGGCAGCCGCGGATTCCGGCGCCACCCGATGCGCCATGGAACCAACACCGTCGAGTCCGGCCGGCGCACCACCCTCGGCGTGATCTTCCACAACGCCCGCTGACCACGAGCCCCGGCCATGCCCCCGCTTCCCACTGACCCCCTCCCCTCCCCACCGGAGGCGCCATGTGCACCGTGATGACCGCGCCGCCACCTGCGGAAAGCCATCGCGACCGCCCCGAACGCGTAGTCCGAATACCGCCAGTACCATCCACCGAGGAGGGGCAAAATGGCTGATATGAGCGCCATCTGACGGGCGGCCGAAAAGTCGAGCATGGCCACGGATCCGGCGACCGCCCTGTTCGCCCCGGCCGAAAGTCCGCCCGGCGACCTGCTGCCGACCGACGAACCCGACCCCGGCACCCGCACCGGGGCGACCGTTGAGCGGCCGCTGACCTCCGTGCCGACGGCCGGCCGGCACGTCACCGACTTCGATGGCGTCCCACCGCCTTCTGCATCGAGTGCGCCACCCACGGCACCGGCTTCCACCGCCGTGTCCGGGCCTCCTCGCAGAACGCCCCTACGGCACCGCCACTGCCCGGCTCCGCCGCCCACCCCGCAGAACGCCCCGCACCCAAGGACACCACCGTGAACACACAGACCGCCGACCACCCGGCCACCGCCCGTCTCCCCGACACCGACTGGGCCGCCCTGACCGCCGAACTCGACGCCCTCGGCTGCGCCCTGACGCCGCGTCTGCTCGGCCCCGCGCAATGCCGGGAGATCGCCGCCCTCTACGACAGGCCCGAACTGTTCCGCACCACCGTCGACATGGCCCGCCACCGCTTCGGCTCCGGTCAGTACCGCTACTTCACCCACGACTTGCCCGAACCCGTCGCCGCCCTGCGCGAAGCCCTCTACCCGCACCTGCTCACCATCGCCCGCGCCTGGGCCGACAAGCTCGACCGCCCCGCCCCCTGGCCCGACACCCTCACCGAGTGGACCGCCATGTGTCACGCCGCCGGCCAGGACAAGAGCTCCCAGATCCTGCTGCGTTACGGCCCCGGTGACTGGAACGCCCTGCACCGCGACATCTTCGGCGACCTCGTCTTCCCCCTCCAGGTCGTCATCGGCCTCGACGCCTACGGCACCGACTACACCGGCGGTGAGTTCCTCCTCGTCGAGCAGCGCCCCCGCGCCCAGTCCCGCGGCACCGCCACCGCCCTCCCCCAGGGCCACGGCCTGGTATTCACCACCCGCGACCGCCCCGTCCCCTCCGCCCGCGGTCACCGCGCCGGGCCCGTCCGCCATGGCGTCAGCACCGTGCGCACCGGCCGCCGCCATGCCCTCGGCCTCGTCTTCCACGACGCCTGACACCCACAGCCATGCCCGCCACCCCCATGCCGGCCACCGACGGACCCGCCGAGCGCCGCGAGGGTCGCGCCTCTCCCGCCCCGCACCTCTACACCCTGACCGGACCGGACGACCAGCCCTACCCCAGCACCACGCCCGGCACCTACGGCGGCCACCGCCGAGGCCGCCTCTACGGACGCCTCGACTGCCCCTCCGCCCGGCGCGCCGTCGCCGCCGGCGGCTACGTGCGCCACCGCGTCTTCTTCGCCGACGAAGCCACCGCGCTCACCGCCGGCTACCGGCCCTGCGCGGTATGCCTGCCCGAGAGGTACCGGCAGTGGAAATCCCTCCGAAGGACCCGCACCCCATGAACCAGCACCCCGCTCCCGCCCGCTCGCCCCTGCTGTCCGCACCCGAGCGCACCGCCTTCGGCGACCTGCCCGCACCGGCCCCGCACACCGCCCCCGAACTCGTCGCCCTGCTGCGCCTGCTCACCGGCCACCGCCGCCCGCGCCTGCACAGCGTCGCCATCGGCCACAGCCGCGACGACGCCTCCCGCGCGGCCGCCGCGGCATTCGCCGACGCCTGGCAGGCCGCCGACGGCACCGTCCTCACCGTCGTCGACTGGCCCGAACAGGCCGCTTCCTGGCTGCGGCCCGCCCATCGCCTCACCGCCCGGGAACCCGACGCCCTCGTCATCGCGGCCGCCCCGCTCGGCTGGGCACAACTCGCCCGGCGCCTGCACCACAGCACCCCCTGGCGCCCGGACCGCACCTTCGGCTTCGCGTCCCTCGCCGAACCGGCAGTCGCCGCACTCGCCGGCCCCGGCGTCCTCGACGGCGTCCGCGGCGCGGGTGCGGACGGCGGCACCTGGCGCATCGACCACGGCGGCTGGATCACCTCCCTGCCGCCCCTCACCCCCCGGTACGAGGGGACGACGCCGCCTCCTGGATCCGCAGCCGCCGCCATTCGCGCGGCGTGACCCCGTAGGCCGCGCGGAACCGGCGGGTGAAATGGCTGGGGCTCGTGAACCCGCAGCGGGCCGCCACGGCGGACACGGGGAGGCCGATGTGGCGCGGGGAGGTCAGCAGGCGGCAGGCCGCTTCCAGCCGCTCGCCGATGACCCACTGTTCCAGGCTGATGCCGGCGCGGGCGAGGACGGCGTACAACTGGCGCCGGGAGACGGCGTGTTCCCTGGCGATGCGGTCCGGGGTGAGTTCGGGGTCGGCGAGGTGGCGACGTACGTACGCCATGATCCGGGCGGCCAGGGAGTCGTCCAGGGCCGAGCGGACCCGGCGGTCGTCCTCGTCGTGCGCCGCCGAGGTGAGCAGCGCCCGGACCAGCTCGATGGTGGCGTTGGACAGGGCGGCGGCGCCGGGGTCGGCCGCCAGGGCCCCGGGGTCCCGCCAGAAGGCGCGCAGGTGAGTCAGGACCAGGTCGTGCAGGGGGCTCGCGCGCAGACGTAAGGAGGCGCGGACGACGGTGTCCACCGATACGGCGAGGTGCTCCACGTCGATGGTGATGGCCTGGGAGGCGCCCTCACCGGACCAGCCGTACCGGCGGGGCGCGAGCTCGTGGAAGACAGCGACGTCGTCCGAGCCCAGGGTGTAGCGCTCGCCGCCGTTCTCGGCGTGGTGGACGCCGCGGCTCTGGAGCGAGACGGACACCACCGGGCGGTCTCGGTGCCATCGCACGTGTCTGGCCGTGCGCCGCACCTCGAAGCCGGTGCTGCGCGCGTCGACGAGGTCGAGCGCACCCACCCGCCACGCCTCGACGCGTGCGCGCATCCCGGTGTCGGGCACCTCGTGGACGATGTCGTTCGGCACCGACGCGTCCGTCAGTGCGTGGTGGAACGCCTCCACCCGGTCCTGCGGATCGAACGTGTCCAGGTCCAGCAACAGCACGCGGTCCCCCTCCGAATCGGGCCCGTCGGGCGCCTCCGCCGCATTGTCGGACAACCGGCGGCCTCGTGACGGCCAAATGCTGCACGGAGGGTCAAGTCACCTGCACTCTGAGGCAACTTGGGCCGCTCCTACCCGGCTACGTTCTGGATTGCCACGCGAACCCGATGCGAGGGACGCGCGCCGACGGCTTCCGGGCCGCCCCCGTCCCCACCGAGAGGCCGGACCATGACCGACCGTGCACCCGTCACCCCCGTCACCCCTGTCGCACCCGTTCCGGAGCCGGCCGCGACCGGGTTCGCCCAGGCCACGGCCGAGCCGCCGTACCTGTTCCAGATCCCGCCGGCCGAGGGGCGCAAGGCCGTCGACGAGGTGCAGTCCGGCCCGGTCGCCGTGCCCGCCGTGGACGAGGAGTGGGCGACCGCGGCCGGTGGTCCGACCGGTGAGGTCCGGGCCCGCGTCGTCCGGCCATCGGGCACCACGAGACCGCTCCCGGTCGTCCTCTGCCCCCACGGCGCGGGCCGGATGTTCTCCCCGGTCACCGACGCGAGCTTCGACACCGGCTCCCACCACCGGTTCGCCGAAGGCTACTTCCTGCGCCGCGACGGCATGCAGTGGTTCTGGGACCAGTGCACGACCGATGAGACCGACCGCGCCCGGATCACCGCCTCCCCGCTCCGCGCCGCCGGAGTGCCGGTCACCGCCGTCCGCCACCAGGGCGTCATCCACGACTTCGTGATGCTCGACGCCCTGCGCGAGACGTACGCGGCCCAGTCGGCGATCGAGCTCGCCACCCGTACGCTGCACAAGGCCCTGACCGATGACTGAGCCGACCTCGCCGACCGCGGACACGGGCGACGAGCCGCTCGGCGGCGGACGGCACTTCGAGCCCGACCTACGCCGGATGACGCGGATCAATCTGCGGCCGATCGCGTCCCCGATGCCCCTCGGCTTCTACACCGTCGCCATCGCCTCGGTGATCGTCGGCTGCTTCCAGCTGGGCGTCTTCGAGGAGGGCGGGCGGCGGGCCGTCGGCCTGGCGATCCTGCCCGCCTTCGTCCTCCAACTCCTGGTGGGAGTCCTCGCCTTCGGCGCTCGGGACGTCCTGGCCGCCACGCTGATGGCCTGCTTCTCCGGCCTGTGGCTGGCTAGTTCGCTGACCCTGGTCCTCGATCCGCCGGACGGCGTGCGCGTCCTGGGCGTCCTCAACGCCGTCTTCGCGCTCTTCGCCCTGCTGATGGCAGTCGTGGCGGGGCGCAAGCGTGCCCTGTGGCTGGTGCTGTGCACAGCCGTCCCCCGGTTCACCGTGGCGGCGCTCGCCAACCTCACCGGGGCCGAGTGGCTGGGAACCCTCTCCGGATGCCTCGGGCTGCTGCTGGCCTCCGTCGCCCTGTACACGGCGTTCGCGCTGATGCTGGAGGACATGCGCGGCGAGGAGGTTCTGCCCATCGGCCGCAGCGGCCCCGCCCATCACGCCGTCGAGGGCAGCCTGTCCGTCCAGCTGAGCAACCTCGAACGGCAGGCCGGCGTACGCCGCACCCTCTGAGCCTCCGCCCGATTCGAGGCCCCGCGCGCCCGGCCCTCGCCGTCAGCCCGATTCGCTCGGTCCGTGACGTACGGCTCCTGACATACGGCCCCCGAGACGTCCGCTCCCCTCCCATCGCGACGATCGAAAGCGAGCACCATGGCCAGCATGCCCGTCGGCGGGATCACCCCCGCTCACGGCTCACCGGACGGGGAACACGCAGACCTCGTCCTGCGTAACGGCAAGATCCACACCCAGGATCCGCAACGGCCCGCCGCCACGGCGCTCGCGGTGCGCGGCGGCCGGATCACGGCCCTGGGCGACGACGGCGACATCGCCGGTCTCGTCGGACCCGGGACCCGGGTCGTCGACGCGCTCGGCCGACGGGTCGTCCCCGGACTGAACGACTCCCATCTGCACGTCATCCGAGGCGGCCTGAACTATGTGCTGGAGCTGCGCTGGGACGGCGTCCGCTCCCTGCGCCGGGCCCTCGCGATGCTGCGCGCCCAGGCCGAGCGGACGCCCAAGGGCCAGTGGATCCGGGTCGTGGGCGGCTGGACGGCGGAGCAGTTCGCCGAACGCCGGATGCCCACCCCGGCCGAGCTCACCGCCGCCGCGCCCGACACACCGGTCTTCGTCCTGCACCTCTACCAGTCCGCGATCCTCAACCGGGCCGCCGTGCGCGCCGGCGGGTTCACCCGGGACACCCCCGACCCGAAGGGCGGGCACATCGTCCGCGACCGGAACGGAGAGCCCAACGGCCTGCTCCTCGCGGCCCCCGGCGCGCTGATCCTCTACTCCACCCTCGCCAAGGCGCCCGCCCTCGACGAGGCCGACAGGAAGGTCTCCACCCGCCACTTCCTGCGCGAGCTGAACCGCTTCGGGCTGACCTCGGCCGTCGACGCCGCGGGCGGGTTCCAGAGCTTCCCGGAGAACTACGCCACCGTCACCGAGCTGGCCCGGGCCGGCGAGCTCAGCGTACGGATCGGCTATCACCTGTTCCCGCAGACCGCAGGCCAGGAACTCGCGGACCTGCGCCGCTGGACCGAGACCGTGCGACCGGGCGACGGCGACGAGTGGCTGCGGCTCAACGGCGCCGGGGAGAATCTGACCTGGGCCGCCGCGGACTTCGAGAACTTCTCCGAGCCCCGGCCCGAGCTCGCCGCCGGTTACGAGGGCGAGTTCGAGCAGGCGGTCCGGCTGCTGATGGAACACGGCTGGGGCTTCCGGCTGCACGCGACGTACGACGAGACCATCCGCCGCGACCTCGCCGTCTTCGAGAAGCTCGCCGCCGACGGGCTGTTCCCGGCCGGGAACCGCTGGCTTTTCGACCACGCCGAGACGGTCTCGCCGCACAGCCTGGAACGGATCGCCGCGCTCGGCGGCGCGATCGGCGTGCAGAACCGGATGTCCTTCCAAGGCCGGGTGTTCGCCGAGCGGTACGGGGCCGAGGCCGCCGCCGGCGCACCGCCCGTCACCGACATGCTGCGGCTCGGGATCCCCGTCGCGGCCGGCACCGACGCCACCCGCGTCTCCTCGTACAACCCCTGGGTCGCCCTGCACTGGCTGGTCACCGGCCGCACCGTCGGCGGTCTGTCGCTGCGCCCGGCCGGCCGGCTCGTCTCCCGCGAGCGGGCGCTGGAGCTGTACACCCTGGGCGGGGCCCGGATCACCGGCGAGGAAGCGGACAAGGGCGTCCTCGCGGAGAACCGCTTCGCGGACTTCGCCGTTCTCTCCCACGACTACCTCACCGTCCCGGCGGACGACATCCCGCACATCGAGTCCGTGCTGACGGCCGTCGGCGGCCGGATCGTGTACGCGGCGGACACCTACGAGGGCATGGACGAGGCCGTGCCGCCCGTCAGCCCGGCCTGGAGTCCGGTCGCCCACTTCGGCGGCTACCAGGCCGCCCTCCCTCCGTCGGCCGGCGGTGCCCGCCAGGCCGATCTGCTGGCCGAGGCCGCCGCCGAGTCCGAGCAGCACCGCCAGTGGCGCGTCGCCCGCGGGTCGGCCCCTGCGGAGCGGACGTCGGCCTCCGACCCGTGTTTCGTGCCGTGACGCCGTGGAACCCCACAGCGTCCCCCTGCGGCCTTCGCGGCCATTCCGCCCCATCCCATCCCACTGATCAACGAGAGGACCCCTCGATGACCGACTTCGCGCTCGACCTCCACTCCGTGCAGGCCTCCCCGAGCCCGGACCTGCTCACCCCCGACAACGCGATGATGCTGTTCGTCGACCACCAGCCGCAGATGTTCTTCGGCGCCGGAAGCGCCGACCGGGTCGCCGTCGTCAACGCCACCGTCGGACTGGCCAAGGCCGCCCGGGTCTTCGACGTGCCCGTCGTCCTGTCCACCGTCGCCGCCGAGTCCTTCTCCGGACCGATCCTGCCGCAGCTGCGCGCGGTCTTCCCCGAGCAGGAAGTGGTCGACCGGACCAGCATGAATGCCTGGGAGGACCCCGCGCTGGTCGACGCGGTGAAGGCCACCGGACGCAGCAAGATCATCCTGTCCGGCCTGTGGACCGAGGTCTGCCTGGTCCTGCCCGCCCTCTCCGCGCTCAACCAGGGGTACGAGGTGTACGTCGTCGCCGACGCCTCCGCCGGTGTCACCCCGGCCGCCCACGAGCACGCCATGCAGCGGATGACCGCGGCCGGCGCCGTGCCCGTCACCTGGCTCCAGGTCCTGCTGGAACTCCAGCGCGACTGGGCGCGCACCGAGACGTACGCCGCGACGACGGACGTGGTCAAGGAGCACGGCGGCGCCTACGGCCTGGGCGTGGTCTACGCCCACTCCATGATCGACCCGCACGCCGCGGGCTGAGCGGAGCCGACATGGACACCGGTCTGCTGCTTCTCCGCCTCGTGGCGGGCCTGCTGATCGCCGGACACGGCATACAGAAGGTCAGCTTCCGTCTGGGCGGCAGCGGTCTGGCCGGCGGCGCCGAGGAGTTCCGGCACGACGGCTTCCGCGGCGGGGCGCTCACCGCGCTCTCCGCGGGGGCCGGTCAGATCGGCTCCGGCCTGCTGCTCGCCGCCGGCGCGCTCACCCCGCTCGCCGCCGCCGGGGCGATCGGCGTGATGACCGTCGCCCTCACCGTGAAATGGCCCCACGGCCTGTGGGTGCAGAAGGACGGATACGAGTACCCGCTGGTCCTGATCGTCATCGCCGCCGCCCTTTCGCTCACCGGCCCGGGCCGTCACTCCGCCGACCAGGCCCTGGGCCTGCTGCCCTGGCCCGGATGGTCGGCCGCGACCGCCGTGGCGGTCGGAGCGGCCTGCGGACTGGCCGCCAGGGTTCTGCTCCACCGCCCCGCCGCGCCTCTCCCCCTCCCCTCCGAGGCGGAGCGATCCGAACAGCGACCGGGGTGACGACACCGGCGGCGGCGAGGAGGCCCGCGCCTCGGCTATCCACGGGGTGCGCACCGCTCCGGGCGCGTACGTCGCGTCATCGCCGCCGCCCGAGTTGGCTTCGGACATGCAGTCCCGGCCCCGAGAGGAGTGCGGACGGCCGAGGCGCCGGTCCCGAACCCCTGCCCTCGGGCCCGGGTCAGCAGCTCCGGGCGGCGTCCAGGATCACCCGGGGCGATGTCCGCCGGCGGCCCCCGGAGCCCGTGCGGCGACGAAGACCAGCCCGGCGACGTTCGGCGCGAGTCCCACCTGGGAGATCATCGTTCCGCCGTAGGAGTGGGCGACCAGCAGGGTGGGGCCGTCCTGACGCGCCGGCGCGCGCTCGGTGGCCGCGGCGTCGTCCCGCAACGAGGTGAGCGGGTTCTGCACGGCGGTGCCCCCCAGGCCTGCCGCCCTGAGCAGCGGGATCACCTTCGACCAGGAGGAGCCGTCCGCGTAGGCGCCGTGGACGAGCGTGACGTGACCCGCCGGAGAACGCCCACGCGGGGCCGCTTGTGCCGAGGGACCGCCGGCCGGCGGGGCTGCGGCCGCGCCGGCGCCGAGCGACGAGAACTGGCGACGTGTGATCACTGGTCCTCCCGATGGAGGACAGCAGGACAAACCTTTGCAGCTCCGGCCGCGGCGGGCGAGTCGTGTTCGTCCGCCCGTGGGGTGCGGGGCCGTGAACGGCCGTCTCCGCTGCTTCGATCACGCCAACGGCCCCGGTCGCGCCACCCGGCGGTTCGACTTCACCGTTACCGTCGAGAAGACCGGGCCGGTCGCCCCGACCGAGCCGGTCGCCCTGACCGGGATCGGAAGGGAGGAAGACCGATGGCAGCAGTGCGCAGCTCGCGTTTCGCGGGCAAGGTCGCCGTGGTGACCGGAGGCAGCCGAGGGATCGGCGCGGCGGTCGCCGCGCGCCTGGCCGCGGAGGGGGCTGCCGTCGTCATCGGCTACCGGGACAACCAGGAGGCGGCGCAGGCCGCAGCCTCCTCGCTCTGCGCCGACGGCGGCCGTGCCGTGGCGCTGCGCGCCGACGTCACCGACCCCGACCAGACGAAAGGCCTTGTCGAACGGGCGGTGGCAGAGTTCGGGCGGCTCGACGTGCTGGCGTCCTGCGCGGGCATCGAGCACTTCGACTCCCTGGAGAACATCGCCCCGGCCGACTTCGACCGCGTCTTCGCCGTCAACACCCGAGGCCAGCTCTTCGCCGTGCAGCACGCCGCCGCCCACATGCGTGCGGGCGGCCGGATCGTGCTCACCTCCTCCGTGAGCGCCTCCCGGGCGGTGTTCGGCCACACTCTGTACGCGGCGTCCAAGGCCGCCGTGGAAGCCATGGTCCTCAACCTGTCCGCCGAACTCGGCCGACGCGGCATCACCGTCAACGCCATCGCCCCCGGCGGCACGGCCACCGACATGGCGGCCGAGCATGCCCACAGCTACCAGCACCCCGCGGTCCGGGACACCATGCCACTGTCTCAATGGCTCGCGGTCCACGGGGCGCTCGGCCGGCTGGCGCAGCCGGAGGAGATCGCCGCGGGCTACGCCTTCCTCGCCTCCGACGACGCCGCCTATATGACCGGCCGCACTCTGCCTGTCGACGGCGGCTACTTCTGAGAGCGCCGCATCCGGTGCCCCGGCCACACCGTCGGCCGGTCCCCCTCGGCACGGCAGGGCTCTGCCGGTATGCCATGGGGCGGGGCGTCAGCGGTCGCCGGCCGCTGCCCGGCCGCGACGACAACGGCCGCCCCCGTCGGGGCCGCCGCGCCGCGCACCGGGTCGTGCGCTTCAGCGGGAGGGAGTCTCGCGCACCGGGTGCTTGCTCAGGATCGAGACCCGGTTGAAGGCATTGATGGTGATGGCCACCCAGATCACCGCGGACAGCTCGTCGTCGTTCAGCACCTCGCGGGCCTCGGCGTACGCCCGCTCCTGGGCGAGGGCGTCGGCGGGGTGGGTGGTGGCCTCGGCGAGGGCGAGGGCGGCGCGCTCGCGGGCGGTGAAGAGCTCGGTGTCGCGCCAGGCGGCGAGCACTCCGATGCGCCGGGTGGTCTCACCGGCCCGCAGCGCGGCCCGGGTGTGCACGTCGAGGCAGTAGGCGCAGCCGTTGAGCTGGGAGACGCGGAGGTTGACCAGCTCGACCAGGATCCGGTCGAGACCGGCGTCGGCGGCGGTCGTGCGGACGGCGTCGGCCGTCTTCACCAGTGCCTGGTACGCGGCGGGGCTCTGCTTGTCGAGATAGATCCGTCCGGTGGACCGGAGGGCTGCCACGACCTGTGCCGTCTCGCTCACCCTGTGCTCCTTCGTCTGTTGCCGGGTTTTGCCGTCACGGCTATCATCCCCCATGATTGTTGAAATCAAAACTATTTTGGGAGGGGCAGGGAGATGAGCGACACAGAGGTCGAGATCCTCACGGCCCGGGACGTACCGCTGGGCGGCCCGCGCGCCATGACCGTACACCGCACGCTGCCGCAGCGGGCCCGGACGCTCATCGGGGCCTGGTGCTTCGCCGACCACTACGGCCCCGACCTGGTCGCCGACTCCGGCGGCATGGATGTCGCCCCGCACCCGCACACCGGGCTGCAGACCGTGAGCTGGCTCTTCACCGGCGAGATCGAACACCGCGACAGCCTGGGCACCCACGCCTTCGTACGGCCCGGGGAGATCAACCTCATGACCGGCGGGCACGGCATCAGCCACACAGAGGTCTCCACACCCGACACCACCGTCCTGCACGGCGTCCAGCTCTGGCTGGCCCTCCCCGACGCACACCGCCACGCGCCCCGCGACTTCCAGCACCACGCCCCAGCGCCGCTGCGCGTCGACGGCGCCGAACTCCGGGTCTTCCTGGGCACACTGGCCGGCGAGACCTCCCCCGTCCGCACCTTCACCCCGCTCCTGGGCGCCGAACTCCTCCTCGATCCCGGCGCCACCGTCACCCTCGACGTCGACCCGGCCTTCGAACACGGCCTGCTCGTCGACGAGGGCGACATCCGCCTCGCCGGCACGGTGCTCCGCCCCGCCGAACTCGGCTATGTGGCCACGGGACGGACGACGCTCACGCTCACCAACACCTCCGACCACCGCGCACGGGCCATCCTGCTCGGCGGCACGCCGTTCGGCGAGGAGATCGTCATGTGGTGGAACTTCATCGGCCGCAGCCACCAGGACATCGTCGAAGCGCGGGAGGAATGGGAGCGGGCCTCCGACCGTTTCGGCAGCGTCGACGGCTACCCCGGCGACCGGCTGCCGGCCCCCGCCCTGCCGAACGCCGTCATCGCACCCCGCAAAAACCCCTCCCACCACTGATCCCCCCACTGACTCCCCACTGACTCCCCACCGAGAGGACCGCCATGAGCGAGCAGACCACCACCCCCCTCGTCCGCCGCGTCGACGCCCGCCACCGCTACGAGATCCTCGTCGACGACAAGCGCGCCGGGCTGACCGCCTACCGCGACCGCGACGACCGGCGGGTCTTCTTCCACACCGAGATCGACGACGCCTACGCCGGCCAGGGCCTCGCCACGATCCTCGTCGAGCAGGCCCTGACCGACGTCCGCGCCTCCGGGATGCGGATCGTCCCCGTCTGCCCGTACGTGGCCAAGTTCCTCAAGAAGCACCAGGAGTTCGCGGACATCACCGACCCCGTGACCCCCGAGGTCCTCACATGGCTCGACGCCCGGCTGGGACGCTGACACATCCTCGGCAGCGCGACCGCCCGCCCGGGCCGTCCGGTCCATGGGCACGCCCGAGCGGATGGCGGCCCACCCCGCATCACACGCCGGACACGATCCGAGGCCACCGCCGAGGCAGAGGCGAGCATGGTGACGAGCGAAGTCCCACCCGCGAAACTCCCGGCGGCGTACGACGACGAGGCCGACGGCCCCGAACCCCAACTGCACGCGCAGGGCGGTAGGGCCGGGCGATGAGGACCGCCTGCTCCTCATCGCCCGGGTCCCAGTGCTCCCCCGCCGAGCAGGAGGTCGGGTCGTCTCCGTGGCCGAGCCTCAACGCGCGGCCGGGGCGGCCGTGGTCGGGGTGGCGCCGACCAGGGCGCCGGTGAGCAGGGCGGTGAGGTTGGCCTCGGTGAGGCGCACGGGATTGGAGGCCGGGGCGGAGGTGAGGACCCGGCCCACGGCCCCGGGGAGGTCGCTGCCGGTGAGCCCGTAGTCGGCCAGCCGGCTCGGGGCGTCGAGCGTGCCGCACAGACGGTTGAGCGCGGCCACCGCTCCGGCGGCAGGGTCCTCGCCCGCCGCATCGGGGCCGCCCAGGGCGGTGGCGAGACGGGCGGCCGACTCCGGGACGGCGGGCGCGTTGAGCGCGAGCACATGGGGCAGCACGGCGGCGTGGGTCTGGGCGTGCGGGAGGTCGAAGGCGCCGCCGAGAACGTGGCAGATCTTGTGGTGCAGCCCGGAACCGGCGGAAGCGAAGGCCACCGCGGCCAGGTAGCACCCGTACAGAGCCCGCTCCCTCGCCTCCAGATCGTGCGAGTTCTGTGCGATGCCGGGCAGGGCCGACGCCAGGGCGCGTGCCCCCTCCAGGGCCAGGGCCTGGTTGATGGGATCCGTCCTGGGCGCCCACAGGGAGTCCACGCAGTGCGCCAGGCTGTTGAGCCCGGACGCCACCGACAGGCCCACGGGCAGGGAAAGGGTGAGGGCCGCGTCGTAGATCACCGCGGCCGGCAGCACGCGGTCGTCGACACCGGTGGTCTTGGTGCGGTCCTCGGTCATCCCCCACACGTTCGTGGCCTCGGACCCGGCGTACGTGGTCGGCACCGCCACGATGGGAATGCCGAGGGTCAGGGCAACCGCCTTGGCCAGCCCCGTCGTCGAACCGCCGCCGACGCACACGAGGAGATCGGTCTCGTCCGAGGCGGCGGCCTCCCGGGCCGCCTCGGCCTTGGCCACCGGCACGTGCTGGACCACCTCGTCGAACCACCGGGCGACGTCGATGTCCCGGCACACCTGCTCGGCGAGCGGCCGTTCGAACTCGGAGGCGATCACCATCACACGGGACGCCCGATGTCGCCGGACTTCCGCGGCGAGATGCGCGGCGGCCCGTCCGGCGCCGAACAGCACCCGCTGGCCCAGAGTCGTGTGCTCGAAGTTCATGGTCATGGACATACCGCGCTTTCTTCCGTTGCCGACCGACGACGGCCGATGTTGCCCGGTCAGACGCAGTCCGGCCGGCGGAGCGTCGAAGGAGCGCCGCGGTCGCCCGGCGGGGACGGCGGTGAGGGCGGTGGCGGCCGCAGAGAAATGCGGGCGGACGACGAAGAAGCCGCCTTCGTCCGCGTCCGCGGCCGCGGCCCGGGGTCACCTGTCGCCGTCACCGCGGTCCGCGGCCGGGCTGAGGGAGTCGACGTCCTTCATGAAGTTCAGCATCCGGGCGTTGAGCAGCTCGGGGTGGTCGATCGCGGGGCCGTGGCCGGTGTCGGCGATGATCTCGGCTCGGGCTCCGGGAACCAGGCGCGGCACGCGCTCCAGTTGCCGCTTGGGGTGCACGAGCAGGCTTCGCTTGCCCAGGACGAGGTAGAGCGGGGTGCCGATGGTGCGCAGCTCCTCCTCGGTCAGCGGCAGCGGCGCGGGACGGCGTATCCGGAAGGCCCGGACGCCCGCCTGAATCCACGCGCGCAGCTCGGGAACGACGATGACCGGCTGCTCCAGCCAGGAGGCGAGGCGCGGGCGCAGCGCCTTCGGGGCGAAGGTCGCGAAGAGGCTGACGAAGATCCAGGCGAAGAAGCGCAGGCCCACTTTCTCCAGGCCGCCGGGGTCGAGCAGGGTGACCGAGGCGAGCCTGCCGGGCCTGCGGTGCGCCTGGTTGAGGACCAGCCAGCCACCGTAGGAGGAACCGACGAGGTGAACCCGGTCGAGGCCGAGCGCGTCGAGCGCCTCGTCGAGCCACTGGGCCGCGCGCTCCGGCTGCCACATCGGCTCGCGGTGCACGCTGCGACCGGGATCGCCGGGGGTGTCCAGCGCGTACACGGGGCGTTGGGCACTGAGCCCGGGGGTGTTGGGGTACCACTGGGCGGAGCAGCCCCCGGACCCGTGGATCAGGACGATCGGCGTACGGGACTCGTCGGCGGGGTCCGTCGGGCCGTACCGGTAGACGTGCGTGGTGCCGAAGCTCGTCTCCACGTCCGTCTCGGACCGGGCGGGCGCGCCCATGGCGTAGAGGACGTCGCAGGCGGCGAAGTACCGGTCGCGCAAGGCGTCGTTCACGTAGCGGCCGATGTCGCGGCGTGGGCTGGTTCGGGTCGCGGGCACGGTCACGGGGCGCCTCCGGAGAGATCGATTCTTCGTGATACGACCGTACCACGATGGTGGTACAGCGGTATCATGAGGTGGTCTGGACCGGGAACTGACCACTGTCGGGCGGAGATACGACCCATGCCAAAGCTCGTGGACCACGAGGAACGGCGCACTCAGATCGCCGAAGCCCTCATCCGGGTCGCCGCACGGCGCGGACTGCACGCGGTCGGCATGCGCGACGTGGCCGCCGAGGCCGGAGTGTCGCTGCGGCTGGTGCAGTACTACTTCCAGACCAAGGAGAAACTGCTCTTCTACGGGCTGCAGCATCTGACCGCCCTCTTCACCGCACGCGTGAGCGCCCGCCTGCGCCCCGCCGATCAGGACCCGGACCCGCGCACCACCGTCGAAGCGCTGCTCCTGGCCTCCCTCCCGGCCGACGAGGAGAGCCGTGCCTTCCACCTCCTCTACACCTCGTACGCGATCCTGTCCGTGACCGACGGAGCACTTGCCGCCCAGCCCTTCATCGACAACCCCGACGCCGCCGAGAGCGCCCTGACCCACCTGCTGCGACAGGCGCAGGAAGCCGGTCTGGCCGACCGCGACGCCGACGCGCGCACGGAGGCGATCAGTCTTCTGGCCATGGCTGCGGGCCTGGGCACCAGCATTCTGGTGGGCCAGCGGAAGCCGGAGTCGGCCGTCGCGGTGCTGCGCCACCACCTGGACCGGATCTTCACGGGAACCGGAGACCTTCCGCCGCACACGTGATCCCGGCGGAGTCCGTCGCGCACCGGCCACTGCCGCAGGAACGTCCGGCGCCCTGACGACATCCGCTCGACGACCGCTCGTCGGCGACCCGTTGACTCGACTCAACAACCTCGCGACCGCCCACCGTGCCCACGCACTGACCGAACCGGCCTGCCACCGGGTGATGTTCGAGCGGGCGGTCCCCGGCTTCCGGCCGAGTGCCGAAGCCCTGGGCGCGGCCGAGAGCGCCTTCGACGCCTCCGTCGCGGCCGTTCAGGCGTGCGTCGATCCCGGTGTGCTCGGTCCGGGAGACGCGCACGAGATCTCAAAGGTCCTCTGGGCGGCGGCACATGGGGCGATGAGCCCGGAGATCGCCGGCCACTTCCCGCCGGAGAAGGCGGCCCGCCGCTTCGACACGCTGATGGCGGCGGTGGGACGGGCGTTCCTCGCCGGCGAGCGGGGACGAGGACGGGCGTCATGACGGTCAACCGGTATCTGTCGGGGAGCTGCGCGCAGGTCACCGAGGAGGTCACCGCGTTCGATCTGCCGGTCACCGGCCGGATCCCGGCCCACCTCGACGGCCGCTGTCCGCGAAACGGCCCGAATCCGCTCGGCATCGAGGACCCCGCCGCCCACATCCGAAACGCTCGGCGCCGGCATGGTGCACGGCGTCCGCATCCGCGACGGCCGCGCCGAGTGGTACCGCAACCGCAGGGTGCGCTCGTCCTCGGTCGTCGACCGGCTGGGGAACCGCGGCGCGGGACGCCCGTCGACGAGTGGCTGGACATGGCGCCGAACGTGCGGGGCGCGGGGCTCGCGGGCCGCACGTTCGCCCTGGTGGAGGCCGGGATACGCCCGTACGAACTCGGCTACGACCTCGATACGGTGGGCTCCTGCGACCTCGGGGCGACCCCCGAGGGCCACAGCTCCACCGCCCACTCCGTCGAGGGTTCCGGACGGGTCGATCGGGTGCGGCGGGCGAACGCGCCCGAACCCGGCCCCCGGCCGCCGTGGCGGAACTCGCCGCCACGGCTGCCGGGGCTCGTGCGTCGTGGGCCGTCGTCGGTCACTTGCCGGGATTCTTCCGGTGGGGGCGCAGCGGGACGATGTCGAGGACGGCCATCATGCCCATGTCCTCGTGGTTGAGGATGTGGCAGTGCAGGACCGTCCTCCCGGTGAAGTGCGTGAAGTGGACGCGGATGACGCTGGAGCCGCGCCTGGGCACGTTCACCGTGTCGTAGACGCTGTGGGAGGGGTCTTCGGCCTTCCCGTTGGTGCTCATCAGCTGGAAGTGGTCGGTGTGCAGGTGGAAGCTGTGGTCCTCGTCGGTGTCGTTGCGGACGGTCCACTCCTCGACGGTGCCGAGGGTGGAGGTGAAGTCGGTCCGGTCCGGGTCGAACGTCCGGCCGTTGATGTAGAAGACCGTGCCCGCCGTGTTCTCCGTGTAGACCATCGTCTTGCGGGCCGCGATGGTCGCGTCGCTCAGGTCCTCCTGCGGGGCGAAGCGGCTCGGGATCGTTGCCCGGGGCACGGGCGTCCCGGTGGTGACGACGGTCGCGAGGTCGGCGCGGGGGAACTGGTTCCCCGCCGGGCCCGTGTCGTACGGCAACGTCTCCAGGCGGGCGGTGCCGGGGGCGCCGCCCTGGACCAGGACGTCGAAGCGTGCGGCGGCGGGGATGAGCAGCGTGTCCTCGGCGCGGATCCTGCGGACCGGAACGCCGTCCTGGGCGATCACGTGGAAGCGGGCGCCGGGCAGGTGCAGCTTGTAGTAGATGTTGGCGCCGATGTTGGCCAGACGCCACAGCTGGGTCTCGCCCGGCCGGATGCGGATCACGGGGTCGTGCTGGCCGTTGACGGTGCGGTTGGTGGGCGCGCCGATGCTCAGGGGGTGGGTCTTGATCGCGTCGCCCTCGACCTGGAAGTCCTTGAGCGCGACGGTGTGCTCGGTGATGCGGCGCAGCGACGGCGGCAGGTGCCGTCGCAGGCCGTCGACGACGATGATGCCCGACTCCCCACCGGCGACCTGGGCGGCGGAGAGCATGTCGGCGTGCGAGTGGTACCAGTAGGTGCCGGTGGGGTGGTCGCGCGGGAGCCGGTAGGCGTAGTGGTACGACTGCCCGTACTTGATGGAGATGAAGATGTCGTCGGCGGGGGCGCGCGGCGAGACCATGAGTCCGTGCGTGTGCAGGTTGGTGTACTTGTCGGTCCTGTTGGTCATGGTCAGGTCGATGCGGTCCCCCGGGCGCACGCGCAGCGTCGGCGGCATGTAGGCGCCGTTGTACGTCGTCGCGTACAGCCGGCGGTCGCCGACCCGGACCTTGCGCCGCTCCACGACGATGGTCGCCCTGAGCACACCGCCGCGGCTGACGAGCTCCGGCGGATCCCGGAGCAGGGGGCCGGTGCTCTTCGGGGAGGGGCCGTCCTTCGCCGCGGGACTGTAGGCGGCACGTGTGTATTCCCCGTGCTCCCCCGGTGGGCGCCCCACGCCTGCGGACAGCGCGGCCGCGATGAGCGCCAGGCCGGCGGCCGCCGAGGTCAGCGGGAAACGGATGCTGGTTCGGGTCACGTCTCTCCCTGGGAATCCGTGCGACCGCGGGGAAGAGCGGGCGGCCGGAGCGAGTGCCGGAACGCGGACGGTCCGCGGACTCCGGATCGTACGAGTGATGCATGGGCGGGGAGGCCGGACCACACCGGACGGCGCCCTCGTCCACTCGAACGAACCTCGGCGGCGATCACCCGTCCCGGAGGAAAACGCCTCCGCCTCGCAACGGGCGGGGACGCGGACGGCCGGGACGGTGTCGGGCCATTGTGCTCTCCTGGCCCTCCGGGTCGTTCCTCGGACCGGCGCTCCGCGTCCCCTCCCGGAAACAGGGTTGGACCACCAGACTTCCCGGTCGTGGAAGGGCTGTCATCTCCGGGCGCGCGGTGGGGTGACCCGCGGGTCCGCGCATTCGAGCCGCCTCGCATCGTGCTTCGGAGGCCTTCCGGAACGCCGGATGCCGGCCGTGCCGCGGCCGGGCGCCCCCTGGCGGAGGGCGGGGACGGGTCGCTCCCGCACTGCGGCGGCCCACGTCCTCCTCGGTTCTCACGCCTCCGGCCCCAGGACGTCCGCCCGAGCGGCCCAGTCGCGGTGGCGACGTGGCAGGCCCCGCGTACACGCTTGGTCGCGTAGGAAGACCGGCTTCCTGTTCCGGGGGCCACCACGTCGCACTCTCACCAGGAGGCCCGGCATGACCGCTTCCCCTCAGACTTCCCGGCGTTCGGAGACCGACGTGGCCGGATTCACGGCCTCGCCTCAGTTGGCCCGGGCCCTGCAGCAGATCGTGGTGGACCTCGTCGAGCTGCACCTCCAGGGGAAACAGGCGCATTGGAACGTGGTCGGCCACAACTTCCGGGACCTGCACCTGCAGCTTGATCAGATCGTCGACGACGCCCGTGAATCGGCCGACGTCATCGCCGAGCGCATGCGCGCTCTCGCGGCCTTGCCGGACGGCCGCTCCGACACGGTCTCGGCGGGGACCACGCTCCCGAAGTTCCCGGAGGGCGAGCTGAGTGTGAGCGCCGTCGTCGATCTCGTCACGGCGCGCCTGCGTGCCACCGCCGACACGGTGCGCGCCCACCATGACCAGATCGACGGCGAAGACCCCTCCACCGCCGACCTGCTGCACACGATCATCGACTCCCTCGAGAAGCACGCCTGGATGGTCAGCGCGGAGAACCGGATCGTCTGACGCCGTTCGCCGCGTTGCGCGGAAGGGGCGGGCATCCCGCATCACCGCTGCGGCCACGGATGCACGGGCCGCTCGGCTCCGGGCTCCACGGAGCCGTCGCCCTTCTTTCTGACGTTGGCTCAGGTAGCGTGCAGCCCGCCGTCCACGAACAGGTCCTGGGCGTTGACTCCGGTGTCGCGGGGCAGGCACTCGGTGGCGTCGACGACCTCCGCCGTCGTCACCAGGCGTCCGATGGGGGTGCGCGCCACGTGTGGGTGGTCCGGCGCCCCGCTCCACTTGGGGCTGTCGCCCAACGCGCCCGGGTGGATCGCGTTGACGCGGCAGGGGGCGAGTTCCACTGCCAGTGTCCGCACCAGGCCGCTGACGCCGCCGTTGGCGGTGGTCACCATGGTGGAGCCGGGGTACGGGCGCAACTTGGCCAGGCCGCCGAAGAGCACCACGGACGCCCCGGGGGCGAGCCGGTCGCGCAGCGCGCGCACCGTCTCGGCGTAGGCCACCAGCTTGACGGTCACGGTCCGCACCGCGTCCGTGATGCTGAAGTGGTCAAGGGAGTTGACGCTCTGCTCGATGGCGCTGATGACCAGATGGTCGACCTCGCGAACCGTGGCGAGCGCGTCGGCGCTCGTCTCCGGACGCGCCAGGTCCAGGGGCAGTCCCCGGGCCCCGCCGCCGATCTCGCCCGCCACGGCGGCCGCGCGCTCCCGCGAGCGGCTGGTGACGACGAGGGTGTCGCCGCGGTCGGCGAGGCGCTGGGCCACGGCTCGCCCCAGCCCGCTGCTCCCGCCCACGACGACGGAGGTGATCGCGTTCCAGCGCTCCCTTCCGGTCAACAGCCGATGAGCGACGAACAGAACGGGAGAATATCCGCAAACCCGGGCTTCACCGGTCTGTCGTCGGACGTGGCACGGGAGAGGCACGCGCCTGCGGGAGGCGTCGGACACTCGCCCGGGCTCCCGACGCCGGCGATGCGGGCCGCACGACCGCCTCGGGGGCGGCCCGTCCCACCCCGGGCCTTCGCACGTCCGTGCCGCGTGCGGGCCGCAGGCCCGCCTTCCGAGGGCCTACGCCGGTCGGTGGAGGGCCGGGAACCCCATCAGGGAAACCTCCGGCAGGTGACCGTGTCGGGTCGTCCCGCGAGGGGCGCCGGCACCGCAGGATGACGCGGCGCGGTGCGGCCCGAACGACGGGAGGAGTGCGATGTCCATCGACCCGACGGCGACCTCGATCACCGAGGTGGTGCGGAGGACCTTCGACGGCACGGAGGACGAGCGGGTCAAGGAGCTCTTCGTCCGCCTGGTGCAGCACCTGCACGACTTCGCGCGGGAGGTACGGCTGACCGGTGACGAGTGGTTCAAGGCGATGGACTTCCTGGAGCGTGTGGGCAAGACGTGTACGCGTACTCGGCAGGAGTTCGTCCTGCTGTCCGACATCCTGGGCCTGAGCGTCCTGGTGGACCTGATCCACCATCCGGGTGGTGGATCGGTGACGGATTCGACGCTGCTGGGCCCCTTCTTCGTCGAAGACCGGCCGACGGCGGGGAACGGCTCGGACATCTCCGGCGGGGTCGCGGGGACTCCGCTGTTCTTCGACGGCCGGGTGCTCGGCCCGGACGGCGCCCCGGTGGCCGGTGCCGGGGTGGACACCTGGCACAGCGACGGAAACGGCTTCTACGACGTGCAGATGCAGAACAAGCTGCACGGCCGGACGGCCATGCGGGCTCTGCTGACCACTGACGACGAAGGGCGGTTCTGGTACCGGTCGGTGGCCCCGCGCTGCTACCCGGTCCCCGCCGACGGGCCGTGCGGGGAGATCCTGCGCGCCGCGAACCGGTCACCGATGCGCCCGGAACACCTGCACTTCCGGTTGTGCGCCGAAGGCTTCGAGCCACTGACCACCATGCTGGTCCGCAGTGACGATCCCTATGTGGAGAACGACGCGGTCTTCGGGGTCAGGCAGTCGTTGGTGGTGGACTTCGTCCGGCACGGGGCGGGGGAAGCCGCTCCGGACGGCACCCGCATGGACGAGCCGTTCGAGACGGTGCGGCGGACGTTCGTGCTGGCCCGTGAGGAGCATTGAGCCGTCGAGCCGTCCGGCCATGCCCCCGTGTGCCCCCGGGGCGTCACGTCACCGGGCGGGGGGCCCGCCCTGCTCGCGGCCCAGCCAGGGGCCGAACTCGCTCTCCATGACCAGTCGGCCGAGTTTCCGGTACTCCTGGAGCACGGCCGAGACGATCTGCTCCATGCCGAGCGGGCCCCCCGATTCCGCCGCCTGGTAGGCGGCGGTCACCGCGCAGGCGCGGATCGACCCTCCCGCCAGCTCGAAGCGACGCGCGCAGAATTCCAGGTCGAGGTCCGCGGCCCGCGGGATCGCCGTCCCGAGGCAGCGGTCCCACAGGGCCAGTCGCTGCCGGGCGTCCGGCATGGGGAACTCCGCGATCACGTCGAGACGGCGGGTGAAGGCCTGGTCGAGATTGGCCCGCAGGTTGGTGGTGAGCACCGCGATCCCGTCGAAGGACTCCATCCGCTGCAGCAGATAGGCCGACTCCACGTTGGCGTGGCGGTCCTGGGCGTCCTTGACCTGCGAGCGCTTCCCGAAGATGGCGTCCGCCTCGTCGAAGAGCAGGATGCCGTTGACGTCCGCCGCCTCTGCGAAGATCCTCTCGAGGTTCTTCTCGGTCTCGCCGACGTACTTGTCCACCACGATGGACAGGTCCACGACGTAGAGGTCCATGCCGAGTTCCGAGGCCACCACTTCGGCGGACATGGTCTTCCCGGTGCCCGACTCGCCGGCGAACAGGGCGATGACCCCTCGTCCCCGGCCTCCGCCGGGCCGCATGCGCCACTGGCCCAGCACCTGCTCCCGGTGGCGTGCGCGCAGGGCGAGGTCGGACAGCTGGCGGCGGGTCGCGGCGGGCAGGACGAGGTCGTCCCAGCCCACGGTCGGCTCGATCCGGCGGGCGAGCCGTTCGAGCCCCGCGCCGTTCTGGGCCCGGACCGCCCGGCGCAGGTCCCGCGGGTCCACCGGGCGTTTCTGCGCGGCCGCCAGCCGGGCGGCGACGGTGGCGGCCCTGCGCAGTTGCTCGGAATCGAGCCGGCAGGCCGTGACGGACGTCGCGAGTTCCCCGGCCGCCCGCACGTTCTCGGGAGGCAGCCCGACCGCGGCGCCGGCCGCGGCGAGGGCCCGGCTCCACTGCCGCGCCACGCCCGAGGGGCCGGCGGGCAGCGCACGGAACGGGACGGGGCTCTCCCTGCTCCAGTGCGGGTCCCAGTCCTTCTTCCCGTACGCGATCAGCGGCGTGCCGCTGATCGCCGCGCAGAGGCCGCCGAGCAGTCCCGCTCCCTCGGGGCGCTCGGGCGCGAGCCCTTCGATCGGTCCGACGACGACACCGCCTCCGCCGAGCCGGGCCTCGGCCGCCAGGGTGCGGACGAGTTCCGCCGGTTGCGGGGCGGCGGCGAGGGCCGCGACGTCGACCACCAGCGGGCGCCGTCCCGTGGCGAGCAGCGCCCGCACGGCGAGTCCGCCGGGGTCGCCTCCCCGGTCCAGCAGATGCACCAGGCCGCTGCCCGTGCCCAGCGCCGCCGCGACGCGCAGTGCCTCGGGCTCCGGGTCCGGATCGTCCCCGGGGCCGGCCACCCGGACCAGTCCGCGCAGCCTTCCGTCGGGTTCGTCGTCGCCAAGCAGGTGGGCGGTGATCCGGTCCGGTACCCGCAGCACCCGTGAGAGCAGCGGACGCTCGGCCTCCAGGACCGTCAGCAGTCCGCCCGCGATCAGCGGGGCGGACGGCGAGAACCGGAAGCGGCCGGAGCTCGCGGCGGGCAGTCCGCAGAGTTCGAGCGCCAGGCCGATGGTCGGTCTGCGCCGGCCGAGGTCGTCGTTGAGGTAGCCGTAGAGCCGCTCGAACCGGGGGTCGATGTCCGGCGCCGTCGCGACCAGCAGCAGGTCGACGTCGAGCGGGGTCAGGCCGAAGTCCTCGGCGAGCCTGCCGATCCGGCCCCCGGGCGGCGAGTCCGGCGCGGGCCGGGACGCGTACTCCGGTACGGGGGCGAACGCGTCGCGGGCCGCCAGGATCCGTTCGGCCCCCTCGGGGGTGAGGTACTGGCCCCGGTAGGGGTCGTCCGCCTGCGGGTCGACGGCCCGCCGGTCCGCGACGGCGTTTCTCACCCGGCGCTCGACGTGGACCAGCCGCTCCCAGAGTTCCCCGACGGCCGTCGGGGCGCCGGGCAGTTCGCGGGCGCGCGGGGTGTCCTGTGCCGTGGTCATCGGGCCGCGCTCCCGCGCCTGCGCCGGCCGGGCGGCAACCGGCGTTCGCGTTCCGCGGCGAAGCCCCGCTCGCCGGGGTCGGACGCCCCGTCGTAGCGCAGCCTGCGCCCCGGGCCCGTCCCGTCGCCGTCCCGCGCGGGAGCGGACCGCACCAGCAGCCCTTCGGTGACCGGCGGGCCGGCGGACGTCCGTTCGCCTTCCAGCGGCGCCCACACCCGCAGGTCGATCGCGGCCTTGAGCTCGCCGCCGAGCGCGGACCACACCTCGGCGGTGGACTGCCGGTCGGCGCCCGGGCCCGCCGCCTCGATCTCCACGGTCAGCCCCAGTTCGGCGAGGCTGCCGGTGAGCGTCCGGGCGGGCAGCGCGCTCGACCGTACGAGGCAGCGCAACACCTCGGAGAGCAGCCGGTGTTCGTCCTGCGGACGGTTGGTCCAGGCGGTCACCAGGTAGGTCAGCTCGAACCAGCGCGGCGGGGTGCGCCGACCGACCACCATTCCCTCGTCGTCGTGCTCCTCGGCGGTGCCGGTGCGGCGCCGGGTCGCGTCCTCGCGGATGCCGTGCAGGAAGACGCTGACCGTGGGGGCGTTGCGCCGGGCGGCCCAGTCCTTCGTCGGCGCCTCGAAGACCAGGTCGACGCCGCTCTCCTGGAGACCCGCCTCGACCAGCAGCAGCCGCAGTCCCTCGTCGACTTCGTGGATCACCGGCGCCCCACCTCGTCCGGCGGGGCGATGGCGCCGACGACCACCAGGAAGTCTGTGGTGACCGGGCTGAACCCGGGTCCGGCGGCCGTGATGACGCGCCGTCCCGTCCGGTCCTTCACCAGGATCAGCAGCTGCGCGATGAACGTGCCGTCCGCGCGTGGGACGGCGGGCGGCGCGGCCGCCGTGATCCCGGGTTCCCAGGTCAGTCTCACCGGGGCCCCCGGCGGGAAGTCCTTGCCCCGTACGGAGGTGACGAACCCCGGTTTGCCGACGGCGGGCACCGCGACGATGCGGGGCTTGAGAATGCGCAGCGGGGTCCTGGCGACGTTGTCGCGGGGGTCGGCGTCGGTGCCGGTCGTGGTCAGCGTGCCGGTGATGGTCGTCCTCAGTGCCCGGTCGGGCGCGAGCACGACCCGGACCACCGTGGAGGCCCCCGGAGCCAGGTCGGGCAGTGCGCACACCCCGGCCGCGCAGCCCGCCGGGAGCGGGCCCGCCGGGACGCCCGCGGGCAGGCCGAGCCTCAGCCGCAGGCCGGTGGCGAGGGCGTTCCGTCCGTTGCGCACGGTGTACGTCACCACCACCCGGCCGCCGACGAAGCCGGGGCTGGGCTGGGCCCGGACGACGACGCCGGGTCCCGCCCGGGGTTCGGGCGGCAAGGGGGCCGGGGGCCGGGGCGGCGAGGCCGTGGGGGTGGGTGTGGGCGTCGGGGTGGGCGTGGGCGCCGGCGCGTCCCGGACCGGGACGACGGTCGCGGTGGCGTTGTCCGTGGGGTTCGGGTCCAGTACGGCGCCGGCGACCGACCAGCCGATCCGCTGGTCCCCGGCGGTCACCCCGGTCAGCCGGACGGTGACGTCCACGCTCGCCCCGGGCGGGAGCACGCCGAGGTCGCACTGCGGCGACCCGGTGGCGCAGGAACCGGCCGGAGTGGTGATCCCGTCCAGACGCACGCCGGGCGGCGGGTCGGCGGTGAACGTGGTGCCGGGCGAGTGCGCGGGTCCCCGGTTGGTGACGGTGACGGTCACCGAACCGGAGGAACCGGTCTCCACCTCGGGTCCGGTGGGCGGCGCGGTCAGCGACAGGTCGACCGACTGCTGGTAGGCGGGCTCCTTCTGACGTCCGGCAAGGCCGTTCGTCAGCGGCGTCAGGCGGCCGCTGACGAGGTCGAGCACCTTCAGCCGCTCCCGGGAGTTCGCCTCCACGGTCCGGCGCGAACTCAGCACCAGCCGTCGGGCGTCCGGTGACCAGGCCACGTCGCGGGGCTGGAAGGGCCCGCTCTGCGCGGCGTCGGGAAGCTCCTGCCCGCACGCGCCGGGGTCGTTCCGCAGGGCGGACGGGAGCACGACCCGGCATCCGTCGCCGGTGGGCGAGGTCACCAGGATTCCGTCGCGCTCGTTGACCCGGCCGCCGCCGTCCTTGCGGTTGAAGGCGATCCGGCCTCCGTCCGGGGAGAAGGCGGGGCTGTCGTCGATCACCTCGCATTCCCCGGGGCAGGCGGTGGCGCTGAGGTCCCGTTGCTGGTCGAGCGCCTTCACCGGGACGGTCCAGACGTGCTTGACGCCGCCGACCCCGCGGATCACGTGGTTGCGGGTGAAGGCGAGGGTGGTGCCGTCCGAGGACCAGGTGGGCTGGGCGTCGCCGCCCGTCGGCTGCCCCTCGGGCGGGACGATCCGGCCGGTGATCGCCCCGGTGGCGACGTCCGCGATCAGGATGCCGCTCGGGCCCGGCTGCCCGTCGGCTCTGCCGGGCGAGGACCGGGTGAACGCCAGCCTGGTGCCGTCCGGGGAGAAGGTGGGGTCGGTGTCCCAGTCACGGGGGCCGCGCCCGGCGAGCGGCATCGGCTCCGGGTGCTGGCCGTCGGCGTCGGCCAGCCAGATCCGCTCGACGCGCTCGTTCTCCGGGCCCTCGAAGCGGGTCACGACGATGCGTCGGCCGTCCGGCGTGTAGTTCTGCCGCTCGGTCCACGGGTCGTAGCCGTCGGCCGGGTCGAACAGGGGGTCCTTGGCGTGGTCGGTGTTCCTGTCGGCCTCCGGGTCCTCCTTGAGGATGGTGAGTCCCAGGTCCCGCGGATCCGAGCCGTCCTGTCTGACGTCCTGGAGCGTCACGACGCACGCGTCCGCGACGGTCCGCCGGGTCACGACGACGGTCCCGGTGTCCATGGGGCCGCTCCAGGTGGGTGATTCGACCTCGCGGTCCTCGCCCAGCACCAGGCCCGGCTCGTTCTCGTCGAAGGAGGTCACCCGGTAGACGTGGTCGTAGTCCTTGCACCCGCAGGTCGTGTCGGGGCTGAGGAAGACCAGGTCGTTCCCGTCCGGCAGCCAGGCGGCGGAGCGGGTGCGCCAGCCGGCCTGCACACCGGCCAGCAGCGGGCGGTCGTCGCCGGGGCCCTCGGTCACCCGGAGCCGGGGGCCGGTCTCCTCGTCCGAGGCGAGGGTGTAGGCGACGCGGGCGCGATGGGTGTCGTCGTCCACCGGGTTCCACACCGGTTCGGTCGCGTCGCCGGGCGGCCCGTCGCTGATCCGGGTCGCCCGGCCGCCGGACACGGCCCGTTCGTATATCTGCCTGCCCCGCAGGGGGTCGCCGTCCGCCGAGTAGGCGATCCGGCCGCCGTCCGGGGAGAACGTCGGGTGGGTCTCGTCGGCGCCCGTGTCCGTCAGCCGTCGCAGGCCGGTTCCGTCGACGCCGACCGTCCACAGGTCGTGCTGGACCCGGCCGCCGGGCCCCGGCTCCGCGGAGTCGAACACCACGGTCCGTCCGTCCGGGGAGAGTTCTGGGTGGGCGGCGTCGCGGTCGGCGGTGAGTCTGCGCACCGCCCCGCCGGGCTCGCGCACGTACACCTGGGGGCGCGCCGAGTCGCGCAGGCTGGTGAAGACCAGTGTCTCGCCGCGTGCGGAGGGGTCCTGGTCGTAGTGGGTCGGTCCGGTGCCGAACAGCGGGGCGCTGGTGCCGGTGTCCGACGGGGAGACCCGGCCGAGGCTGCGGTGTCCGGTACCGGCGAAGGCGATCCGCCCGGCATCCGCAGGGCTCTCGTCCACCTCTGCGGCGGCTCTCGGCGCGTCCTGCGGCGCGGACGTGGAGCCCGCCACCAGAAGCGGCGCCAACAGCACCACCACGCCCGCCAGTCGGCGCAGCCGGGTCTGCCTCGCCGGGCCAGCAGTGCCGGTCACGGCCCACCTCACAGTCTGGTTGATGACGCTCCCCTCAGCAGCATCCCGCTCGGCCGCGGCCGGGAACAGGCCCCGAGTACCCGGATCGGGGGAAGGAGCCGCTGCCCTTTGCGTCCGCCTCTCCGGCTCCCCGCTCCGAGAACACCGAAGCGCTCCCGTGCGGGCGGCGTCGGCACGCCGTCCGCACGGGGGGCGGGACTCAGATGAGTCCGTGTCGCATGGCGTAGCCGACGGCGTGCGCCCGGTTGCGCAGTTCGAGCCGTGTCGCCATCTCGTGCAGCACGTTCTTGACGGTGCGTTCGGAGTACGAGGTCTTCTGCGCGATCTCCGCCGTGCCGAAGCCCTCCGACACCAGCCGGATCATCTCCGCCTCCCGTGCCGTGAGGGTGGAGAGGGACAGCCCCCGGGGATCGAGGACCGTGCGCTGGAGGCTGCTGACGTGGTCGAGGAGCTTTCCGAGCAGATCGCCCGGGAGCACGCCTTCGCCGTTGGCTATCGCCGTCACCAGGTGGACGAGCCGGTCCTGGTCGGCCTCCCCGCGCCTGAGCACGGCGGCCACACCGCACTCGATCAGGGTCTGGAGCGCGCCCGATTCGAAGAAGCCGACGACGAGTCCGGTGCGGGTCGCGGCGTTGCGCTGGAGGCGGGACAGGAGCCGGACGGTGGGCTCGTCCACCATGTCCACCACCACTAAGGAGACCTGGGCCCGGTCGGCCTCGGACTCCGCCGTCAGTTCTATCTCGGGACGTGGGCGCAGTTGATGGATCACGCCGGTCTGCAGGATCAGATCCTCCGCGTACACCGCTACGGAGACCCTGCCCGAGGGGGCCCTCCGAGCGCCGCGCTGCGCGGCGCGTTCCGCGGCGGTGGGCCTGCGGAACTGCCCGTGCGCCGCCGCTCCGTTGTTCACGTCTGTCATCGTCATCGTTCCGTGCTCGTCTTTCTCAGGTGCCGCTGTCGATGTGCCGGTCGCCGTTCCGTTTCGCGCCGGTTCCGTCAGGGGGACCTGGCCCGGGACGGAGGCTCGGGGACACCGTGCCGTTGGGCCGTCGGGGCACAAGCCCTGCCCGTTCGTTGCCCTCGCGTCTCTGCTGTGCCACCGCGTCCGCGGCCTAACGTCGCATCGTGACCACATCTGCCGAATTCGAAATGTCCACGGTGACGGTGTCGCCCGGCGCCGAGGCGACGACGGCCCTGACCGTGCGCAACGACGGCGACATCGTCGAGGCCTACACGCTCGAAGTGGTCGGCGACTGCGCCGCGTGGAGCACCGTGGAACCGGCGCGTGTCTCGCTCTATCCGGGCACCTCCGAGGTGGTGACCGTGCGGCTGGCCCCGCCCAGATCCCCCGAGGTCCGGGCCGGGGAGACGCCTCTGGGGGTGCGCGTCCTGCCCGCGGAGCGCCCCGAGTCGGTGGCGGTCCCCGAGGCCTCGGTGGTCGTGGAGCCCTTCCACGAGATCCGGGCCCAGCTGGATCCGCGTCGCCGCCGCGGCTGGCTGGGCGCCCGGTTCCGGACTTCGGTGCAGAACCGGGGGAACACCCCGGTCGACGTCGCGCTCACCGGAACGCAGGCCGGGGAGGAACTCCGCCTGGCCTTCTCGCCGGGCGGGCAACGCCTGGAACCGGGCGAGTTGGCCGAGATGGGCCTGCGGGTGCGGGCCCGGAAGCTGATCTGGTTCGGCAAGCCCGCCACCTGGCCGTTCGAGGTCGAGGCGGCCGAACGGGCAGTAGGGGAGACCGAGGGCGAACAGCCCCGCCCGACGGAGACGGTGTCCGGCGAGTTCGCCCAACTGCCGTTCCTGCCGAAGTGGTTGCTGATCGTGCTGGCCGCGCTGCTCGCCCTGCTTCTGGCGTGGTTCGCGCTGGTCCGGCCCGCGGTGCGGAGCACCGCGAAGCAGGCGGCGGCCGAGGCGGCGGAGAAGGAGCGGCCCGGCAACGGTCAGCAGGGCTCGGCGTCGACCGGCGGCTCCGGCGACCCGGGCGGCGGCCAGGGGCAGGACGGGAGCCAGGAGCCCCGTCCCGGCCGGTCCACCGGCCCCGGCGGCTCGGGCGGCTCCGGCTCGACGACGGGCACGGGCGGCGGCAACCAGCAGATGTCGGAGACGATCGACGTGCAGACCAGGGCCGGGGCCGAGAAGAAGGGGACGTACCGGGTGCCCCGGGGGAAGGTGTTCGAGGTCACGGACATCGTGGTGGCGAACTTCCAGGGCGACGAAGGGGTGCTGACCATCACGTTCGGGAACCGGAAGATCACCACCATCGCCCTGGAGACCTTCCGCAACCAGGACTATCACTGGGTCACCCCCATCCAGATTCCGGAGAACGCCGCCGTCACCGCTTCCGTGACATGCGACAAGCCGGGCACTCCAGCCACCGGAACCCAAGCATCCGGATGCCATCAGGTACTCAATGTCAGCGGCATACTGAGCGACCTCGCACCGTAGAACAGAGCGCCGGGCCTCCCGCTTTCCCCCCGCACGGGACGAGAACAGCAGAAATTCCGATCCGTGGAAACCCGGCTTACCGATAGTTGGCGAAACCCGTTCCCCGCGCACACAGGCGATGCGGACCCGTCCGCGGGGTCGCGCCCGTCTGATTCTGGCCGAGAGTGATCCCCTCCAACGGGCTCCGGCCACGGGCTTCCGGCGCCCCGGCGGGAGCGCCCCCATGTGCCTTCGACCGCCGCCATTCACCGGGCCCGGGCGCGCGTGCTTCCCGTCGGCCATTCCGTCGACGCGCCGTCATATGTCCGCCGTCTTGGCGGAGTTCATCTCTCTTTCGCCGAATGGGCCGGGCGCATGGCCACGGGCCGGCTCGGGAGGCCTGCGTCGCACGTCCGCGCGGGGAAGAACTCCCCGTCGCCGGGGTGCCTGGAAAGGCAGCGTCGTTGCCCCGTGCCCAGGACTCCGAGGCCTACTGCCCGCCGGGGCGGCCCGACAAGACTGGGCGTCGACCGGATGACCACCCGAAGGAGCGAGCATGCCGTCGTACCTCACCCCCGGCGTATACGTGGAGGAGGTGCAGTCCGGAGCACGGCCCATCGAGGGCGTCGGCACGGCGGTCGCAGCCTTCGTCGGTTTCGCGGAGACCGGTCCCTTCCACCGGCCCACCCTGGTGACCAGCTGGGACCAGTACGTCCAGACCTTCGGCGCCTACGCGCCCGACACGTATCTCACGCTCGCGGTCCACGGTTACTTCGCCAACGGCGGCGGCGCGGCCTACATCGTGCGGGTGGGCGGGGCCGCCCAGGACTCGGCGGCCGGATCCGCCGCCGCGGCGGCTCCGTCGGCCGCTCTCGGGGGCTTCCTGGTGTCCGCGCGGCCCGGTACGAGCGGCGACCTCTCGGTGGAGGTCGCGGACGTCGAGGGGGACAACCCTCCGGAGGACCGGTTCCGGCTGTTGGTGCGGCAGGGCGGCAAGGTGGTGGAGACCTTCGACGTCTCCACCCGCAAGAGCGTGAAGGGCTACCTGGTCACCCAGGCCCGCCAGTCCAAGCTGATCGAGGTCGTCGAGCAGCCCGGCGCGGCCCAGAGCCGCCCCGAGAACCAGGTCCTCCCGCTCTCCCCCGCCGCTGCCGGCCCGGGGGCCGGTGCTGCCCGTGTCGACCTGGCCGAGTTCGTCGGGGACGCGTCGGAGCGCACGGGGCTCGCGGGGCTCGAAGCGATCGACGAGATCACCATGGTCGCCGTGCCGGACCTGATGAGCGCCCATCGGCGCGGGGACATCGACGCGGAGGGCGTCAAGACCGTCCAGACCGCGCTGATCTCGCACTGCGAGCAGATGGGCGACCGGGTCGCCGTGCTGGACACCCCGTCGGGCATGGGCGCGCAGCGGGTCCGTGCCTGGCGCAACGACGACGCCGGTTTCGATTCGCGCTACGCGACCGTGTACTACCCGTGGATCAGCGTCTTCGACCCGGCGGCCGGCCGCAACACCCTGATGCCGCCGAGCGGTCATGTCGCCGGCGTGTGGGCGCGCAGCGACGGCGAGCGCGGTGTGCACAAGGCTCCCGCCAACGAGGTCATCCGCGGCGCGCTGGACCTGGAGATCCGTCTCAGCAAGGGCGAGCAGGACCTGCTGAACCCGATCGGCGTCAACTGCGTGCGCGCCTTCCCGGGCCGCGGCATCCGGATCTGGGGCGCCCGCACGCTCTCGTCCGATCCCGCCTGGCGCTACCTCAACGTGCGCCGCCTCTTCAACTACCTGGAGGAGTCGATCCTCCTGGGCACCCAGTGGGTGGTGTTCGAGCCGAACGACGACCGCCTGTGGTCGAGCATCCGGCGCAACGTGACCGCCTTCCTCACCGAGGAATGGCGTCGGGGCGCTCTCTTCGGCCGCACGGCCGAGGAGGCGTTCTACGTGAAGTGCGACCGCGACAACAATCCGCAGGAGTCGATCGACCTCGGGCAGGTCGTGTGCGAGATCGGCGTGGCTCCGGTGAAGCCCGCGGAGTTCGTGGTCTTCCGCCTCGCGCAGTTCTCCGACAGCACCAGCCTCGTCAACGAGTGACCCGGCAGGGTCCGCACACAGAACAGGTGACACAGAGCCATGGCAGAGGGCGACGCTCTTTCCACCCACGTCTTCGGCGTGCAGCTCGGCGGCTATCTCGTCGAGTCGATCCAGGAGGTCAGCGGTCTGACCGTCGAGGAGGAAGTCGTCGAGGTCCGTCAGGTGACCGCCGAGGGCAAGCAGATCATCCGCAAGCAGCCCGGCGCCCGTCAGGCGGGTGAGGTGACGATCACCCGCGGGATCGACAAGAGCAGCGAGTTCACCAACTGGATCAAGGAGACCCTCAACAAGGGGGCCGTCGACGCCGCGCGCCAGAACCTCACCATCGAGATCAAGGACTCGAAGGGCGACACGGTCCGGCGCATCCAGCTCATGCAGGGCTGGGCCAGCAAGTGGGAGGGTCCGTCGCTGAAGGCCGGCGAGTCCAGCGCGGCCACCGAGACGGTCACCATCACCTTCGAGGAGATCGTGGTCGAATGAGGCGCAGGACCGTTACGTCCGGCGGGCTCGACGAAGTCCTCGACACCCTCGCGCCCGCCCCGTCCGCCGCCCGCGAGGAGGCCTCCGCGCCGCCCGCGGCCCGGGAGCGGGAACGCCAGGACCTGCGCACGGAGTTCGAGTTCGAGCTGCCGCGCGGTTACGTCGACGACGAGGGCCAGGTGCACCGGCAGGGCTCGATGCGGCTGGCGACGGCACGGGACGAGCTGCGTCCGCAGATCGACCTGCGGGTGAAGGAGAACCCGGCGTACCTGAGCGTGGTGCTGCTGAGTCAGGTGATCACCCGGCTCGGCGCCATCACCGATGTGCACGCCGGGGTGGTCGAGCGGATGTACGCCACCGATGTGGCGTTCCTGCAGGACTTCTACCGGCGGATCAACAGCGAGGGCCACACGCACGCCGCGGTGACGTGTCCGTTGTGCCACGGCTCGTTCGAGGTGGATCTCTCGGGTGGGCGCCTGGGGGAATCGTGACGTACGCGCTTCCCCGCCTGCGGGAGGAGATCGCGTACGTCGCCTACCACTTCCACTGGCAGCGCGAGGACATCCTCGACCTCACCCACGGCGAGCGTCAGCAGTGGGTACGGGAGATAGCGCGGATCAACACCCGCGTCAACGAAGGCGGGTGATCGTATGGGGTTCGGCGACTGGTTCCGCCGAGCGGACCGGACACGGTCCGACGCCCCTTCCCGGGGCGAGGACCGAGCCGGTGCCGGGCCGGCGACCGGGACCGGCCCGGACGCCGCCCCGAGCGTCGGCCCGGACGCCGACCGGGCCGGTCGGCGGGGCGGCGACTGGGACGGCGGCTGGCGGCAGGTCGCGCCGCCGGCGGTGACCGTGGCCCGGTCCTCGATCGGGGTGAGCGACGGGCTGCGATTCCGGTCCGGCCTCGCCTCGTGGCAGAACGTCGCGTTCGGCGGCGAACTCGGCCATGCCGTGATGCCGTCCGCGCCGGTGGGCCTCATCCGCGGGGTCGCCCGCCCCGCGGACGCGCATACGGTGTCCGCCGGTGGGCCGCTGCTCCTGCGCGCAGCCCGGCCGGACGCGGACGGGAGCGCCGAACCCGCCGCGGGCGTGCCGGCCGCGGCGGACGGTTCGGCCGGCCGGGGAACGAGCGGTGGGAGGCGGGGCCCGGCGGCCGTCCAGCGGTCGAGCGCTCCGGCGCCTGCCGCCGCCTCCGGCCCGGGAACACCGGGACGGACCGTTCGAGGGAGCGGAGCGACCGACCCCAGGACCGCGTCGGGAACGTCCCCGACGAAGGGCGCGGCGTCGGCCGAAGACCCGGGACCCGCCCAGGCTCCCGCTCCCGCATCGGCATCGGCATCGGCATCGGCATCGGCATCGGCATCGGCATCGGCATCGCAGCGTGCCGGGGACGCCGTGTCGGCGCCGGCCGCGTTCCGGCGTACCCGCCCCGATGCGGTGCGCCCCCGGCGGACCGCACCGCCGCTGATCGTCGCCCGTCGCCCGGCGATGCCGCTGAGGCACATCACCGGAATTCCGCCGATCGCGGGCTCCGCTCCGTCCGACCCCGTCGTGGGCGATGGCGCGGCGCGGCGCACCACGTCCGATCGGCCGGGCGGCCCCGGCACTGATCCCACCGCCACCGCCCCAGCGCCTGACGCCTCACCCACATCCCCACCCACGCCGACGGCGGATAGCCCCTCCAGGCCTCCCGGTACCACAGCGGTGCGGCCCGCCCTGGGCAAGCCGCTGCGGGAACTGCCCTCCGGCGCCGTGCCCGCCGACCCGGCCGAGCGGCGCGGGGTCGCCCCCTCCGGCCCGGCGGAGCAGCCCGAACCGGGCATGCCCGTACTCCAGCGGCAGTCATCGCAGACGCCGGAACCGCCGACCGCGCATCGGCCGGAGGCAACGACACCGTCCGCGCGCCCGCAGCCGTCCCCGCGTCCCGACGCCGCCGAACCGCCCCGGGCTCCCCGGTCGTCCCCGTCCGTCCAGTCGGCGCCGGCCCCGGCACGGGCCTCGTCCTCCGGTCCGCAACAGGCTCAAAGGCCCGCTGGGCACGAGCCGTCGAAGCCCTCGGGGTCCGGCGAGTCGTCAACGCCGCCACCGCCCGACCGGGCCGGCCCACCGAGGCGTGCCCGCGGCGGGATCGGCGCTCCGCTCCCCTCGCTCCCCGCGACTGCCAGGTCGCGGGACGACGCTCCTCTGCTCGGTGACCGCCGTCGGACGGCTCCGGGAGCCATGGGCCCCGGGCAGGGCACGACACCGTCGCGGGAATCCTCGGCTCCCCCGCCGGCCGCGTCGGCCGGGCCCGTGCGGACATCGGCAGAGCCGGACGGGCCTTCCGGGATGCCGGTGCTCTCGTCGCCCGCGTCCGCGTCTTCCGCCTCGGCCGCGCCGGGTTCCGCGGCCGTCCAGCGCACGGCGGACGCCCGTACGCCCGCGAACGCACCCGCCACCGGATCCTCTTCCTCCACGTCCCCGAATCCCCCGGCTTCGCCGACCCCTCCGACTCCTCCGAGCCGTTCGACCCCTTCGGCTTCCTCGGTGCGTTCGGCTTCTTCGGTGCGTTCGGCTCCTTCGGGTCCCGCCGCTCCGGTACGGGTCCGGCGGGTCGCCCCGGAGCGAGCGCCGACAGGCGCATACCGGCCCACCGGCGACGTCGAAGGGCGGTTGCCCGTCGTGCGGCGGTCGCGTGATCTGCTCCCGAACAGGGCGCTGAAGGTCAGCACCGGTTCGGCCGAGGGCTTCTCCGCCCCGGCGGCGTCGGCGGCGGACGGCGGCACGGCCCGCCCGGTCGTGGCGGCCACCTGGCGTCGTGACGTACCGCAGCCCGGGGCCGCCGCGCCCGCATCGGGACAGGGGAGCGCGTCGCCCGGGCCGTACCGGCCGTCATCCGGCGCCTCGCCCCGGCCGACGGCCCCTCACCCGCATCCCGGTCCCGCCATAGCCGGCCCGCCGCACCGGTCCCACACCGACGGCCGGGCACCGGCAACCGAACGGCTGGCGCGCGGGGCGCGCACGCCCGGAGGGCCGGGGCCCGGCGGGACCGTCCAGCGCTCGGTGTCCGGCGACCCCGGGCCCGCGGCCCCTCCGAACGCGACCCCGTCGGGCCGTACGGCGTCCGGCCCTCCGGCTCGCCCCGCGGCGGGCGGCGACGGGGCGAGCGGGACCACGACCGGCAACGGCCGGGCGGGGCGCGGACCGTGGGTGGGCAGCTCCCTGCTGCGGCGGGTCCGGCGTTCGGCGCGGAGTGGGCCGGCCGCGCCGTCCCGGCTCGACGCCCAGCCGTCGGCGCGGGATCGCTGGGAATCCCTCCCGGCCCGTGTCCCCGCTCCGCCGTCCCCGTCCCCGCGCCACGCGCCGGCCCTGCCGTACGTGTCACCGCCGTCCCCCGGAGCGTCTATACCACAGGCGTCACCGTCCTCCCCCGGGGCCCCCGTGCCACACGCGACGGCGTCCTCCTCCGGGGCGTCCGCGCCGTCCGCCGCCGGGCCGGTCCCGGTGGTGCGCCCGCATCCGCCCGCGACGGCCGGACCGGGGCCGGGCGCGCTCGCCGTACAGCGGGCGGCGATGCCGGTGGTGCCCGAGTCCGGCGGTCCGGCGATCACCGGTCCGGCGCCCGGAGGCGGCGTGCCGGGCGGAGCGCCCGCCCTGTCGGTACGGGTGCCGCAGCCGCCGCGTCCCGCCCCCGGTCCGGCCGCCGGGACGGGCGATCCGGGGCCCGCGGCCCGGACCGTGCAGCGCGCGGCGGCCGAGGCCGGGATCATCGGCGTTCCGGTCAGGGCGGCCCCGGTGAAGCCGACCGGTCCCTCGTCCGGGACCGGATCGGCCGACCCGCCCGACCCGGTGACTCCGGCCGCGCACCGGGTGACCGGCGCGGAGATCGAGGAACTGGCGCGACGCCTGCTCGATCCGGTGAGCCGGCTGATCCGCGCGGACCTGCGCCGGGGCCGGGAGCGCACCGGCCGGTTGTACGACGGCCGCCGCTGACGACGGCCCGGCCCGGCGAAGCGCCGGGAAGCAGCCGGCAACGCACTGGGAAAACGGCAGAGAAGAAGAAAAGCACATGACGGACAACATCTTCGCGACGAGCGTGTTCTTCAAACTGGTGATCGGAGGCAACGACCTGGGCGCCTTCCACACCTGCGCGGGCCTGGGGGCCGAGGTGGAGCTGGAGCAGTACGCCGAGGGCGGCAACAACGGCTTCACCTGGCAGTTGCCGGGCCGGATCACCTGGACGAACATCACGCTGACCCGCCCGGTGACCGCCGACACGCTCAAGATCGCCCGATGGCTGAACGACACGATCCAGCGGGTCGAGCGCAAGGACGGCGAGATCGTCGCGCTCCGTCCCGACCTCAGCCGCATCATCAGCTGGCAGGTACAGGGCATCGTGCCGGTCCGCTGGCAGGGCCCCTCTTTCGACCCCGCCAGCTCCCAGCCGGCCGTCGAGACGCTGGAGATCGCGCACGAGGGTCTGGAGCCCTCCTGAGCGCTCATCGGATCGCTCACGGGCCCCAGCAGTCCCTCAGACCCGAAGTCCCGTCCGCCACACGTGAAGTTCCGGAAGGAGGAACGCGATGTCGCCCGTCGCCCGCACGAGTCGTGCTCGCGCCCAGCTGACCATCATGGAGCCGCCCGCGGAGGTCGGCGCCAAGCCGGGCGGGAGGATCGCCCAGCTCACGCTGCAGTTCAACCCGGCGCGGCTGTCGCTGAACAAGAGCACCGAGTGGCGGCGCACGCCGTCCCGGATGGCCGAGCAGTCCGCGCTGCCCGAGTTCGTGGGCAGCGGGCCGCGGACCCTGTCCATGGAGGTCTTCCTCGACGCCACGGCCACCCATGACAACTCGGTGGAGAAGGCGGTGGAGCAGCTGATGCTGGCGTGTGCGCCCACCCCCAACAGCCTGGCCCGCAAGACGCCGGCCAGCCCCTGGGTGCGCTTCGACTGGGGCACGTCCCGGACGACCTCGTTCGACGGTGTGATGTCCAGCCTGTCCATCTCGTACACCCTCTTCGACGTCGACGGGAAGCCGCTGCGCGCCACCTGCTCCCTCTCCATCGAGGAGGCGAGCAGCGAGACGCCCGGCCAGAACCCGACGTCGGGCTCGCGGGAGGCGCGGCGCACCCACCGGGTCGTCGTGGGCGACAGTCTGCCGCTGCTCGCCTGGCGCGAGTACGGCGACGCCACCGCGTGGCGCACGATCGCCCACGCCAACGACATCGACGACCCGATGCAGTTGGTCCCCGGCCGGGAGCTGGTCGTGCCCGGCCTGGAGGCCCCCGCCGCGGAGGGCGGCCGGTGACCGCCCCCGGCCGTTCCTTCGCCGCCGATCCGATCGTCGAGGCCCCCGGCGAGCTGCCCCCCGTCTGGGCGGCCCAGCTGGTGAGCTGCGTGGTCGACGAGAACGTCGGCCTGCCGGACACCGCCGTGCTGACGTACCGGGATCCCGACCACAAGCTGCTCACCGCCACCGGGCTCACCATCGGCACCCCGCTGAACATATCCGTGGTCACCGTGCAGGAACGGGCCCGCGAGCGGCTGTTCACCGGAGAGGTCACCGCGGTCGAGCTGGACAGCGACACCACGGGGTCGTTCACCGTCGTGCGGGCCTTCTCCAAGGCCCACCGGCTGCAGCGCGGGCGGAAGGTGGTGGCCTTCCGCAACATGAGGGCCGCCGACATCGTCCGCAAGGTCGCCGCGGGGGCCGGGCTCGCCTGCGGGAGGGTCGAGGCCGCGCCCGTCACGTACAGGCAGCTGACCCAGCCCAACGTCTCCGACTGGGAGTTCCTCCAGTACCTCGCGGGCGAGAGCGGCGCGCACGTACGGGTGGACGACCAGGGCCTGCTGCAGTTCGTGAGGCCGAGGCCCGCCGCGTCGGCCCCCTCGCCCGACACCTCCGCCGCCCGGAACCCGATGGTTCTCGAGTACGGGCGCAATCTGCTGGCCCTGCGGGCCGTGCTGACCGGGGCGGACGGGGCCGACGACGTGGAGGTGCGCGGCTGGGACGTCGAGACCAAGACGCGGCTGGTGGCCCGTGAACAGTCCGTGCGCAGCGACACGGTGTCCCCCGGGATGAGCCCGTCGAAGGCGGCCGGCGCGTTCGGGGCGGGCGCCCGGCTGACGGTCGCCGACACCCCGTACCGGACCCAGGCCGAGGCCACGGCCGTCGCCGGTTCCCTGGCCTCCTCGGTGAGCTCCGGTTTCGGGGAGATCGAGGCGGTGGCCGAGGGGAACCCCCATCTGCGGGCCGGTGAGCCGGTGGCGCTCGGCAACGTCGGGCCCGCGTTCTCCGGCCGCTACACGGCGACCGCCGCGCACCACGTGCTGGAGCCGAACGGCGGCTACCGCACGACCGTGCTGGTGAGCGCCGCGCCCGACCGCTCCCTGGCGGGACTGGCCGGCGGCGCGAACGCGCCCTCGCGCAGTCCCCGCGTGCCGGGCCTGGCGATCGGCGTGGTCACCGACATCCGTGAGGGCAGGGACGAGCGGGGCTGGGTCCGGCTGAAGTTCCCCTGGCTCGACGACACCTATGTGTCCGACTGGGTCCGCACGGTGCAGTGGGGCGGCCAGGGCGGGGGCGGTGTGTTCAGTCCCGAGGTCAACGACGAGGTGCTGGTCGGATTCGAGCAGGGCCTGCTGGACAGCCCCTACGTGCTGGGCGGCCTCTACAACGGGGTCGACAAGCCGTCGCCGCACGACGTGCCGCTGGTCGACCCCACCAGCGGCAGGGTCAACCGCCGTTCGCTGGTGTCCCGTTCCGGGCACCGGCTGGAGCTGCTGGACAGCCCGCGCGGGACGTCCGGCGTCCGGCTGGCCAGCGGCGACAAGCGGCTCGACGTCACGCTGGACGAGCGGCGGGACGAGATCGCGCTGAAGGTGTTCGCCCCCGGCGGCGCCCGGGTGCTGAGCTCCGTGACCCTTTCCGCATCCGGCATCACGCTGGACGCCGGCACCGGTGAGGTGAATGTGAAGGGGAGTTCGGTGACCGTCAACGGCAGGACGGGGGTCACCGTCGACGGCGGGCTGCTCGCCGTCCTCAAGGCCAAGCTCATCCGGATCAACTGACGCCCCGAAGCGGCCCGTACGGCGGCCGAAGTCCTTTTCGCAGCAAGGAGAACAGCGACCATGCCCCCTGCAGCCCGGACGGGCGACTCCACCGTTCACGGCGGTCTGATCGGCACCCCTCCCCCGGGCGCCGCGGCCGTGGCCACCGTGCTGATCGGCGGCAGGCCCGCGGCCGTCGTCGGCAGCCTGCACGTGTGCGTGGTCCCCCCGCACGCCGCGCTCGGGCCCGGGAACGTCATCATGCCCAGCCCCGCCTCCGCGCTCACCGGTCAGGTGCTGATCGGCGGGCTGCCGGCCGCCCGTATGCGGGACACCACCAGTTGCGGCGCGCAGATCAGCAGCGGCGCGCTGAACGTCCTGATCGGGGGCCCGGTGTGAGCGGCGGTTTCATCGGACGCGGCTGGGGCTTCCCGCTGCGGGTCGGTCCCACGGGGGGCATCGGCATGGTCGAGCGGGACCAGGAGATCGAGGAGGCGATCGGGCTGATCCTCGGCACGGCGCCGGGCGAGCGTCCGATGCGCCCGGAGTTCGGCTGCGGCATCCACGAGTACGTCTTCGCCCCCGGCGACGGCGCCACGGCCGGGCGGATCGCGCGCGAGGTCCGCGCGTCGCTGGAGCGCTGGGAGCCGCGCATCGAGGTGACCGATGTGGTGATCGCGTTCGACGCCGTCGAGGAGGGCACCTTGTACATCGACGTGCACTACGCCGTGCGCGCCACGAACGATCTGCGCAACCTCGTCTTCCCCTTCTACACCATCCCCTCCTCCGAGGGCTCCGAGGAAGCGGGGGCGCGCTGATGGCCTTGCCCTCCCCCAACCTGGACGACCGGCGTTTCCAGCAGCTCGTCGACGAGGCCAAGCGCTACGTCCAGCAGCGCACCCCCGAGTGGACCGATCACAACGTGTCGGACCCCGGGGTCACGCTCATCGAGACGTTCGCGTACATGGTCGACCAGTTGCTGTACCGGCTGAACCGGGTGCCGGACAAGAACTACTCGGCCTTCCTCGACCTGCTGGGCGTCACGCTGTTCCCGCCGACGGCGGCGCGCGCGGAGGTCGACTTCTGGCTGTCGGCCCCGCAGCCGGAGACCGTGCTGCTCCCGGCGGGGACGGAGGTCGCCACCTCGCGCGGCGAGGCCGAGGAGGCGGTGGTGTTCGCCACCCCCGAGGACCTCTCCGTCGTCCCGAGTTCGCTGGTCCGGCTGGTCACCGCGCCGGTGTCGGGCGAGCAGACCGACCGCACCGCGCCGCTGGGCGCGGGCCAGGACGTGCGGTGCTTCCAGCCGCGGCCGGAGCCGGGCGACGCCGTGCTGTTCGGGCTGCCGACCGCCGTGCCCCGGTGCATCGTCGCCGTACGTCTGGACAGCCGGGTGGAGGGGGTGGGCGTCGACCCGCGTCAGCCGCCGCTGGTCTGGGAGGCGTGGGACGGCGCCCGCTGGGTGACGTGCCGGACCGGCGCCGACAGCACCGGCGGGCTGAACAGGCCCGGTGAGGTCACGGTGTTCGTTCCCGCCGGGCACACCACGTCGGTGGCCGCGGGGTACCGGGCGGGGTGGCTGCGCTGCCGGGTCACGGCCCCGGAGCCGGGCCAGCCGTTCTACTCCGAGTCGCCGACGATCCGGGAGGCCGAGGTGTTCACCGTCGGCGGCACCGCGGACGTGGAGCACGCGGAGACCGTCCTGGACGTTCCGCTGGGCGTCTCCGAGGGCGTCGCCGGGCAGCGGTTCTCCGTGACCAGGGTGCCGCTGCTGCTGGACGGGGAGCCGCCGGTGGTCCAGGTGTCCTCCGCGGAGGGCTGGCAGGTGTGGACGCCCGTGGAGCACTTCGGCGCCTCCTTGCCGGACGACCGGCATGTGCGGATCGACGCCGTCACCGGCGAGTTCGCGTTCCCGCCCGAGGTACGCGAGCCCGACGGGACGATGCGCGCCTGCGGCGCCGTGCCCGAGAAGGGCGCCCAGCTGCTGGTGCCCCGCTACCGGACGGGCGGCGGCGCGGCCGGGAACGTCGCCCGGGGCGCCATCAACGTACTGCGCAGCTCCGTGCCGTACGTGGCGAGCGTGAACAATCGCGAGGCGGCCCGGGGCGGGGTCGACGGCGAGACGGTGGAGAACGCGAAGGTCCGGGCGCCCAACATGCTCCGGGTGCAGGAGCGGGCCGTCACGGCCGCGGACCACGAGGTCATCGCCCGCGAGGCCGCGCCCTCCCTACGCAGGGTCCGGTGTCTGCCCGCCGCCGCGGGCGAGGGCGGTGCGGTGCGGGTCCTGGTGGTCCCCGACGCGGTCCCCGACGAGGGCGGGAACCTGCGGTTCGAGCAGCTGATCCCGTCGGACTCGGTGCTCTCTGCGGTCGCGGCGCGGCTCGACGAGCGGCGGCTGGTCGGGACCCGGCTGGTGGTGGAGCCGCCCGCGTACCAGGGCGTCACCGTGGTCGCCAGGCTGCTGGCGTCCGGCGCGGACGCGGACCGGGTCCGCACGGAGGCGCTGGCGGCGCTGTTCCGCCACATCGACCCCCTGCGGGGCGGCGCGGACGGGGCGGGGTGGCCCTTCGGCAGACCGGTGCAGTACGGCGAGGTCTTCGCGGTGCTCCAGAACGTGCGGGGGGTGGGGCTGGTGGAGGAGCTGCGGCTGTTCCCGGCGGACCCGATCACCGGTCGGCGCGGGTCGGCGCGGGAGCGGATCGACGTCGCCGCGGGCGCCCTGGTCTTCTCGCACCAGCACCAGGTCGTGGTCACGGCGGGCGGGCCCGGTGAGGGCTCATGACCAGGGCCGCGGTACCGGGGCTCGCCAGCCGCTACCCGATCGGCGGGCTGCTGCCCGCGCTGTACGCGGACGACGACCTGGCCCAGCGGTTCACCGCGGGCCTGGACACCGTGCTGGCCCCCGTCCTGTCCACGCTGGACAACCTTCCCTCCTATTTCGATCCGGCGCTGGCCCCGGCCGACTTCCTGCCCTGGCTGGCGTCCTGGGTGGGCGCCGATCTCGATCCGGAGCTGCCGCCGGAGCTGCGCCGGGCCGTCGTCGCCCGGGCCGTCGAGCTGCACCGGTGGCGCGGCACCCGCCGGGGCCTGGTCGAACAGCTCCGGCTCTGCTTCGGCCTCCACGCCGACATCCATGACGGCGGAGGCGTCGCGTGGTCCTCGGAACCGGGCACGGCGCCGCCCCAGGCGCCGACCGGCGAACTGCTGGTACGCGTCTGGGCGCCGCACGGGGGCCCGGTGGACGCGAACCGCGTCCTGGGCGTCGTCGCGGCGTCGTGTCCCGTACATCTCACGTGCCGGGTGGAGATTCTGCCGGGCCCGCCAGAAGAGACAGGAGGCTGACGCGATGCGCGCGTGCCCGGCGTGCGGTGCGGCCAACCGCGAGGACGACGAATTCTGCGGGAACTGCGGTTCCTATCTGGGCTGGTCCTCCCAGCCCCCGCGGAACCCTCCCGCCGCCGGGGAGCCCGCAGACCCGGCAGAACCTGTCGGACCGGCGGAACCGGTCGCGCCGGCGGCGCCTGCCGAGGCGGCGGAACCGGCGGCCGGGCCGGCGAACCGGACTCCGGCGGGGGCCGGGACGGGCCCCGCCCCGGACACCCCGGACCCCGCTGCCGGGGCCGGGGCCCCGACCTCCCCGCGTCCCGGGCCACCACCGGTGGAACCCGCGCGGCCGCGCCCGCCGGAGCCCGCCGGACCGTCCGCCGTGACGCCCGCACCGGCCCCGGAACCGCCCCCGCGGCCGGTGCGGCCCGCCGCCCCCGTCCGGCCGGAGTCTTCGGCGGAGGAGGACGAGCCCGTGGTGGCGGTGCGGCCGGCCGAGCCGATCGCCCGCCGCCCCGTCGTGCGGCCCGTGGCGGCGGCGGAGGACCCCGACGGGCCGCCGTGCCCGGCGTGCGGCACTCCGAACCTTCCAGGACGCCGGTTCTGCCGGCGCTGCGCGGCGCCGCTCCAGACCCGGGAGCGGCCCAAGCCGCTGCCGTGGTGGCGCACGGTGTGGCCGTTCCGGCGGCGCGTACGGGGCGGATCGGGCCGGGTGCTGCGGCGGACCCTGCTGGTCCTGGCGGTCGTCGGGCTGCTGTTCGCGGGCTTCCTGCTCCTGCCGGCCGGGCGCTTCGTCTTCGAGGACGTGCGGGACAAGCTCGGCGGCACGGCGGAGATCACCCCTGCGAAGGTCACCGCGAGCGCCGAGGCGCCCGGCCATCCGGCGACCGCGGCCACCGACGGGGTGACCAACACGTACTGGGGGGCGCCCGCGCTCGGCTCGTCCTTGACCTGCGTCTTCGACAAGCCGTTCCGGCTGGTCGGCGTCGTGGTGCACGCCGGTGTGTCGAAGGAGCCCGAGGAGTTCCGTCGGGGGGGCAGGCCCACGCGGGCCGATCTGATCGTCACCACGTCGGACGGCGAGGTCCATGAGAAGGCGGTGACGCTCGCCGACAAGCCGGGCCCGCAGACGGTACGGACCGGCATCAGCGACGTCGTCTCCGTCCGGCTCGTGCTGCGGACCGCTGCCGGTCAGGGCGAGGGCCGGCCCATCGCGGTCGGGGAGGTCGAGTTCTTCAAGCGCACCTGAGGAAGCGCGCATGAGGCCGAGCGGACTGACGGCGGCTCGGGACCCGCTGCCGGACGGTCCGAGCGGGGTCCGCGACGTCACGGGGAAGGAGTTCCAGCAGACCTCGGCCCAGGGGGTGTCTGATGAATGAGTGCGGGAGAACGCACGGGCGTCACCGCCCGGTGATGAGCGCGGGCAGTTCCCGCATGTCGTGGAAGACCGTGGTGCCGGGGCCTTCGAGCCGTTCGGCCGGGGTGAGTCCGCCGGCATAGCCGAGGGCGCGCATGCCCGCGGCGCGGGCGGCCCGGACGCCGGGCCCGCTGTCCTCGATCACCACGCAGGCGGCGGGATCCGCTCCCATCTGCCGGGCGGCGTGCAGGAACAGGTCCGGGGCGGGCTTTCCGCGGCCGACCTCGGTGGCGCTGTAGATGCGGCCCGCGAAGCGGTCGTAGAGTCCGGTGCGACCGAGGGTGTGGCGCATCTTGTCGTGCGTGCCGCTGGAGGCCACGCAGGTCGGCAGGGTGATCTCGTCCAGCGCCTCGGGCAGCCCTTCGACGGGGGCGAGGCCGGTGTCCACGGCCTCGCGGTGCAGCTGTTCGAACCGCTCCGACCAGATCGCGGCGGTCTGCCCGCCGAGCCGGGCGGCGATCTGATCGCGGATGGCGGCATGCGAGCGGCCGATGAACCGGTCCACGACCTCGTCCTCGGTGAGCGGCCAGCCCAGCTCCGCGCCGAGGGCGACCTGGACGCGGACGGCGATGCGTTCGCTGTCGACCAGCACTCCGTCGCAGTCGAATATGACGAGTTCAATCGGCTTGATCATCCCGGCAGCATAGAGGCTCGCCGGGCCGGCAGGCCTCCAGCCGACGGGGACGCGAACGCGCACGAGCGGTCCGGAGCGGCACGGCGGTGTCCGGAGGCGGGGTTCCGCGATCGGCTCCTCGGCGTCTCGGTGCGGCCTTCATCGGCGTCTCGGTGCGGCCCTCGTCAGCGTCTCCGTGCGGCCTTCTCAGTGTCTCGGCGCTGTCCTCATCAGCCAGTTCACCGTCCGACTGACGTCGGACAGCGACAGGATCCCGACCAGTAGGCCCTGCTCCATGACCAGGACGCGGTGCTCGGCGCCGGGCTCCATGCGCGGCAGCAGATCCGCGAGAGGGGTGTCCGGGTCCACGACGGTGACCCGCGACAGCGGCACCATCACTTCGCCGACCGTGACCGCCCCGCTCCTCCCGGGCGGCACCTGCCTGGCGGAGTTCACCGTCACGAGCCCGGCCGGCGCGCCGTTCTCGCCGGTCACGGGGAACGCGGAGTGCCGGTACCGGTAGCGCGGGTCGGCGAGCAGGTCGGCGACCGTCAGGGTCACGGGCGCCGTGAGCGGGTCTCTCGTCATGGCGTCGCGCACCGGGACGCCCGCGAGCAGGCCGCGCAGTTGGGCCTGCTTTCCCTCCGCCGTGGCGGCCGTGATGAGGAACCAGCCGATCAGGGCCAGCCAGAGGCCTCCGAAACCGCCGCCCCTCATGAACACCACGAGCCCCAGCGCGACGAGGAGCCAGCCGAGGACACGCCCCGCCGCGGTGGCCCCGGCCGTCGCCCGCAACCGGTCCCCCGTACGCCACCACAGGAAGGCGCGCAGTAGCCGGCCTCCGTCGAGCGGGGCGGCGGGGAGGGCGTTGAAGACGGCGAGCAGCAGGTTGATGCCCGCGAGCCATGCCACCGCCTCGACCAGAAGGCCGGGGGCGGACGCCTGGACGAGCAGCCAGTCCGCCAGGACGAAGAGGCCGGCCAGCAGAAGGCTCACCAGCGGGCCGACACCCGCGATGCGCAGTTCCGCGGCCGGGCTCGACGCCTCCGACTTCAGCCGGGCCACGCCGCCCAGCAGCCACAGCACGATGTCATCGACGACCACCCCGTTGCGCCGCGCCACCACGGCGTGGGCCAGCTCGTGGGCGAGGAGCGAGGCCAGGAAGACCACGGCGGCCCCGAGCCCCGCGGCCCAGTACACGACCGGGGCCTGGCCCGGGTACGTCCTGGGGAAACGGCCCTCGGCGAGGCCGAACGCGATGATGACGAAGATGAACAGGACGCTCCAGTGGACCCCGGTCCGGACGCCCGCGATCCGTCCCAGCCTCAAGGTCGCCCGCACGGCGTCCCTCCTCGCTCGACGTTTCTCCTGGGGTCCGCCTCCGCTCGTGGGTCAGCACGCGGGCGCCGGGGCGTCTCGCGGGTCGCCTCCGCCGAGGAACGGGGCTTTCGGCCCACTGTCCATGGTGCGCGTGGCGCCGGGATCGGGCGACCGCGTCGCCAGGGGCCGCCCTGCCCGGTGGACGCGGCCCGGCCCCTCCTCCGTCGTACGGTTCCTTCCGTCGTACGGTTCCTTCGCGCTCCGTCCGGGGCGGTCTTAGATTGGGAGGGTGCACGAGGGCGTGGTCACCCTGTTCCTCGGCGGGGATGTGATGCTCGGCCGGGGCGTCGATCAGATCCTCCCGCACCCCGGCGACCCGGCGCTGCGGGAGACGTACGTCCGCGACGCCCGGGCCTATGTGGGTCTGGCCGAGGCGGCGAACGGGCCGATTCCCCGGCCGGTCGACTTCCGCTGGCCGTGGGGCGAGGCGCTGCCGGTCCTGGACGGCGCCGCGCCCGACGTGCGGGTGGTCAATCTGGAGACCGCCGTCACCGGCGACGGGGACTTCGCGCCCGGCAAGGGCGTGCACTACCGGATGAGCCCGGCGAACCTGCCCTGTCTGGCCGCGGTCCGCCCGGACGTCTGCGCGCTGGCCAACAATCATGTGCTCGACTTCGGCCCGCGCGGGCTGGACGAGACGCTCGACGCCCTGGCGGAGGCGGGGCTGCGGACGGCGGGCGCGGGCCGGGACGCGGCGGGCGCCGGGCGGCCGGCGATCGTGCCCCTGCGGGCCGGCGGACGGGTGCTGGTGTTCTCCTTCGGGATGCCGTCCAGCGGGATCCCCGCGGACTGGGCCGCCACCGGGGGGCGGGCCGGTGTCGAGGTCGTCGCGACGCCTTCGGCGGCGGCCGCGACCGCGTTCACCGATCGTGTGCGGCAGGTCCGGCGGCCGGGCGACGTCGTCGTCGCCTCGGTCCACTGGGGGCCCAACTGGGGCTATCGCGTCTCCCGCTCCGAGGTCGGCTTCGCGCACACGCTCCTCGACGCGGGCGTGGACGTCGTGCACGGGCATTCCTCGCACCACCCGCGGCCGCTGGAGGTGTACGACGACAGGCTGGTCCTGTACGGCTGCGGCGACCTCGTCGACGACTACGAGGGCATCGGCGGATACGAGAGGTACCGGGACGACCTGCGGGTGCTGTACCTGGTGTCGGTGGAGGCGGACACCGGCCGTCTGGTCGGCGTGCGGATGGTGCCCCTGCAAGCGCGCAGGATGCGGCTCGAACACGCCTCGCGGGAGGACGCCGAGTGGCTGCGCGAGGCCCTGGACCGGCACAGCCGGGAGTTCGGCACCCGTGTCGACGGCGGGCCCGACGGCACGCTCACGCCGCGTGCCGTGCGCGCCGCGCGGAGGGCATGACGCGGTTCCCGGCCGCTCTCCGCCGGTCGCGGCCTCAGCGCGCCCGGTCCTCGCGCAGGAATCGGCGCAGCCTTCTCAGCGGCCATGTGTTGATCACATCGTCGGGGGTGAGCCATCCGCGTTGTGCCGTGCCGATTCCGTAGCGGAGAAACCCGAGCTGGGGGATCGAGTGGGCGTCGGTGTCGATGGCGAACTTCGCCCCGTGGCCTCTGGCGCGGAGGATGTCCTCGTCGCCCAGGTCCAGGCGGTCGGGCTGGGCGTTGATCTCCAGGGCCGTGCCGGTGCGGGCGCAGGCCGCGAACACCTCGTCGAGGTCGGCGTCGACGCCCGGCCGCTTGCCGATCAGACGGGTGGTGGGGTGTCCGATGACGTTGACGTGGGGGTTCTCGCAGGCGCGCACGATCCGCCGGGTCATCGCCCTGCGGCTCATGGTGAAGTGGGAGTGCACGGAGGCCACGCAGACATCGAAGCCCTGGAGGAACTCGTCGGGCCAGTCCACCTCCCCGTCGGGCCCGATGTTGAGCTCGGTGCCGTGCAGCAGCCGCATCCCGTGGTGTCTGCCGTCCAGCGCCCGCACCCGCTCGCGCTGGGCGAGGATCTTCTCGTCGGTCATGCGCTGCATGTACAGGTTCGGCGCGTGGTCGGTGACCGCGTAGTACGCGTAGCCCCGCTCGGCGGCGGCCGCGACCATCTCCTCCAGCGGGGCGAGGCCGTCGGTGAGGTCGGTGTGGGTGTGCAGGTCCCCCTTCACGTCGCCCTCCGCCACGACCTCGGGCAGTTCGCCGCGCAGTCCGGCCTCGATCTCCCCCCGGTCCTCGCGCAGCGTGGGCGGGATCCATGGGAGGCCGAGTCTGGCGTAGACCTCGTCCTCGGTCCGGGAGGCGACCCGCTTTCCGCCGTCGGTCTCGAACAGTCCGTATTCGGAGAGCTTCAGCCCCTGGTGGACGGCGATCGTGCGGGTGCGGATGTTGTGCGCCTTCGAGCCGGTGAAGTACTGCAGGCCGGCGCCCCAGGAGTCGGGCCGCACGACGCGCAGGTCCACCTGGAGGCCCTTGACCGTTCGGATCGAGGTCTTCTTCTCGCCGTGGGTGATGACCTCGGCGGTGGAGGGCAGTTCGGTGAGCGCGTCCATGAAGGGGGCCGACCGGCCGGCGGCGACGAGTATGTCGATGTCGCCGATGGTCTCCCTCATACGGCGCAGGGAACCGGCGTACGCGCACTTCTCGCAGCCGGTGACGCGGGAGAGTTCGGCAACGATCTCCTCGGCGGCCTCCGTGGCCGCGCCCAGCGGGACCCGCCCTCCCGCCTGCTGCATGAGGGCGATGCCGTGCAGGATGTTCTCCTCGGTCTTCTCGCCGAAGCCCTTCAGGTCGCGCAGCTTCTCCGCCCTGATGGCGTCGGCCAGCTCGGCCACCGAGGAGATGTGCAGATCCTCGTAGAGGGTCATCGCCTTCTTGGGGCCGAGGGTGGGAATGGCGATGAGCTGCCGTACCCCTGCGGGAATCCTGGCCCGGCTCTCCTCGACCGCCGGGACCTCGCCGGTGCGGAAGTACTCGACGACCTTCTCGGCGATCGACTTGCCGACGCCCGGGATCTCCTTCAGGCCCGCGACATCGAGCCGGGAGACATCGGCGGGGTGGCCGCCGATCGCACGGGCGGCCTTCTCGTAGGCGCGCGCCCTGAACGCGTCGCCTCCGGTGATGGCGAGGAGATCCGCGTACTCCCGCAGGAGCGCCTCGACCTCCTCGTTGGGCCGGGCCACGTCTCACAGTCTAGGACGTCTTCGAACGGCCGCCTGCCGTGCGACGGCAGTTCGAAGACAGGTCCTGGTGCCGTGACCGGCACGGTTTCCCCGGAAGGAGCGTCGTCCGACGCGCGCGATCGCAAGGCGGCCGGAGGGAGTGCGCGGGCCCTGCGGGAAGGACCCGCGGGGTCTCGGCGGCCCGGTCCGGATCCGTACGGACCGCATCGCTCTCCCCTCTCCCCGACCGAGCCGGACGGCTGCCCGTTTCCACGAGCGCTCCGGGGGACGTGGGCTCCCGCACTGCCGGGTGGTCCCGGCGCGGAGGAACAGACCGGCCCCGCCCCCGGATCGCCGGGGCCGCGATCGCCGTCAGGCGCCCCGGTAGAGACGTTCGAGATCGACGAGCATGACTTCGCCGCGCGCCTGGGCGGAGCGCAGTTCCGGGCTGAATCCGGAGGCGCAGTAGAGCGTCAGGCGGACGGGGTCGGCCCTGTCGTGGGGACCGAGGCGGTCCAGGACATGGCGCAGGTGCCGCAGATGACGGGTGTCCATGCCGGTGTGCCTGCGGGCGAGTCCCAGCGACACCAGCGGGCCGCTCAGGAGGCCGTCCGTTCGCCGGACCACTACTTCGGCGTCGAGACCGGCCTTCGCCGAGGGGTCGCTGAGGGAACCGTGCGATGCCGTGACGCGTTCGGTCCCGAGGCCCCAGTCGGCGAAGGAGACGGCCCAGTCCCGGCAGACCTGGGCGAATCCGCGCCCGGCGACGAGGGTGTCGAAGTCGTGGCGCGCCTCCTCCCACACGGTCCGGGCGTCGCTCTGTTCCAGGGCGGCCCTGCGCGGGCGTGCCACGGCGTGCTCGAACGCGAGGAGCGGGTCGGCGATGTGGTGGCGGGTGATTCCGGGCTGCAGTCCGTCCGGCTGGGACCGGAGCAGACCGCGGTCGCGGAGCACGGAGAGGGCACGTGAGGTGTCGGTGAGCTGCTGTCCCAGGAAGCCGGCTATCTCTCCGTGGGTCGTGCAGCCTCTGGCCAGCGCGGCGAGCACGGAGTGGAAGACGCCGCGGTCCCACGGTCCCGTCTCCTCGTCGAGCAGATGGCGGGCCTCGTGGAACAGGGGCATGCGTGGATTCAGGACGGTACGGCAGACCCAGGCGTCGAAGTCGCCCCGGTCGGCCGGAACGTCGTCGTTCACGTAGTCGTGCCGGTAGGCGGGGGTGCCTCCGACCACCGTGTAGACGAGGAGGGCCAGCCCGGGGTCGTCTATGCCCCACAGACGCGCCGCTCCCCGGAAGTCCACGGGCTGCACGTCGAGGATCAGCCCGGTGCGGGCGCGCAGGGGCGAGGCCGAGGCGAACAGCCGGGTCATCACGGGAGCGGTCTCGCCTCCGAGCAGCAGCCGCGCGCGGTTGTCCGGAGGCGGCCGGTCGAGGTGCCGCAGGGCCCCGTGGATGATGGACGGCAGGGCCGGGCTCGCCGCGACGAGGTCGGGGAACGAGTCGATGACGACGGGCACCGGACGCTCGTCCCCCAACGCCAGCAGAGCGTCGAGGCACTCCTTCCAGCCGTGCCAGCGGACAGGCCGTGCGAGCCGTCGGTAGCGCGCGTACTCCTCGCCCACCCGTCGCAGGGCTTCGGCCTCGGTGGCTTGCTGACCGCAGAAGTAGAATCCGCCCGTCGTCTGTGCCAGCGATTCCAGCAGGAGCGTCTTGCCCTGGCGGTGCCGCCCCATGACGACGCCCAGATCCGTCCCCGGGTGGGGGTCGCCCGCGAAGGACACCAGGGCCGCCCACTCGCTCTCCCTGTCGAAGAGGCGGTCGGGTCTGGCCGGGCGCCCGGGGTCCACGACCGCGGTCGTTCGCTGTCCGTGTACGGCATTCACACCGGGCACCTCCGGAATCCGCTGAGGGCGTATCCATTGTCGGACGGGCGGGCGGCGGGCGCCCGTCGTGCCGGTCGCCCGTCGCGGGGCCCGCCCCGTCCCCGCGGCCCGCCCCGTCCCCGCGGCGCGTCCGGACCCGCGGCGCGTCCGGACCCTCGGCGCGTCCGGACCCTCGGCGCGTCCGGACCCTCGGCGCGCCCGGGCCCGCGGCGCGTCCGGACCCTCGGCGCGTCCGAGCCCGCGGCCCGCCCCGTCCCCGCGGCGGGGGCTCCGAGAGGCCCACCGCGGCCGCCCGGTTGGCGTTCGCCCGGGCGGCGACGGGCGCCCGGGCCCGCGTCTGGGGCCCGTGAACCACGCGGTGCTGCACTATGCCTCGCGCCCGGTGGCGGTGGTCCCGGACACCCGGTGAGCGGAGCCGCGGTTCTCTGCCGCTCCCTGCCCGACGCGGTTGTCAGGTTCGCGGGACGAGGACGACCGGACAGTGCGTGTGGTGCAGGACGGCATGTGTCACATGGCCGAGCGGAGGACCCGGATGGTGGGGATGCCGCCGGGATCCGATGACGATCAGGTCGGCCTCGGAAGTCGACTCGACCAACGCCTCGGAGACGGATCCGGCACGGACGACGCGTTCGGCCACCTCCAGCTCCGGGAATTCGGCGCGTACCGGCTCGACGGTCCCGGCCGTGGCTCTCGCCCGGTCGGCGGCGAACCGGTCCGCGCCTTCGAACCCGGCCGCCATGCCGCCGACGTTCTCGAAGAAGACCCAGGCGCTCACCACCCGCAGCACGGCTCCGTCCCGGTCGGCCAGCCGGGCGGCCAGACGCAGTGCCTCCGCGTCGCGCTCGTCCCGCACCCCGGCCACCACGACGCCCGTCCGTTCGCGGTCCTCGCCGGGCACGACGACGACGGGCGAAGGCGAGTGGGAAGCCACGTCGAGCGAGTCCGACCCGACGAGGAGGGACGAGAACCCCCCGCGCCCGCGCGAGCCCACGACGACGGTGGCCCCGGGGTCCGCCTCACCGAGCAGACAGGGTGTGGTGCCGTGCTCGCAGAGGGTCGTGGTCACCGCGACGGACGGCGCCAGCCCCCGGGCGAGAGCGGCAGCCTCCTCCAGCACCGCGCCGCCGAAACTCTCGATCCGTCGACGGTCCTCCTCGGAGAGGTACGCACTTCCGAGGCGCATGCCCGTGGCGTGCACGATGTGCAGCGCCGTACCGCGTGCGGCGGCCTCGCCCGCCGCCCACCGCACCGCTCGCAGCGCCCCGTCGGAGCCGTCGGCGCCTACCACGAGCGCTCCCGCCGTGAACACGTCGCTCGGCATGCTGTTCATGATCTCTCCCTCGCGATTCCGATAGGACGAGGATCGTCAAGAGGGGCCGAGGCGACGACGCGCAGGCACCGGCGAGCGCGGGACTCGACGGACGCATTCACCCGAACGGCGCAAGGGCCGCCCGAGCGGCGGGCGGAAAGAAACGAAACCTGTTCCGGCGGCAGCGTGCGACGGCTGCGGCGTCTGGTGCGCCGCGAGCACGGGTGGCAGCAGGCGGAGCCGCTCTTCCCGGGTCTGCTGATCCGTTTTCCGGGGGCTCCGCCACGGGAGGCGGGATGGCCGAGTCACTGATTGGCTGGATGAGTCGGCCGTTACCCCCCGTCTCCCCTGCCGGACGGCCCGAATCCGCACTTCGGCCGGTCCGAAGGCGTACGCGATGCCCCAGCCCGAGGAAGACCGCCGCCGCGGTCGGGGCGGACGGGGCCGCCGCCCTCATCACCATCCCGATCAGCCATGTCCTGACACAGCGTCACACATTGGTCCCAGCACGACACTTCGGGGAGAGGCGGAACGAATGAGCACGCACGCGGGCTTGCGCGTCGTGGTGACCGGGGCCACCGGCAATGTGGGCACCAGTGTGGTCGAGGCCCTGTCGAAGGACCCGGACGTGGCATCCGTGGTCGGCCTCGCGCGCCGACTGCCGGGACTGTCCGTCCCGGGAGTGGAGTGGGCCGCGGTCGATCTCTCGCGCGACGACAGTCCGAGCGCTCTGGACCGGCATCTGGCCGGCGCGGACGCCGTCGTCCACCTGGCCTGGCGCTTCCAGCCCACCCATGACCCGGTGACCACCTGGCAGAGCAACGTCCTGGGGTCGATCCGCGTCTTCGAAGCCGTGGCGCGGGCAAAGGTGCCAGCCCTGGTGCACGCCTCGTCGGTGGGCGCCTACTCCCCCGGCCCGAAGGACGAACCGGGCGTGAGCGAGGAATGGCCCACGCACGGCTGGCCGGACGCGGCCTACTGCCGGGAGAAGTCCTATCTGGAACGGGTGCTGGACGCCTTCGAGCTGCGGCACCCGCGGATCAGGGTGGTCAGGATGCGCTCCGGTTTCCTGTTCAAGGAGCAGGCCGCGGGCGAACAGCGCCGAATCTTCGTCGGCCGCTGTGTGCCCGGCGCCCTGCTGCGCCCGGACCTTCTCCCCTTCGTGCCCGGTCTCGCGGGGCTGCGGTTCCAGGCCCTGCACACCGATGACGCGGCGCGGGCCTTCCGGGCCGCCGTGGTCGGTGACGTCCGGGGGCCGTTCAATCTGGCCGCGGAGCCGGTCATCGACGCCCGGGAACTCGCGGACCTGCTGGAGGCCAGGGTGGTACGCGTTCCGAGGGCGCTGGTGCGGACGGCTCTCGCGGCGGCGTGGCACAGCCACGCGGTCCCCGCCTCTCCGCATCTCTTCGACGCGGTGCTGCGGCTTCCCGTCCTGGACTGCGCCCGGGCCCGCGATCTGCTGGACTGGCGGCCGAACTGGACGGCGCGGGAGGCGCTGTCGTCATTCCTGAGCGGAGTGCGTCGCGACGCGGGCCTGGACACCCCGCCGCTCGCCGGCGGGCGGTGGGGATGACCGGGAGAGTGCGTCGGAGTGCGCCATGGTCGTGTGCGCTCCGCCGGGGCCGCACGCGGCCGAGCCGTACCGGTGGTACAAGGTACGGCTCGGCGTACGGTCGGCCCGCCCACCACCCACCCGATCGCCGGGGCCGTGGTTCAGCGGCCGAGCGCCTCGCGCAGCTGCTGCTTGTTCATGGACGAGCGGCCTTCGATGTGCTTCTTCCTGGCTTCCTCGTACAGCTGGACGCGCGTGGGCACCTGAGATCCGCTGTGCGACCGCCGGCCGCCGCGCTGTGAGGACGACTTCGGGTCCTGGGTGGAAGTCCTGCTCGACGAGCGGGCCTCGCCCGACCGCGCCCGCTCCTTGTTCACGGTGCGTGCGGCGATCTCCTTCGCGCGTTTCTCCGAGGCCCCGCGATTCTCGGCGCTCTCCTTGATGTGCTCGTACTGGCGCTCACGCTTCCGGCTCGATCCACTCGGCATATCAGCTCCTGTGATTGCGTCGCGCTCACGCACCGCGGACCGCGACGAGAGATGAGGGAGGGCTCTTCCATTCCGCTCCGCGCGTGCTCGTTCATCCACGCGCGCTTTCCCATTCCACGCGCGATGCCTGTCCCACGCCACAGGAAAGCGCGGACGGCGGGGCCTGAATCGCCGGTCCAGCCGCACAGTTCCGGGCGTGGCCGAACGCCTCGGAATTCCAGGTCGGTACGGCCGGCCGAAGCCCGCCTTTCCTGGTCGGCCCGCACGCAGCGGGCCCGCTTCCCGTCGCGCCGCCGGGCCCGGCAGGAACTACGTTGGAAAGAGAGCATGAAACACCCCATCGGAGGAGTCGCGATGACTCAGGGAAGCGGCAAGGACAAGATCAAGGGCAAAGCGAAGGAAACCTTGGGCAAGCTGACGGGCGACCGACGCAAGCAAGCCGAGGGAAAGGCCGATCAGGCCAAGGGAGAGATCAAGAAGAAGATGCGTGGCGGACATGCATGACCGCACCCCGCCGCGCGTCCCGCCCGCTCGGTAGCCATCGATCACCCCTCCGTCGCACGACCGGAGACGGTCGGCGGAACGGAGTCCGCGTGGATGGCCTGCACACCCCTGCGGGGAAGTGCGGGCCATTCGCGGTTCCAGCAGGACTCCCAGCAGGAGTTCCAGCAGGAGTTCCAGCAGGAATTCGACACCCATAAGAGGGTGAATCACCCATGATTGATGTCAACAGGCTGTTGCTCGCCGCAGCGGTGGCAGGCGGTTACGTCCTGGGACGCACCAAGAAGGGGCGGCTCGCGCTCACGGCGGCGTCCTATGTGGCCGGTCGCCAGTTCGGAGTGGAGCCGCGGAAGCTCGTGACCCAGGGCGTGAAGAGAATCGGGGAGATTCCGCAGGTAGCGGACCTGGGCGATCAATTGCGCGGCGAGTTGATGACGGCCGGTCGCGAGGCCGTATCGGCGGCTGCCGACCGCCGCCTCTCCGCGTTCGCCGATTCGCTCCATGAACGGACGCTTCGGCTTGAAGGATCCGAGGAGGAGCCGGAACGGGCGGAGGAGGACGAAAAGAGCCTCGCGCGGGAGAACGAGGAAGAGGAGGGCGAAGAAGGCTACGAGCCCGAGGACCGCGAGAAGACACCGCGCAGCGATCACACCTCGAAGAGGAAGTCCGAAGGCCACGAAGAAGGAGAGAGAGGCCCGAGGAAGGCGGGCGATCGTAAGCGCGTCGCAAAGCCCGGAAAGCCGGCGCCCTCCAAGAATCCACCGACCGGTAAACCCCCCGCCAGGAAGAAGGCGGGCGGGACGACCGCTCCACGGCGGAAGACTCCTTCCGCCACCGAGAAGTCTTCACCACGCGCCGAGCACCAGAGGTGACCGGTCATGACACAGCGGCACAGGGAGACCGACGGCTCGGGGCTCGACCGGTTCCGCGACGAACTGGCGGACTACCTGACGGCTCGCGTCGGAAAGCTGGCGGAGAAGGCGAGCGACAAGCTGTTCGACGTGACGGATCAGCTCACGGACGTAGCGCACAACGGCGGGTCGCTCGCCCGCGTGGGAGCGAACCTCCTGAACGGCGGATCCCCGATCAAGGCGGTCCTCTCCGAAACGGCGAAGAGCGCCAAGGACAAGGTCCTGGAGAAGGCGGGGGATCTCCTCGGCGGGAGCGGGGGCAACACACCGGGAGACCTGAAGGTCACCAACATCGTCGAGGTGATCGATGTGGGGGTTCCCCTCCGAACGGCCTATGACCACTGGACGCGCTACGAGAAGTTCAGTGGGTTCACCAAGGGGGTGCGCGACGTCTCACCGGCTGACGAGGTGTCGAGCGACTGGAAGGTCAAGGTGGGCCCCTCGACCCGGAGCTGGAAGGCGACCGTCCAGGAACAGGTGCCCGACGAACGCATCGTCTGGACGTCCGACGGCGCCAAGGGATCGACACGGGGTGCCGTGAGCTTCCACGAGCTGACCCCCGGCCTGACGCGCATCGTGCTGGTCGTCGAGTACTACGCGTCGGGGGTGTTCGAGAAGACCGGCAATCTCTGGCGCGCGCAGGGCCGGAGACTGCGGCTGGACCTCAAGCACTTCCAGCGCTACGTCACCCTCACCGACGAAGCGCCCGACGGGTGGCGCGGCGAGATCCGTGACGGCGAAGTCGTACGGACCCATGAGCAGGCCGTGGAGGACGAGGAGGCTCAGGCCGACGGCGAACCGGACGAACCGAATGGAAGGGCGGAGCCGGAGGAGGAGGAGGAGGAGGAGGAAGAACCGGAACCGGATGACGAATGGGACGAGGACGAGGCCCGGGACGACGAAGACGACGAAGACGAAGACGAAGGCGAGGAAGAGGACGAGGACGAGGACGAGGACGAGGACGAGCCGGTCTGACCCCGACCCCCTCGGGCGTCCCCCCGGCGTCCCGCTTACCGGGTGCCCCCTCGGGTGCCCCTCGGGCCTCACGCGCCCACTGCCGCTGCCGCGGCCCTCGCACCACACCGCTCACCCCGTCCCTCACCCCACTGCTCGCCCCGTGGGCTCGCCGGGGCGACCAGCGGAGTGGGGCGGGGGCTTCGGGCGTTTGAGGAGCACCCGCGCATGGCAAACGCCTGCCATGCGACCATCGGCGGAGAAGACGGCAGGCGCGGACCCGGATGCGCGTGATGATGCGGTGAAGGGCGGTGCCACCCGCGCCGAACGCGCCGAAGGACTCATGGTGCACTGCCTCGACGCGCTGGGCCGTGCGAAGACACTCGACCTGTTGTCGCTCCCGCTGCGGCGGATCGTGCGCGGCCTGCCCCTCGGCCCCTCCCGTGACGCGCTGCGCGGCCTGCCGATCGGACATCCGCTGCACCCGGCACTCGTGCAGGTGCCGTTGGGCGCGTGGGTGTCCGCCGCGGTGCTGGACCTCGTCCCCGGCGGCCGGCGCGGTGCGCGGGTGCTGGTGGGCGTGGGTGTGCTCGCGGCGGCGCCCGCCGCCCTGGCGGGCTGGGTTGACTGGGCGGAGCAGCACCGGGAGCAGATGCGCACCGGGCTGGTCCACGCAGCCTCCGTCACCCTCGCCACCGGCCTGTACGCCGGTTCCTGGGCCCATCGTGGACGCGGGGGCCGTACGGCCGTGGCGAAGGCGCTCGGGTTCGCGGGACTGTGCGCCGTCGGCGTGGGCGGGCTGCTGGGCGGTCATCTCGCCTATCGGCAGGCGGTGGGGGCCAACAAGGCCGAGTCGCTCGGATATCTGTTGGCGGAGGGCTGGCATTCGGTGGGGTCCGCGAAGGACTTCCCGGTCGGCGTGGCGGTCCGGAGACACCTGGGCGAGGTGGCCCTTCTGGTGTTCCATGACCAGGACGGGCGGTTCCGCGTGCTCGCCGAGCGTTGCAGCCATCTCTCGGGCCCGCTGTCCGAAGGCAGGATCGTGGACGGCTGTGTGCAATGCCCCTGGCACGGCAGCGTCTTCCGGCTGTCGGACGGCGCGAACGTGCGCGGACCGGCCACCGCTCCGCAACCGGCCTTCGAGACACGCGTGGACGGCGACGGCGCCCTGCGCGTCCGGCTGCCCGGGGCGGGGGCCGAGGTGTTGCGTTCCCGGTGACGACGGCCGGTTCCGAAGGGACGGGCGAAGCGCGAACGGGCGCGAAGCGCGCTCTCACTCGGAGGGGGGCAGCAGCGGCCCGAGCGGGCCGAGGTCCAGGTTGAGGTCGCTCATCGAGAGGTCGTAGCGCGCACAGAGTTCGGTCATGCGGTCGTGGAGGATCATCAGCGTCGCCCCCAGCCGCTCCTCCTGCTCCGTCGTGAGGTCCCCTGCCTCGACCCTCCGCAGCGCCTGCCGTTCCATGAGCTGGCGCAGCAACTCGACGACGGTGAGGACCAGTTTCATCAGGTCGCGTTCCACCGTGTCGGGGTCCGCCGTCACCCTGCGGGCCGGCCGCCGCACGCCGCCGGGAGCGCTCCGGCCTCTGGCGGGCAGCGACCTGAGGGCGCGATCCGCGGCTCCGGCGACCTCCTCGAAGCGGCCGCGGGGCCGGGGTTCCTCCTCCTCCATCCGTCACCTCCTACGAACGCAGCGGCATGTTCCAGGGGGCCGGGTGCCGCTCATCGATGGACACGATCAGCGAGCGCAGCGATATCCGCACGAGATCGATGTCGGCGATCGAGAGCACGATGTCTCCGGTGAGAACGACGCCTCCGCCGAGCAGCCGGTCCAACAGGTCGATCAGGGCCACCTGCCGCTGGGGAAGCGGTTCCTCGGCCGGGACCGGCGGTCCCCCGTCGGTGCTCACCGCGCCGTCCTCCTGTCGTCCTGTGCCGCCGTTCCCCTGTCGTCCCGTGTCAGGTCTCCGTCCTGCGGCAGGTCGGGGGCGACGAACGAGTACGGGGCCCAGGGGCCCGTGATCTCGACATGCACGCCTGCGAGGCCGTCCGCCGCCCGTCCCACATCGGCCCGGAACGCTTCGGCGTGCTCGAGCGGGACCAGGTAGGCGTCGTTGGCGACGTTCTGCCCGGTGCGGGGGGCGAGTCCGGGCTGCTGCGGACGGTGTCTGACCCGGCCGACCGCATAGGGCCGCGCGGCGGACTCGATCCGGTCGGCCACGTGCCCGGCGGACCGGTAGGCATCCTCCCGGGCGTTCCGCTGGGCCCGGCGGCGGCTCAGGTATGCCTGCCCGGGGCCCAGCTCCTCGGCGGGACGCGGTTCCTCCGGGGGGCCGTTCGCCGTCGTCTCGTCGACGAACACCTTGACGCCCCATTCGGCCCTGGCCGTCAGGTCGTCGAGCCGGGAGCCGAACGCCTCGCGGCGATCCTCCAGGACGGACCGTACGCGGTCGTCGTCGAGGTACAGCGTCACCAGCCGCAGCGGCAGGACGGTGGTGCGTTCCGCGAGGACCTCGACCACCCGGTGGTGGGCCCGGGCGACGGACTCCAGCCAGTCCAGGTCCTCCAGATGCCTCCGCAGCGCGTCTTCCTCGAATTCGCTCTGGGGCACCGGGCTCACGGCGACCACCAGATCACCGCAGTTCTCCGAGCGCACCAGGTGGACCGGCGCCCCGGAGACTCCGGGGAGACCGGCCAGCGCCTGTCGCAGCGTGCCGTCGTCGCGTGCGACCGCGTACGCGTAGCTGATGGCCTCGGTCATGGTTCGTCCCGTTCCTCGGTCCGGTGCGGCCGTTCCGCGCGTCCCGTCCGTTCGCGGTGGGAAGTCTCGCGGTGCGAAGTGCCGTGCGCGGAAGCGCTGTGGTGCGAAGCGCCGCGGGGGGCCTCTTCGGGGGGTTCGTCCTGCCGGTCCGCCGGCAGCTCGGCGCTCCGGCGCAGCGCGTCGACCTCGGCGCGCAGTCGTTTGTTCTCGTCGGTGAGCGAGCGGTATCCGTCGTGGGCGCGGGAGGACAGCGAGGGGTCGTGCTCCCACCAGTCGATGCCCATCTCCTTGGCCTTGTCCACGGACGCGACCAGCAGGCGCAGTTTGATGGTGAGCAGCTCGATGTCGAGAAGGTCGATCCGTATGTCGCCCGCGATGACGATGCCCTTGTCGAGGACGCGTTCCAGGATGTCCGCGAGGTTGGAGGAGGAACCCTGACCGTAGGGTCCGTAGGGGGTGGGCCGGGACGGCACGTCCCCCAGCCGCCTGGCGACGGGTTCGGTCACAGCCACTGCACCTCGATTCCCTGCCGCCGACGCGCCGACGGGGCGCGCCGGGCTGCGTTGGCCGGCGTGGGGCCCGCCCCGGCCCGGGTCAGCCGTTGCCGCCCCGGGCGCGGGCCCTGATCTCGTCCAGCCGGTCCAGGAGTTCGTCCTCGCGCCGGTCGAAGGTCTCCTCGTCGATCTCGCCCGCCAGGAGCCGTCGTTCGAGGGCGGCGAGTTCCCGTTCCACGGGCCCGGTGTCGTAGTACTCGTTCTCCGCCGCCTCGACGACGCGCTCGATCACCCATGCCGCCCCGCGCACGGGAGCCAGCGGGAGGGTGGCCAGTTGAGTGAGGAGTCCCATTCCCCGCCTCCTAGACGAAGCTGTACGCGGCCAGCGGACCGCGCAGCCGGAGGTCGTAGTCCGGACCGAGCCGCTCCGCGACGTCCCGCTCGGCGGCGAGGAAGGGCTTCTCCTTCTCCCGCTCCACCAGGAAGGACACATTGAGGAAGTCGTCGCCCGCCGGCTGCGACGGGTGCTCCTCCCGGGCGAAGCCGCCCAGCGTCTTCACGATCTCATCGGCCGTCCGGTCCTGCCGGGCCCGCACTTCCACCGCCACCAACTCACCGAGCGCAAGCGGGAGTTCCGGGCCGCCACGGCCGCTTCTGATCTCATCGTTGAGCCCGCGCGCCTCCTCGGAATCGTTCAGGATTCCCCGTAGCAGCGCGTTCTCGTCCTGACGGGCCTTCAGGTTGTACTCGACGCACCCCTCCAGGACCCGCAGGCGCTCGAGGAACCACTCGGTGCGCTCCTCCAGCACGGCACGCACCGTTTCGTCGTCCGTCGTGATGAAGCCGAACTGCAGGGGCAGCACCGTCCCCTCGCCCATGAGGTGCTCCTGAACCGCCTGATGGGCGGCGAGATCACGGCGTTTGGGCCGCAGCCCCTCCGGGGCGTCGCTGACGACGGCGGACAGCTTCTCCGCCTGTACGGTGCGGAGCTTCGCCGGCGGATCGCCCACGCCGGGCACGTCGTCCAGTCTCTGCGGATGCGACCTGGCGACGATGGTGTAGACGTACACGGCCATGACTCATTCCCTCCGGCGTCGGGCGGCGGGCCGACGCCTCGGCCGTTCCCGCCCCTCCTCGATCTCCTCGGAGTCCTCGTCCTCGTTTCCCCCTCCCTTCAGGGCGTCGCTCAGGACTTCGGCCGCGCCGCTCAGGGCGCCCTTCGTCTTGGCGTGGGAGCCGCCCTCGGTCACCTCTCCGACCAGGTCGGTGAGCTGGGAGGGCGCCTTGCGTCCTGCCTCCAGGTCGAGGCGGTTGCACGCCTCGGCGAAGCGCAGGTACGTGTCCACGCTGGCCACGACGACCCGGGCGTCGACTTTCAGGATCTCGATGCCCACCAGTGAGACCCGGGCGAAGACGTCGATGACCAGGCCGCGGTCGAGGATGAGGTCGAGGACGTCGTAGAGACTGGCGGTACCTCCGCCGCCCGTGGCGACGGTTCCCGCGCCTTGCGGCACCACGGTCATGAGGGTGCCTCCCTTCAGCGGAACGCTCCGGGCTCCGGGGCGCGCCTGCGTTTCGCTCCATTCCTCAGCGTGCGCGGTGTGCTCCGGCGCTTCAACCGCCCCGGTCCACCCGCCCCCGCGTATAACGACGGGTGCGCTCGTACGCCACCAGTTCGCCTTCTGCGTCCAGCACGACCCGGTAGCTCGCCATGACGCTGGTGGTGGCGGGAACGCGTTCCAGTTCCAGCACTTCCACGTCCGCCTGCCAGCCGTCGTCGGTCGGTCTCACGGCCGACACCGATTCCGGCGCCCGCCCCAGCAGCTCCCGCAGCTGGTCGGCCGCGCGCCGCATGGCCTGCGGCGCTGACACACCGTGGGCCGCGCGTCCGGTTTCGCGGGTCCGGCCGTCGTCCTGCCGGTCGCCGCCTGTTCCGGCCGCCTTCTTGTCGGTTCTCCTGTCCGACGGCCGCCTCAGGCGCGGTGTGCCGCCCTCTTCCTCTTCGGCTGCGGCCATGTTCACTCTCCGAAGGCAGAGACGACATACTGTCCTCACTACATTGAGGCTCCTATGTCATGATATAAGGCTTTTGTCATCGCCCTCATTCGGGAGTCCCCGCGCCCGTTCCGCCCGCTTCCTGCAGCCACGCCGCGGGAGCGATGAACGCACACAGGGACAGTGCGCACTGACTGCCCGTTCGCGACACGACACCCCGCGTCGCGTCGCGAACGGGCGAGCCCGCCCCCTGATCACCGGGCGGCCGATTCCCGCGCCCACCGGCCGCGAACCCGGCGGTCACGAACCCGTCGGCGGCGGGCCCACCGAGACACGCCGCGGGTTCACCCCTCCGAGATGCACCCCCGCGCACGCTTGCTTACGCTGTGTGTACGTGCGGTCCCGGTGCGCAGTCGCGGAGGAACGCGCCGCATGGCCCCGGCAGGGATCTGCCCGGGCCGAGAAGATCCCCGACAGTCGCCTCGACTCGGAGGAGCCTCATGAGGAATCGTGTTCTCGCCTGTCTGCTCCCCCTGGCGGCCACCTCCGGCCTGCTGGCCGCCCATACGGCCCCGACCTCGGCGGAGGCCCCGCAGAAAGCCGTTCAGGACAGCTCCCGCATAGCCGTCGGCCCCCAGTACGACACGACCCACGTGTACGTCGAGCCCGGCAAGATCGCCGCGTTCACCGCCAGCTGGAAGGCCACCTTCGGCGGAACCAACACCGCCGTGTCGGTCACCGACGTCACCCCCACCCCCAGCACGACCAAGTCCGAGCTCGTCTTCTCCCCCGTCGGCACCCTGTCGGTCTTCGACTTCCAGACGCCCGTCCCGTATCCGTTCGGAGCGGAGCGCACCGGGTGGCTGCTGAAGGACATGGACGCCGGGATCCGGCAGGCACGTGCCAGCGGGGCCGACGTCATCGTCTCCCCCTTCCCCGATCCCATCGGCCGGGACGCGGTCATCCAGTTCCCCGGCGGAGTCAACACCCAGGTCTACTGGCACACCACGGCACCGATGTACAAGCCGCTGGAGACCGTCCCGGAGAACCGCGTCTATGTTTCGCCCGACGCGGTGGACGCGTTCCTGCGCTCCTATCTGAAGTTCACCAGCGGATCGGTCGTGTCCGACGACCCGAGGGCGGACGCGGTCGAGATCGGGCTGCCCGGGAAGACGTACCGCAAGATCCGCCTCACCTCTCCCTTCGGGAAGACCGTCGTCACGGTCTCCGACGGGCACCTGCCCTACCCGTTCGGGCGAGAGGTGACCGGGTATCAGGTGGCGAACCTCGCGACGACGCTGCGCAAGGCCGGGGCCGCGGGCGCCATGGTGCTGTGGGGGCCGCGTCCCTCGGCAGGCCGCGACAGCGCCATCGTGAAGTTCCCCGGCGGCTACATCGCGGAGATCCATGACGCCGTGTCCCGCTGACCGTGTGCCCGCAGGATCCCGGGCGGTCAGGTCCGGGCCTGACGACGGCGGCCGGCGTCAGAGCCGGCTGTACTTCTCGATGTCCTCCGTGAATTCCTCGATCGCCTGTGCGGTGAGCGTGGGCCGGGTGTCGGCGATGGCGGTCATGTAGTCCTCGGTGGTGGCGGGGCGGCCCTGGCGGTGGGTGACTTCCCGTTCGAAGGCCGCCTGCGCGCCCTTGCGCGCCGCGAACTCGATGTCGGCCGGGGTGAACAGCTCGCTGGCCGCGACCAGTTGGTCCACGTCGATCGCGTCGGTGGCGGCCCTGAGATAGCGGGCCCAGATGGCCGAGCGGGCGGTCGGGTCCGGCGGGCCGATGGGGATGACGCAATCGAACCGGCCCGGGCGCAGAAAGGCCGCGTCGAGGGAGCGCACCGAGTTGGTGGCACAGGCCAGCAGACGGGCGTCCTGCTCACGGAAGACGGGGATGAGTTTGAGCAACTCGTTGGTCACCCCGTGCCCGGGGTCGACCGCCTTCCCGGACCGTGCGCCGGCGATCTCCTCGACCTCGTCGATGAAGAGCAGCACCGAGTCGAGCTCCGCGAGTTCGGCGAAGGCCTCGCGCAGCGCCGTGGCCAGCCCCTCGCTCGTGTCGGCCGCGAGCCGGGACGGGAAGAGCTCCACGAACGGCCAGCCGAGCCGTGAGGCGACCGCTTTGGCGAAGCTCGTCTTCCCGGTGCCGGGCGGGCCGAACAGAATGATCGCCTTGGGCGGGACGACCCCGTAGCGGTCGGCCAGCGCCGGCTCCTCCAGCGGGAGCACCACACGACGTTCGACGACCTGCTTCTCCCGGTCCATGCCGGCCATGGCGTCCCAGAGGTCCCCGGGCAGCATGCGCCCGCCCAGCGCCGCCAGGACGTCGGTGTTCGGGGCGCCGGGCGGTTCGAGCCGCTCGTAGTACGTCAGGTCGTCGCGGACCCGGTACCCCGCGTTCTCCAGGGCCTTCGTGCCGGCGGAGCCCGCGGGCAGCAGGGTGCTTACATGGCGCACGCCCAGGGCGCGCAGGCGCCTTTCCAGCTCGGTGAGGAGTGCGCTGCCGATCCCGCGTTCGCGCCAGTGGGCGGCCAGGGCGACCAGGAGGATCCACCCGCGCCCGCCGCACGCCTGGGCCACGGCCATGCCGACGAGCTCGTCGCCGACCACCGCGACGACCGCCGGCTGGCCCGCCTTGGCGGCGGTCATCACTTCGGAGACCGGGAAGACCGGGTCCCGGCAGGCCTGCCGGCTCTGGTCCCAGACCTGAATCGCCTGGTCGAGATCGTCGTCGTGATAGTCGCGCAGATGCCATGCGGGCATCGCCACCACCCCATCCGGCCAGAGGTGCCATTGTCGCCTGCCCGGGCCCGATCCGCTCGGCGGCCCGGCGGTGGGCGGTTGGGTGGCGGTCCCCGGCCGTGGCGGGGCGCGGCACGGCCGCGGCGTTCCTCTGGGAGGGAGAGCGGGTCGGGCGAGGGGACGGCACAGCAGGGCGTCGGGTACGCCGCCGTGGTTCCACTTCCAGGTGGAGGCGACGCCCGCGAGGTACTCGTCGTCGGCGCACTGGCCCTTGTAGTGGCCCGGGGCCCAGTCACTGGCGGTCGAGCCTCCGATGGCGGGGCGCTTGTCGCCGTGGTCGAACCAGACGGCACGGCCCGCGGTGGGCAGCGCGGCGGCCGCGGGGGCGCAGAGGAGCACGGCCATGGCTTTGCTGTGCACGCTGTAGCCGACCGCGAAGGTGTCGTCGGGGCACTGCGGCTTGTCGTAGCCGGATGCCCAGTCGCCGCCGGTGACGTACCGCTCGTCGGTGACGGCGGTCCAGGCGCCGTTCGCCTTCGCCGGTTCGCCGGCGTCGGCGCACAGTCCTCGGCTGTCGCTCCGGCTCAGTCCGGCCAGCCGCTGCCCGTCCGGGCGGTTGCCCTTGCGGTGGCCCGGCGTCGGGGTCCGCGCGCAGGATCCGGTTCGCGGCTTCTTCGAACGCGGCGTACAGGTCGTGGTCGTCGTGGCGGCCCCAGTTGGGGTCGTCCCAGGTGTCGCGGCGGACCGGGCGGGCGCGGCGGCGTCGGCCGGGGGGTGACCAGGAGCAGTGCGGACAGGGCGGCCGGGGCCGCGGTCGCGCGTCGGAGCAGTGTGCGGGGTGTCGCTGTGGGCTCCTTCCGGGGTGGGTGTGTTCCGCTCTGACGGGGCGGTTTCGACGGGCGTTCCGCCGGTGCGTCACCGCCCGGGCCGGACGTCCCGGCGGCGCGGGCCGGGGAGGAACGGGGACGGCCCGCCCGGCGCCCGGGCGGGCCCGCGCGTCCCCGGACGCCGGCCCGGTTCGGCGGGCGCCGGGCCGGGGTCCTTCGCGCGCTCAGCCCGCGAACCGGGCCATCCACTCCTCGACGTCGTCCGCGGACCGGGGCAGGCCCGCCGACAGGTTCTCGTGCCCGTCGTCGGTGACGACCAGGTCGTCCTCGATCCGGACGCCGATGCCGCGCCACTCCTCGGGCACGGTGAGATCGTCCGGCTGGAAGTACAGTCCGGGCTCGACGGTGAGCACCATGCCCGGCTCCAGCACGCCGTCGACGTACTCCTCGTTCCGCGCCCGCGCGCAGTCGTGGACGTCCAGGCCGAGCATGTGGCCGGTGCCCGCCAGCGTGAAGCGGCGCTGGAGGCCGAGTTCGTACGCGCGGTCGGCCGGGCCCTCGATGAAGCCCCAGTCGACCAGCCGGGCGGCGAGGTGGCGCTGGCACGCCTCGTGGAAGTCCCGGTACGCGGCGCCCGGCTTCACGGCCGCCATGCCGGCCTCCTGGGCCTGGTACACCGCGTCGTAGACCTCGCGCTGGAGCGGGGTGAAGGCGCCGCTGATCGGCAGGGTGCGCGTGACGTCGGCGGTGTACAGGGTGTGGGTCTCCACTCCGGCGTCGAGCAGGAGCAGTTCGCCCGGGCGCACCGGTCCGTCGTTGTTCGTCCAGTGCATGATCGTGGCGTGCTCGCCGGCGGCGCAGATCGTACCGTAGCCGACGGCGTTGCCCTCCAGGCGCGCACGGCGGAAGAAGGTGCCCTCGATCCACCGCTCGGACGACGCGACCGCCCGGGAGAGTTCGCCGACCACATCGGTGAATCCGCGCACGGTGGAGTCCACGGCCTTGCGGAGTTCGGCGATCTCCCAGTCGTCCTTGACGAGGCGGAGATCGCTCAGCGCCTCCTCCAGCCCGGCGTCGCGCTCCTCATCGGTGGTGACGGCGGCCTCCAGGGAGGGGTCGACTCCCCGGACGATCCGGGTCGGCACGCCGGGGGCGGCGGCCAGGTCGTCGGCCGCCGTGCGGACGTCCCGGCAGGGCAGGCCGAGCACCCGCTCCGACTCGGCGAGGGAGCGGCGCCGGCCCATCCACAGCTCGGCCGTGGCCACGGTCCAGAAGTCGTTGTCGTCCCTGCTGTCCCGCGGCAGCTGGTAGCAGTGGGCGTCATGGCCGCCGTCCGCCCGGGGTTCGAGGACGAGGGCGCCGTCCCGGGCCTGATCTCCCGTCATGTGGACGTAGCCCGAGTACGGCCGGAACGGGTAGCTGTCGTCGTTCGAGCGGACCTTGAGGTGTCCGGAGGGAATGACGAGGCGTTCTCCCGGGAAGCGCGCGGAGAGCGCGGCGCGGCGACGGGCCGCGTACGGGGCCTGCTCGTCGGGCCGCAGGTCGTGCCGCTCGGTGTCCGCCCATCCGGTCCGCATCAGGGCGGACAGTTCCTCGGAGATCCCTGCGTAGAGACCGTTCTTCCGGCGCTTCGCCACGGCATACACCTTCTTCTGGTTCTTCTGGATTCTTCTGGAGAAGCTGTTCGACGGCTTCTTCCGAGGGGCTGTTCGGCCGCTTCTTCCCGGAGGCTGTCCGGCGGCGAGGGCCAAAGAGCAGGCCGTACGGGCGGGCGCGCTCCGGATGCGGCCGGGCCCCGCCCACGCCGCCCCGCCGTGCGACGCCCGGGACCGCCCTCGTCGCCACCGGTCATCGGCGTCTCCCGGACGGTATCCCGTGCCGCGCGCGCCCGGGGCCGAGGCGTGCCACTGGCACTGATCGGCCACCCCGCCCGGCCGGGGTCGTCGATAATGCGGCACATGACGAACGCGAGACTCGCCGAGGCCCTTCGGCTCCTGGGCGTCGATGAAGCCGCGGGACGGGTCTACCTGGCACTGCTGGAAATGGCGCCGGCTCCGCTGGGCGAGGTCGCGGCGGCGACCGGACTGGACGGTCCGGAACTGGCCTCCGCGTACGGCGCGCTGGTGGACGCCGGTCTGGCCGGCGCCGCCGAGGCGGCCGACGGCGTGGTGGCCCCGGTTCCGCCGGCCGCCGGCCTGGAGGTCCTCGCCCGGCACCGCGTGGCCGAGGTCGAGGAGTCGCGCATCGCCGTCGGGGGCGCCTTCGAGTCGTTCCGGCGGCAGCGGCTGGCCGCGTACGACGACCACCTCGTCGAGGTCGTCACCGGCGACGCCATCGGTCCCCGGATGCGCCGTGCCTGGATGAGCGCCCGGGAGCAGATCCGGCAGTTCGAGTCGCCGCCGTACTTTCCCCTGGTCGGCGCGACGGACGACGCGCTGGCGACGCTCGCCCGCGGGGTGACCCAACGCGTCGTCTACTCTCGGGAGTCGTTGGAGCACCCCGGTCATCTGGCGGAGGCCGTCGAACCGTGTGTCAAGGCGGGCGAACAGGCCAGGGTGCTGCCGTCGGTGCCGGTCAAGCTGCTCATCATCGACGAGGCGTACGCGCTCGTCTCGTTGTCGAGCAGGGAGGCCGACGTCCACAACACCATGCTGGTGGTGCAGCCGTGCGGTCTGCTCTCCGCGCTGGTCGCGCTGTTCGAGCAGTGCTGGCACAACGCCCTTCCCCTGCACGGCCGCACCACTCGCCCGGGCGGTCTGCCGCCCGCCGACCGCCGTCTGCTGTGGCTGCTCGCGGGTGGCGCGAGCGACGACGTCATCGCCCGTGAGCTGGGGGTCAGTCGCCGCACGCTCTTCCGCCGCATCCAGGTCCTGATGGCCCGGCTGGGCGCCGTGAACCGGTTCCAGATGGCGTTGCAGGCGCAGCGCCGCGGGTGGCTGTGACGGCGCAGACCGCCGTAGGTCTCACTCCGGGCGCGCGGGGGCGGTGGTGCCGGTCCGGCGGAGCAGGCCGAGGAGGAGTTGCGCGGCGCCCGGCATGAAGCGGGACCCGGGGTGGTAGACGGGGTCCATCGTGGTGACGATCAGGCGGCCGGGCGTGGAGACGCGGTCCTCGTGGAGGAGGACCTGCCGGGTGGCGCGGTCGCCCTCCTGTTCCAGCTCCGCGCAGGCCAGGACGGTGGCGCCGGCCGGGGGTTCCAGGAGGCCGTGATAGTGCCGGCGGACGGCGCGTTCGGTGAGGTGGTCCCACGCCTCGTGGCCGTGGGCGGCGCGGCGGACGCCGTTGTCACCGCCGGGGGTGCGCCACCACCAGAAGTTGGTCTCGGCGGGCCGCGGTCCCCGCAGGCCGGGGATTCCAGTCGCAGTCGCCGTTCTCGCCGAGGACGACGACGGTGCCGCCGCGTTCGGCGCCCCCCAGGGGCTCCGCCCAGGGCCCCCTCGCGGGCTGCCGCCCCGAGACTCTCCTCGGCGCGCTCCAGTGGCTCCCCTCGCCGCGCTCCGGTGGCTCCCGCTCGGCCGGCCCGCCGCCGAACGGGGCCGCTCACCCGTTCGGCGGCGAATCCTCCGCCGCGAGGCCTCGTTCTTACCGGTGGAGAGCCGGTGCACGCGCCGACTCCCGTGACGGTGTCCGGCACTCGGGGTGCCGGACACCGTCACGGCTCGCCAGGAGCCCGGCGAAGCAGAAGCGGAGCCGAAGCGGAGCCGTAGCCCCCCTGGCGTAACCGCCCGTCGCCCCACCGTCCCTCTCCTGCCGGTGAGGCCGGACCGTACTCCGCTCCCCCACGACGCGCCCTCGCCGCGACCCGCACCCGCCGGGGCCCCGTCGTGCCCTGCCGCCGTACGCGAACGGCGACGGCGGTCACGAACGCCCGTGGGGATCACGGAGGCCAATCAGCTCACAGGCAGGTTTCCGGCCGTCCGAAAGGGGCTACCCAGGATGCGCGGCGGTGGGCCCCGTCACCGCCGCCCGGAACCACGGAGACACCACATGTCACAGCTGGAACCCCTGCAGCGGACACCGCCGGAGAGTGACGTGACCGACAACCCCCGGGTGCTCCTGGGCTGCCGGATCCGCGAGATCGTGACGACGACCGATCACAAGACGATCGGCGCCATGTATCTCGTCACCTCATTCGGCTTCTTCCTGCTCGCCGGGGCCCTGGCGATGGTGATGCGCGCCGAGCTGGCACGGCCGGGTCTCCAGATCCTCGATCCCACGCAGTACAACCAGCTGTTCACCGTGCACGGCACGGTCATGATGCTGCTGTTCGCGACGCCCACGTTCGCCGGGTTCGCGAACGCCGTCATGCCGCTGCAGATCGGCTCGCCCGATGTGGCGTTCCCGCGGCTGAACGCGCTGACCTACTGGCTGTTCCTCTTCGGGGGGCTGCTCGTCGTCAGCGGTCTCATCGTTCCCGGCGGCGCCGCCTCCTTCGGCTGGTTCGCCTACGCCCCGCTGAACAGCGCCATCCGCACCCCCGGGGCCGGCGGCGACCTCTGGGCCATGGGGCTGGTCCTGAGCGGCATCAGCACCACCCTGGGGTCCGTGAACTTCATCGCCACCATCGTCTGCCTGCGCGCCCCCGGAATGACGATGTTCCGCATGCCGATCTTCACCTGGAACATCCTCTTCACCTCGATCCTGGCCCTGCTGGCGTTCCCGGTGTTCACGGCGGCCCTGCTGGCGCTGATGGCGGACCGCAAGTTCGGTTCGCACGTCTACGACCCGGCCAACGGAGGGGCGCTGCTCTGGCAGCACCTGTTCTGGTTCTTCGGGCATCCGGAGGTCTACATCGTCGCGCTGCCGTTCTTCGGCGTGGTCACCGAGATCATTCCCGTGTTCAGCCGCAAGCCCGTCTTCGGCTACGTCGGCATGGTGGGGGCCACCATCGCCATCACCATGCTGTCGGCCTCCGTCTGGGCCCATCACATGTTCGCCACGGGGGCCGTGCTGCTGCCCTTCTTCTCGCTCATGTCGTTCCTGATCGCGGTGCCGACGGGCGTGAAGTTCTTCAACTGGATCGGCACGATGTGGAACGGGAGCCTTTCGTTCGAGACGCCGATGCTCTGGGCCGTCGGCTTTCTCTCCACGTTTCTCCTGGGCGGACTGAGCGGGGTCCTCGTCGCTTCGCCGCCACTGGACTTCCACGTCACCGACAGCTATTTCGTGGTCGCCCATCTCCACTACGTCCTGTTCGGCACGATCGTCTTCGCCATGTTCGGCGGCTTCTACTTCTGGTGGCCCAAGATGACCGGCAGAATGCTCGACGAACGGCTCGGCAGAATCCACTTCTGGACGCTCTTCACCGGCTTCCAGACCACCTTCCTCGTCCAGCACTGGCTCGGCGAGATGGGCATGCCCCGCCGGTACGCGGACTACCTCGCGTCCGACGGCTTCACCGCGCTCAACACCATCTCCTCGATGGGCGCGTTCCTGCTGGGCCTCTCCACACTGCCGTTCCTCTACAACGTCTGGAGGACGGCGAGACACGCACCCGCGGTGACGGTGAACGACCCCTGGGGATTCGGCCGTTCACTGGAATGGGCCACCTCCTGTCCCCCGCCGCGGCACAACTTCGAGGCGCTGCCGCGCATCCGCTCGGACTCGCCCGCGTTCGACCTGAACCATCCGGAGGCGCTCACGACGAAGGCCGCGGAACCGGGCGGAAGCGCGCCGACCCCGGACACGATCGGAGGGCGGGGCGCATGAGAACGGAGGCGCGGCTCTTCGCCGGCGTGGCCCTGTTCTTCCTGCTGACCGACGCCGCCTACCTCTGGTTCGCACGCGAACCGGCCGGCGCCGCGGCCCTCACGGTCTCCTTCCTCATGTCGGCGCTCATCAGCTTCTTCTGCTGGGCCAACCACCGCAGGAGAGGCACTCGCCCGGAGGACCGTCCGGACTCGGACATCCAGGAGCGTGCCGGTTTCGTGGACTTCTTCCCCCCGCACAGCGCCTACCCGGTGACCGTGGCCGTGGGGATGGCGCTGATCGCCCTGGGCCTGGTCTACGAGCTCTTCCTGATCCTGATCGGCCTCGGCGTCACGCTCTGCGGGGTCCTCGGCATGACGTTCCAGTTCGCCGGGCGGGACGACTGAACGGCTCCCCGGGGGACGGGGGACGGTGTGACTCCGATGGACAGTGGGGCTCGCGGAACGGCGGAACTTCGGGGACGGCGGGACTCCGGAGGGACGGCGGGACTCCGGGGGTGGGCCCTACCGCTTCTCCGCCTCGCCGACCGGGTCCTCGAGCCGCTCCGAGATCTGCGCGTGCTGCTCCTCCGTCACCGGCACGTCGACCCGGTCGCGGTAGTACCAACGGCTCAGCAGAGAACGCAGCCGTGCGTGGCGCGGCGCCCCTTCCTCGGGAGCGGCCAGCGGCCGCGGCACGTCCCGGACCAGTGCCCGGTAGCGTCGCACGGCGTCGAGCGGCCGGTGCCCGCCGCGGATCGCGCCATAGACGTTCTGCTCGACCCGACCCGTCTCCTGTCCCCTCTCCAGGACCTGACGCTCATGCGCCTGCAACGCCAGGCACACGCGTTTGGTGACGAGGTAGGCGATCACCGGTCCGACGACCACGGCGACTCTGAGAATCCAGGTGAGTGTTTCGACCGAGACGCGGAAGACGAACGCCGTGACGTCGTTGCCGCCGGCGGCCAGCAGCACCGCGTAGAAGACGATGGCCGCCACGCCCAGCCCCGTGCGCGTGGCGCGGTCCCGGGGTCTGTCGCACAGGTGGTGCTCCCGGTCGTCGCCGGTGATCCACTTCTCGAAGAAGGGATAGAGGTAGAGGACCAGGAACAGCAGGCCCGGCAGCACCACCGCCGGAACGAGCACGTTCCACATGAGCGTATGGCCCGCCACCTGGTTCTCCCACGGGGGCATGAGCCGCAGCGCCCCTTCCAGGAACCCGACGTACCAGTCCGGCTGCGAGTCGGTGGACACCTGTTCCGCCCGGTAGGGGCCGTAGCTCCACACCGGGTTGATCTGCGCGGCGGCGCCGAGCCAGGCGGTGACACCGGCCACCATCAGACTCAGTCCCGCCGACTTCGCGGTGAAGTGCGGGAACATCGGCTGCCCCACCGCGTTGCGATTGGTGCGCCCGGGCACCGCCCACTGAGTGTGTTTCAGGTAGACGACCATCGCCAGATGGACGACCACCAGACCGATGAGAAGGCCGGGCACGAAGAGGACATGCACGACGAAGAGGCGCGGGAGGATCGAGTGGCCGGGGAAGGAGCCGCCCCACAGGAAGTGGCTCAGATACGTTCCGACGACGGGCAGGGAGTTCACGATGGTGTTCGCGGTGCGCATTCCGGTGCCGGACAGCAGGTCGTCGGGCAGGGAGTAGCCGCAGAAGCCCTCCAGGAGGGCGAGGAGGAACAGCGTCACACCCACCATCCAGTTGCCCTCGCGCGGGCGGCGGAACGCACCCGTGAAGAACACCCGGAGCAGATGCACTCCCAGAGCCGCGATGAAGACCAGGGCCGCCCAGTGGTGCATCTGCCGGATCAGCAGTCCGCCCCGCACGTCGAAGCTGATGTGCAACGTCGTGGCGTACGCCTGAGACATCGTCAGGCCGTGCAGTGGGGCGTAGGAACCGAGGTAGGGGCCCTGTTTCATGCTGGGATCGAAGAACAGCGTCAGAAAGGTGCCGGTCAGGACCAGGACGATCAGGCTGTACAGGGCGAGTTCGCCCAGGAGGAACGACCAGTGGTCCGGAAACGCCTTGCGCGTCAAGCCCCGCGCGGCCTCCGAGAGAGGTGCCCGGCGGTCGACCGCGGCATAGCCGGCCTCGGCGATGCGACGCGACTTCTCCTTGAGGGCGCGTCTGCGTCCCGGGAACAGCAACACCGGTCAACTCCCTCTTCGGCTCGCGGACGGCACACCGAGAAGCGCGCCCGCGGCACCCGGCGCACCACTGTGCACTATGCGGGCCTTTCGGCCCGTACCCCCGCATGACGCGGAACAGGGGCACGGCACTCACACGATCGCCGCACGCCCCCGTCCCGGGCGGCGGAACGCACCGAGGTGACCGGTCGGCGCCCTGTCGCGGTCGCACGTCCCGGCCCGCACCGGAATCGCCGGACGCCCCGCCCGGCGGAGCGAGGCGCCCGCACCGTGCCGGAACGGGAAGTGGGAACATATGCGCGTGCCGGGGACACTCGCAGACGCACCCGAGACTCCGCTCCCGGAGATGCGGGAGCGCGCGCACCGGGCCAGCATCGAGGGGTGGGGAGTGCGTGGCGGACGGACGCGGCCGCGCCGTACTCTCCGGGACGCCCCCGGATCGACCCGGGGCGCCCGCGCATCGCCCCGGAGACCGCTCGGAACGCACGGGATGTGAGAGGCATGGGCGAAAACCGTCGCGGGCCGCTGCTCCCACGGGACCGCGGCCCGCTCTCCGCCGCGACGGCCGGAACCCTCCGAGGAACGTGCGCGCCGCCGGGAGCGGCGGCCGTGAGCCGGGCCGACCCCTACGGCGACGATCTCCAACTGGCTTTGTACACCTGCTACGAACTGCACTACCGGGGCTTCGACGGGGTCGATCCGGGATGGGAGTGGGCCCCGGCGCTCCTCACGGTGCGCGCGGCGCTGGAGGGCCGATTCCTGACCGCTCTGCGCCGTGACGCGGGCGCCGGGCAGCCGCTGGACGCACTCCTGGCCGATCTGCTGGTCGAGCCCGTCGACGGCTGCGGCGTCGCGGAATTCCTCGAAGCACGAGGCACGTTGGAACATCTCCGCGCGTACGCGCAGCAGCGTTCTCTCTACCACCTCAAAGAGGCGGATCCGCACGCCTGGGTGCTGCCACGGCTCAGCGGCCGGGCCAAGGCGGGCATGGCGGCGGTCGAGTACGACGAGTTCGGCGGCGGGCGAGCGAACCGGGTGCACGCCCGTCTCTTCGCGGACCTCATGTCGGATCTCGGCCTGGAGACGGGCTACGGCCACTATCTGGACACGGGCTGTGCGGAGATGCTCGCCCTGGTGAACGCGATGTCGCTCTTCGGGCTGCACCGGCGTCTGCGCGGAGCCCTGGTGGGCCACTTCGCCACGGTGGAGATCACCTCGTCGCCCGCCTCCCGGCGCCTGGCGCGCGCGATGGAGCGCACGGGCGCCGGTCCGTCCGCGGCGCGTTTCTACAACGAACATGTCGAGGCCGACGCCGTGCACGAGCAGATCGTGCGGCGGGACGTCATCGGCGGACTCCTCGGCGACGAGCCCGAGTTGGAGCCGGACATCGCGTTCGGCGTCTGCGCGACCTCGTATCTGGAGGATCGTCTGGGTGCACGGCTCCTGGCGTCCTGGGACGGGTGAGCGGCGCCCCGGAGACCCCGTGCACCGTGCCGGCACCGCCACACGGAGCGCCACACCCCGCCCGGGCCGGTCGGCCGTCACGCCGAGAGGCGACCGGAACCGTCCGCGGGGACCATGGAAGTCCACGTCCGGTCCTCCCCGACGGGAGCAAGCGCATGGCCGACAGACTCATGGATGTCCCGGCCCCCTTTCTGGTCAGGCTGCCGGGGGTCTACGCGCCGCAGCACGACACCCGGCTGCTGATGTCGGCGCTGGACGGGGAGGACATCGGCCCCGGGACGGCCGTCCTGGACGTCGGGACCGGAAGCGGGGCACTGGCCGTACGGGCCGCGGAGCTGGGCGGGAACGTGACGGCCGTCGACATCTCGCGTCGCGCGGTCGTGACGGCGCGCCTCAACGCGGTGCTGCGTCGTCGGCGTATCACCGTGCGCCGCAGCGATCTGACCTCCGCCGTCCGCGCCCACTCCTACGACCTCGTGCTGTGCAATCCGCCCTATGTGCCGGCCCCCGCGGCCGACGCCCCTCGGCACGGCGCCGCCCGCTCCTGGGACGCCGGAGCCGATGGCCGGGCGGTGGTCGACCGGGTCTGTCAGGGCGCGCCTGCGGCACTGCGGCGAGGCGGGGTGCTGCTGATGGTGCACTCCGGACTGTGCGATCCCGACGCGACTCTCCGGCTTCTCGACCACATGGGTCTCGACGCGGCCGTCAGCGACCGCGTGCGCATACCCTTCGGCCCGGTTCTGCTGTCCCGGATGGACTGGCTGCGCGAGCGAAAGCTGCTGAAGGACGAGGGAACGACCGAGGAACTGGTGGTCATCCGTGCCGAACGAACCTGACGCACCGCGCCGTGTCACCGTCACCGAGCGTGGCCCGGTGCTGGTGGAGGGGCCGGTGGAAGTGACGGGGCCCGACGGCGTCACCCATGTCTCGGACCGCTTCGTCGTCGCCGTCTGCACCTGCCGGCGCAGCCGCACCCTGCCCTGGTGCGACACCAGCCACCGCCGCCGCGCGGGACAGCGCACGGCTTCCCCCGAGGTGTCGGACCCCCTGGACACATCGGCTTCCCCTGGCGGGCCGGGCCCCTCGGGGCGGCGCGCTCGCCCCGCCCCGCGCAGTTGCCGCGGAGACGTTCGAGGAACACAGTGAAGGAAGAGTTCGCACACCTGCGAGAGGGGAGCGTGTTGTGATCGTTCTCGGAGTAATTCTGCTGATCGTGGGCTTCCTGACCGGCATCGCCATCCTGTGGACGATCGGGATCATTCTCGCCGTGGTGGGCGTGATCCTGTGGCTCCTGGGCGCCATGGGGCACGCGGTCGCCGGGCGCAAGCACTACTGGTAGAGCGGCGCCTGCCGGGCACCGGGCGGGAGTCGCGCGTGCGGAACCGGCGCCGCGACGCCGGCCGGGCACGCTCCGCATCAAGTGGGGAGCAGGGCGGTGGCCGGTGCGCTCCGCCACGGCGTCCCTGCCGCGATGGCGGCCCGCCAACGGTGCAGGACCTTCGGCGGCATGCCCACGGCCAGCGCCCCGGTGAGCGTGGGTCCCGTACGGTAGGCGACGAGGAAGCGGTCGTCCGCCGGATCGCCCTCCACCACCCGCGCCTCGTCATGATCGCGCAGGTGGCCGAAGGCCTGGATTCTGCGCCCGTACTGCTGGGACCAGAAGTAGGGGAACGGCGCGAACGGCTTGGCGTGTTCGGGGTCCAGGAGGTTGCGGGCGGCTGCCATGCCCTGCTCGGCCGCATTGGTGCGGTGCTCGACGCGCATCCGCGTGCCGAACAGCGGGTTGTGCCAGCGGGCCACGTCCCCCGCCGCGTAGATCCCGGGTGCGGCGGCGCTGTACTGGTCGCACTCCACGCCGTCGGCCAGGCCCAGGCCGCTGCCGCGCAGCCATTCGGTGTTGGGCCGGAGCCGACGGCGACCAGTACGTCGTCCGCCGGGATCGCCGCGCCGTCGGCCAGACGCACTCCGGTGGCACGGCCCGCGCGGGCGGTGATCTCGGCGACCTTCTCCCCTGCCCGCAGGTCAACCCCGTGGTCCCGGTGCGTACGCGCCAGGTACGCACCGGTCCGCTGCCCGACGGCGTGGGCGAGGGGTACGGGGGCGGGCTCGACGAGGGTCACGGCCGCGCCCGAGGAGCGGGCCGCAGCGGCCACTTCGGCGCCGAGGAACCCGGCGCCCACCACGACCAGCCGCCCGCCGGCGGCCAGCCCGTCGCGCAACGCGAGGGCGTCCTCCAGGTCGCGCAGCACGTGTACGCCGGGGAGGTCGCACCCGGGCAGCCGGCGCGGCCGGACCCCGGTGGCCACGATCAGGCCGTCATAGGCGAGTTCGGCGCCGTCGGCGAGCGTCACCGTGCGTGCGCCCGGCGACAGCGCGGCCGCGGGCACGCCCAGCCGCAGGTCCAGTCCCAGGGCGTCCAGTTCCGCGGGCCGGCGCAACGCGACGCGGTCCGCCGACCAGGCGTCGGTGAGGACCTGCTTCGAGAGCGGCGGCCGGTCGTAGGGAAGGTGCCGTTCCTGACCGACGAGGGTCAGGGAACCGCCGAATCCCTCGCGGCGCAGGGTCTCGGCCGCCGACAGCCCGGCCGCCGAGGCGCCGACGATCACCACGCGGCGGACCGGCGGTCCGGAGGTCACTGCTCCACCAGCCGGATCGCCGCGGCCGGGCAGACCGCGGCCGATTCCCTCACCGCGTCGTCCTGCGAGGGATCAGGGGTGTGGTCCAACAGACGGACGATGCCGTCGTCGTCCTGGTCGAAGACCTCGGGGGCCATCAGGACGCACTGTCCGGACGCGACGCATGTGGGCTGGTCGACTTCCACGCGCATGTGGTCTCTCTTCTCGTTCGGAGGGGCTGTCGGGTCCGGGGGGTACTACCAGGTGACGGGGAGCTCGTAGACGCCGTAGACGAGGCCGTCGTGCTTGAAGTCCAGCCGGTCGGCCCCGGTGGCCAGTGCCAGGGTGGGGATGCGGGAGTACAACGTGCTGTAGACGACCTGGAGTTCGACGCGGGCCAGCGGCTGGCCCAGGCACTGGTGCACTCCGAAGCCGAAGGCGACATGACGGCGGGCGTCGCGGGTGACGTCGAGCCGGTCGGGGTCGGGGAAGGCCCCCGGGTCCCGGTTGGCGATGTCATTGGCGAAGATGACGCCGTCCCCGGCGTGGATGACCTGGCCGCCGATCTCGATGTCCTCCAGCGCCACGCGGCGGCGGCCGGAATGGGTGATGTTCAGGTAGCGCAGCAGTTCCTCCACGGCCGAGGCGATCACCTTGGGGTCCTCGGCATCGCGGAGCAGGGCGAGTTGGTCCGGGTTCCGCAGCAGGGCGAGAGTACCGAGCGCGATCATGTTCGCGGTGGTCTCATGGCCCGCGCCCAGCATGAGCACACCCATCTCAGCGGCCTGACGCTGCGTCATCTCGCCGGTGGCCACTCGTTGCACGGCGAGCGCGGAGAGCAGGTCGTCCCCCGGCCGGGCGCGCTTCACCGCCAGAAGGCCGTCCAGGTAGTCGGTCAGCGCCTCGGACGCCGCGAGCACCTCGTCCGCCGTCGAGGTGCGGCGCACGATGACCCTGGTGTGGCGCTGGAAGAAGTCGTGCTTCTCATAGGGCACACCGAGCAGTTCACAGATCACGAGGCTGGGCACCGGCAGCGCGAACGCCTCGACCAGGTCCACCGGCTTCGGCCCGGAGAGCATGCCGTCGATGAGGTCGTCGACGATCCGCTGGATCGACGGCCGCAGGGACTCGACCTTCTTGATCGTGAAGGGCGCCGTCACCATCCGGCGGAGGCGGGCGTGCTCCGGATCGTCCATGGTGAGGAACGTGCGGCGCGCCTGGTCCCGGTCCTTCATCCCGGCGGTGCGGTGCGGATAGCCGGAGCGGGTGGGGTCGGCGCTGATGCGCGGGTCGCCGAGCAGGGCCCGCAGGTCCTCGTAACGCGTGATCACCCACGGGCTGGTGCCGTCCCAGATGCGCACCCGGGAAACGGGCTTCTCGTTCTGCAGGTCCCGCAGGGCGGGGGGCGGATCGAAGGGACACCCGGTCGCCCTGGGCATCGGATAGTCCGGGAGTGCCGTTGATGTGTCCGCCGGTGTCTCGATCATGCCTGCCTCCTCGGCAGAGGATGCCACCCAACACCCCTCACGGAGTTAGGTGCCTGAGGCAACTATATGGACGAGGTGCGGCCGGTCAACGGTCCCGAACCCCTCACCGCCGCTATTCGGCCACGCGGCGGTCGAGTGCCACCGCCGCCGACCGTCGCCGCTGCGGGAGCGGCGCGGTTCCCCGTACGGCGGCGTCGTCGCTTCGCTCGACTCGCCGAACGTTCCGGCGATTTGTCGCGCAAACGCTGGAGCCCGGGTTCGGCCTGGTCGGCAGCACGGACGCAGCTGGACTGGACGGCAGGAATCACGGGCAATCGCCTGTGCCGCGAGCAGGGCGGCCCGGATCGGCTGTACGACTGCCCGTCGGCGGCGAGGCCGCGAACGTTCCGGCCCCGGCCGCCGGCCACCCTCCGAGGGGCGGTCGGCGGCCGGGGCCGGTGTCGAGTGGGGCGTGTCAGGGCTGAGTGCGGCGGGGGTTGAGGGCGGTCAGCCACCGGTGGATGGCGTGCGCGGTCGTCTCGGAGTGCTCTTCGAGCATGGAGAAGTGATCGCCGGTCACCTCCACCGCCTCGTGGTCCAGGGGCCATCCGGCGCGGGTCCCGTCGCCGAGGAGGGGCGCGCTGTCCGCGGCCCGTACGAGCACGGTCCGGGTGGCGACCGGTCGGGGCCGCCAGCCGTCCAGCAGGTCGGCGTACCACGCCATGGCCGTGAACTGTTCATCTATGACCGGTAGTTGGGGGAATTTTTCGAGAAGTCGCCGGGTGAGGACGGACATTCCGCGTGCCATGGCGGTGCCGGTCGAGCGGGGTGTGTCGAGCAGTGCCAGTGCGGCGGGCGGGGTGTCGGCCGCTTCCAGCCGGCGGGCGACCTCGTGGGCGAGCCAGCCTCCGGAGGAGTAGGCGGCGAGGGCGAACGGCCGGTCTCCCAGTCGGCGGAGCAGGGTCGTCGCCAGGGTGTCCGCGGCGGCGTCCAGAGTGGCGGGGAGCGGTTCGCCGACGGCGTATCCGGGGATGGCGGCCGTCCAGACCTGGCGGTGGTTGTGGAGCGCGGTGGCGAACTTCACGTACTGGTGGGCCCCGGTGGGGGCGACGAGCGAGGGCAGGCAGACCAGGGCCTGTTCGCCCGGGCCGTCCGAGAGCCGTAGGACGCCCGGCTCGGGGCCGTCGCCGAGGGGGAAGACCGGGCGGATCCGGGCCGCGGCCGAGAAGAGGGCGGCCGCTTGTTCCGGGGTGCCGGTCTCCGCCGCCGTCCGGAAGAGTCCGGCGGCGGGGCGCGGCGGGGGCGGCGCGTGGAGCGCGTCGGTCCCGGGGTTCGGAGCAGGGGGTGCAGGGGTCGCCGCGGAGGCGGCAGGGGGCGGTTCGGGGGCGGCGGTGGGCCGCAGGCGTGCGAGGAGGGCCTCGACGCGGGGGCCGCCGGCCTTCATGAAGTGGGCGGTGAGTCCTTCGACCGATTCCGCGTCGAAGAGGAGGGTGGAGGGGATGTCGCCGAGGTCCTCGCGCAGGGTGTTGGTCAGTTGGAGGACGAGGATGGAGTCCAGGCCGTAGTCGCTGAGCGGGGTCGACAGGGCGATCCGGTCCGCCGGGATCCCGAGGGTGTGCGCCGCCTGGTCTCGGAGGTATCCGGCCATCGTCTCGGCCCGGGTCTCCGGCGCCGGGGCGGCCGGTGTCGGGGCCGGGGCGGGTGTCCGGGCCGGGGCCGGGGCCGGTGTCGGGGCCGGGGCCGGTGTCGGGGCCGGGGCGGGCGTGGTCTCCCACGGGGTGCGGGCGCCGGGTGCGGTCTTCCCGGTGTGTGTGCTCACCGGTGTGACGGGCGCCGCCTCGGGGAGCCGTTGACCGGAGGGGGACGGTGCGGGGGCGGGGGCCGGGTGTGGCGACGCGGCGGTGGTGGGACGGAGGCGTGCGGGCCGGGCGGCGGGCGTCGGGGGTGCGGGGGCGGTCCTCGTCTGGCGTACGATGCCGTCGCTCTCAGCGGCGATGATCTGCTGTCCGAGTGCGTGTGCCTGGGGCAGGACGAAGACGGACGACCGGAATCCCTCGCTCTCCAGCACCTGCCGCCAGCTGTCGGGCGACAGCGCCGGCGAGCCGGGGATGCGGAGCGCGTGGTCCTCGAAGAGCCACCAGCCCTCCAGCAGACCGAACGTGAGGTGGCTGAAGACGTCGAACGCGGCGAGCTCGTTCAGCAGCAGCCAACCGCCGTCGCGCAGGGCCGCCTTCGCGTTGCGGATCGTGTTGCGGGTGTCGCGCGTGGCGTGCAGCACGTTGGCGGCGATCACGAGATCGTAGCGGCCGGGCTCCACCCCCTGCCCGGCGAGCGGCCGTTCGGCGTCGAAGCGGGTGTACGCGAGGTACGGGACCCGGGGGCCGTACGCGGTCCGGGCGTGGTTCAGGAACGCCTTGGAGAGGTCGGTGTACAGATAGGTCTCGATGTGTTCCTGGTAGGGGCGCAGCGCCTCGAACATGCCGACGCTGGTGCCGCCCGTCCCGGCGCCGATCTCCAGGATGCGCAGACGCGCGCCGGGTTCCCTGCGCAGGCGTTCGGCGACGACTGCGGTGGCGGCGTCGGCCATGGCCCGGTTGTACAGGTCGGCGATGCGGTTGTCGCGGTACGTGCCCTCGACGAGTGCGACGGAGCCCTGCGGGAACAGGACGTCGGTGGGCCGGGTCGTGCCGGTGAGGATGTCGGGCAGGGCCCTCAGCGTGGCGTCGACGAGGGCGGCCTCGGCCTTCTTGTCGGGGTCCGCGGACCACCGCTCCCGGTGTCGGTCCCACTCGCGGAAGGCCTCGTCCAGTGGCGGGGCCGACGGCGGCACGGCGCGGAGCGCGTGGTCGAGCCAGGTGTCGTAGCGTGCCAGGATCCCGGCACGTTCGCGGAGTTCCGCGACCTGGACGGCGCGCTCGCGGGGGTCGGCGGTGCCGGGTGCGGGCAGGGCGCCGAGTGCGTGGAGATGGGCACGGAGCAGGCGGGCGAGCAGTGGATCGCGTTCGGTCCCGCGCCAGGCGGCGACCGCGCTCAGCGCCTCGGGGTCGGCGGGCGCCCCGACACCGGCCTCGACCGCTTCCGGGGTGACGCGGGTGCGTGTCCGCTGGTGCACGGTGACCCGTGCGTTCGTGTCGATGCCGGTGAGGGCGTCGGGCCGCTTCGACCTGATGAACGCCACCTGCCGCTGCGGGCCGCCGAGGAGTGTGTCGAGTGCCCGCATGGCCTCGGGCGGCTCGATCGAGACGAGCCCCCAGCGTGCCATGCTCTCCCGGTGGAGCTCCGACGAGGCGCTGCCGGTGCTCCCCCACCAGCCCCAGTTCATGACCTTCACCGGGTACGGCCGGTGGCGGGAGAGGTGGTGGGCATAGGCGTCGGTGAAGGTGGATCCCGCCGCGTAGTTGCCCTGTCCGGCGGCCGTCGTGAACGACTGGACCGACGAGAAGAAGAGCATGAAGTCGAGCGCGTCGTCCGCGAAGACCTCCGCGGTGGCGACGGCGGCGTCGGTCTTCGCGGTGAGGGCCGCCCGGAGGGTCGGTTCGTCCATCCTGGCCAGGCTCTGGTCCCGCAGCACCAGTGCGGCGTGGACCACGCCGTGGATCCGCGGGTGGTCGGCCTCGATCCGTGCGCGGGCGCGGCGCAGGGCGGCGGGGTCCGAGGCGTCGGCGGACACGTAGCGCACGTCGCCGCCGCAGCCGCGCAGCCTGGACTCGATGTCGGCGTCCAGGGGCCGCCGTCCGATCCAGACGACGTGTGCGCCGTACCGTTCCACGACGTGCCGGGTCCAGACGGCGCCGAGTCCGCCCGCGCCGCCGACCACGACGTACACACCGCCTTCGCGGTAGGCCGGCTCCGGTGCGCCGGCCGGCTCGTCGGGCACCCACCGCCGGACCAGCCACTGACCCGCTCGGCGTACCAGGGGGCCGTCCGCATCCGGCACGGGAGGCGTCAGCAGGTCGTCGGGCAGGGTGGCGGTGTCGACGTCGGTCCGGCGGACGGACCAGTGGGCGTATTCGTGTCCGAGCGATCCGAAGAGGCCGTGCAGCCCGGCGTGGGCGGGGGCGGTCGGTTCGGTGTCGTACGTGGCCAGGGCGCGCCGGGTGACGAGGGTGATGTCGAGCGGGCGGGCGTCGTGTCCGGTGCGCAGGAGCGCCTTGATCATGCGGAAGGCGGCGATGACGCCGTTCTCCTGGGCCGCCGCGAAGCCGGCGGTGTCCGTCGGGGAGAGGAGTGACGACCCGTCAGGTCCCAGGTGTCCCGCGTCGGGTGCGATCCAGAGGAGGTGGTCGATCGGTTCGGCGGACCGGAGCCGGTCGGCCATCTCGTCGGCCGGTGTTCCGGGGGCGAGGTCCCATGCCGTGACCCGTGGGTGGCGGGCGGCGAGCGCGGCCCGCTGCTCGGCCGTGCCGCCCACGACCAGGACGTGGTCGGGAGCGGGAGCGTGCGAACCGTCCGGGTCCCCCGGTCGGGGTCCGGTGGCGGACACGGGTTCCCATACGGGTGCGAAGAGTTCGGGCACCGGTTCCTTCGCCGGACGCGAGGTGTAGCCGGTCATCCGGACGCACACCTCGCCGTTCCGGTCGACGAGGTCCACATCGAGGCGGCTGAGCGGAGTGGTCCCCGCCGTCGGGTCCGCGACCCGGACGACGGCCCGCATCGAGGCCGGGCACGGGGCCAGGACGTCGAGCCGGTCGAGTGCGAACGGCACGACCGTCTCCGGCAGTCGGGCGAGGTCGGTGAGGTGGAGTCCGGTGGACGCCTGGATGGCGGAGTCCATGAGGGCCGGGTGCAGCACGTAGGGCGGGCCGGCGGGATCGGCCTCGGTGGGCAGGGCGAGTTCGGCGAGGACGCCTCCGCGACCGACGCGCGCCTCGCGGACGGCGCGGAGCGACGGGCCGTGCACGATTCCCATCGAGGTCAGTGCCTCGCGGACGCGCGCGGCGGCCACCGGGCGTGTGTGCTCGGCGCGCAGGGACGCCAGGTCGACGCGGTCGGGGCGGGAGGCGTCCAGGACCGCTACGCGCCCGGTGGAGCAGACGACGGGCTCGGTCGCGCCCTCTGTCCGCGCGCCGATCTCGAAGGTGAGGTCGCCGTTCCCGTTCGTCGCCGGTTTCACCAGGACCTCTACGGTCAGCGGGGCCCCGTCCTGGACCAGTGGCCGTATCCAGGTGATGTCGCGCATCCGCAGGGGGGTGGCCGCGTCGACGCCCAGCGCTCGGGCGGCGGTCTCGCGCGCCATTTCGAGGTGGACGACGCCCGGGAGGACGCGTTGTCCGCGTACGGTGTGGTCGCGCAGCACCGGTTCGTCGCCCTTGAAGACGGTGATGGCGCGCAGTGCGCCCGGCCGGTCGCCGACGTCCCCGGCCGGGGCCGTCTCGTGGATCAGCGGGTGGGCCGCCGTCGGCCGGTGTGCGGGTGCGGTGGTCGGCGTCGGCGGGTGGGTCCCCGTCGGCCGGTGTGCGGGCGCGGCGGGCGGCGTCGGCGGGTCGGCCGGGGGCCGCGGCCCGGCCCAGTGGCTCTCCCCGGCGAAGGGGTACGTCGGCAGCGGCACCCGCAGCCGGGTTCCGGGCGCGTGCACCGCCCCGTAGTCGAGTTCCGTCCCCCGGACGAAGTGCCCGGCGAGGGCGGTGAGATCGGCGTGGTGGGCGTCGGCGGACGCGGTCCGGTCCGGGTCCGCGCAACGGCGCAGGGACTCGGCGCCCGCGTCGGTCTCATGGTCCGTGCCGGTCGTACGGGCGGGCGTCGCGTGTCCGGTGAGGGCGGCCGGTCCGTCGAGTCCCTGGTCGAGGATGCTCAGCAGTTCGGTGCGGTCGCGGACCACACAGGCGAACCGGTGGGCGAACGCGGCCCTGCCGACGGTGAGCGTGTAGGCGAGGTCGCCCAGGTCCTGGGCGGTCTCACGGCGGCAGTGCGCCGCGAGGCGGCCCACCTGCCGGGCGAGTTGTCCGCGGGACTGGGCGGAGAGGAGGACGAGGTGCGCGGGGCGGGTCGTGCGGTGGGCTCGGGCGGGGGGCGGCGCCTCCTCGATGACGAGGTGGGCGTTGGTGCCGCTCGCGCCGAAGGAGCTGACGGCGCCCCTGCGGGGGCCGCCCTCGGCGGGCGCCTCCCAGGCGTGGTCGCGGGTGCTCAGGTAGAACGGGCTGCCGTCCAGGCGGATGGCGGCGTTCGCGGTCCCGAAGTGGAGCGAGGCGGGGATCCGCCGGTGCCGCAGGGCGAGCAGGATCTTGAGCACGCCGGCGACTCCCGCGGCGTACTGGGTGTGTCCGAGGTTCGTCTTGACCGAACCCAGCGCGCAGTAGCCGGACTTCGTGGTGGACGCCCGGAACGCCCGGTCGAGCGCGGAGAATTCGATGGGGTCGCCGAGCGGGGTGCCGGTGCCGTGCGCCTCCACGAGCCCGATCGTGCCGGCGTCGACGCCGAAGGAGGCGTAGGTGTCACGGAGCAGGCGCTCCTGCGAGACGGAACTGGGGGCCGTGATCCCGTTGGTGGCGCCGTCCTGGTTGGTGCCGGAGGCGCGGATCACTCCGTGGATGTGGTCCCCGTCGGCCAGGGCGTCGTCGAGGCGCTTGAGCACCACCACGCCCACTCCCTCGCCCGGGACGAAACCGTCGGCCCGCTGGTCGAAGGTGTGGCAGCGTCCGGTCGGCGAGAGCATTCCGGCGCGTCCGGCCAGCTCGTAGAGACGCGGAGTCGACTGGACGAAGACCCCGCCCGCCAGGGCCATGTCCAGCTCGCCGGACCGGAGACCGCGGCACGCCAGGTCGATCGCGACGAGCGAGCTGGAGCAGGCGGTGTCGACGGCCAGCGCGGGGCCCTTGAGGTTGAGGTAGTAGGAGACCCGGGCCGGGGTGAAGGAGGCCATGTTGCCGGAGAACGCCTGGGCGGGGCCGTGGTTCCCGACGACCTCCTGGTAGTCGCCGCTCCAGCAGCCCACGTACACGCCGCAGCGGGCCTCGTCGAGCTGTCCGCCGGCGTGCCCGGCGTCTTCCAGGGCCTTCCAGGACTCTTCGAGGAGCAGGCGCTGCTGCGGGTCCATGGCAGCGGCCTCGACGCCCGAGATCCGGAAGAACAGCGGGTCGAACTCGTCGATGCCGCGCAGGAATCCGCCGCGCGTGCAGCGCGGTGCTCCGTCGGGTCCGGTACGCGGGAGGTCCCAGCGGGTGGCCTCGGAGACGAGGTCGTCGCCGTTGACGAGGTGGGTCCAGAGGTCGTCCAGGGTGTCGGAGCCGGGGAATCGCCCGCTCATCCCGACGATGGCGACCGGCGCGCGGTCACCGTCCGGCAGGGAGGAGCCGGGGGCGGGTGTGCGGGCCGCCCCAGGGGCGTGCGCGGGCCCCCGGTCGGTGTCCGCGTGCGCGGTGACGGTCGCGTCCCGGGGCTGGGCCGGCGACGGGAACGCGGAGGCTGCCGGGGACGCGGGCGGAGCCGACGGGGGGCTCGCGGTCGCGGTCGGGAATGAGGGCTGGGCCGGGCGCAGGGCCGGCGAGGTCCGGGCCGGGTTCGGATCCGGCGCCGGGGCGTCGATGTGCGCGTACGCGGTCAGCAGATGGGCGACGAGCCGGTCCGGGGAGGTGTGGTCGAAGACGACGCCGGTCGGCAGGTCCAGGCCGAACGTCTCGTTGAGCAGGTGGACGAGCCGCACTGCGAGGATGGAGTCGAGGCCGTGGTCGGCGAACGCGAGCGCGCCGTCGAGTTCGTCCTCCGGCATCGCCAGTACGTCGGCGATCCTCGCACGCACGGTGGCGGCGACGCGTTCCTCACGCGTGGAACCGGCTGCGGTCGTGTCCTCGGCGTGCGGCGACTCGGCACGCGGGGCCTCGGCGCTCGTGCCCCCGGCGTACGGCGTCCCGGCACGCGGGGCCTCGGGGTTGGCGTCTGCCCCGCCCCCGTGGTCGCCTCCGGGTCGCGGTACGGCGACACCGGGTCCGGGGCCGTCGGCCGGCTCCAGATCTCCGATCCAGTACCGGTCCTTCGCGAACGGGTACGTCGGCAGGGACACCCGGCGCGGGCGTGCCGGGGCGAGGCCCCGCCAGTCCAGCTCCACGCCGTCGGCCCAGAGGGCGGCCAGTTTGCCGAGCTTGCCCGCGGCGACCCACCGCTCGATCAGCAGTTCCCGCAGGTCGTCGTCGGCGGCGAGCTCCGCGGCGGCGCCCCGGGCACTGCCGGCGCTGCCCCGGTGGAGGCCCGGAGTCTCCGCCCCGTCCCCCGCCGTGGCGTAGCCGCGCAGAGCGTGACGGAGCTCGGTGAGGGAGGACACGGTCAGCGCGAGGCGTTCCCTCATCGCCTGGCGTCCCGTCCGCAGGGTGTGGGCGAGATCCGCGAGACGGATTTCATGACGCTCCGTCATATCGCCCTCGAATCGCTCCAGATGATGTGCCAGGCCTGCGGCGACCGCGCGGAGCCGCTCCGGTGTCCGGGCCGAGAGGACGACGAGCTGCTCGCCCTCGTCGGCCTCCGGCTCCGGCCCCGGTACGGCGGATTCGGCCGCGTACTCCTCGATGATGACGTGGGCGTTGGATCCGCCCGCCCCGAAGGACGAGACGGCCGCGATCCGCGGCCCGTCCGACTCCCAGGGTTCCAGGGCTCGTTGGACGAAGAACGGGGTCTCCTCGAACCTGATCCCCGGGTTGAGTTCCTCGCTGTGCAGACTCGGGACGAGAGTGCGGTGCTGGAGCTGGAGCACGGTCTTGGTGACGCCCGCGATGCCCGCCGCGGCCTCCAGGTGGCCGATCATCGACTTGACGGACCCGAGGGCGCAGAACTGCTTCTCCCGGGACGTCCGTCCGAAGGCGAGCGAGAGCCCCTGCACCTCGATCGGATCCCCGAGTTCCGTGCCGGTGCCGTGCGCCTCGACATAGCTCAGCCGCCTGGCCGGTACCCCGGCCCTGGTCAGCGCGTCGTCGATCATCTCGGCCTGGGCGGTCGGGCTGGGCACGGTGTAACCGTGGGTGTGTCCGCCGTGGTTGACGCTCGTCGCACGGATCACGGCGAGGACCCGGTCCCCGTCCGCGAGAGCGCGGCCGAGCGGCTTCAGCAGCACCGCGCCGACGCCCTCGCCGGGCACGAATCCGTCGCCGCCCCGGCCGAAGCTCCGTACGCGCGGTTCGGTCGACAGCATGGTGGAACGGCACAGTTCGACGTAGTCGGACGGGTGCAGATACAGGTTCACCCCGCCCGCGAGGGCCAGTTCGCAGCTGCCCCGGCGAAGGTGTTCGCATGCCTCGTGGATCGCCGTGAGCGAGGACGAGCACATCGTGTCGATCGTGAGACTCGGCCCGCGCAGGTCCAGTGCGTACGAGGTCCGCGCGCTGAGCGAGGCGAAGGAGAGCGCCGGCACCACCGTCTCGCCCGACGGCAGGAGCGCGGCCCCGTGCCGGGCGTGGCCGGACTTGGTCACCCCGGCGAAGACGCCGACCCGCCGTCCATGGCGGCGCGCGAGTTCCTCGGGGGTGTATCCCGCGTCCTCGACGACCTCCCAGGCGGCCTGGAGGAACAGGCGCTCCTGCGGGTCCATGGCGTAGGCGTCGCGCGGGGCGATCCGGAAGAAGCCGGGATCGAACGCGTCGAAGTCCTCCAGGAATCCGCCCCACTTGTGGTAACTCCGGCCCGTGGCGATGGCCTTGGCGCGGTCCGGTTCGTAGAAGCCGTCGAGCGGCCATCGGCCGGGCGGGATCTCCGTGACGCAGTCGCGTCCGGCCTTGAGGTTCTCCCAGAACTCCGCGGTGTTCGCGGCGTGCGGGTAGCGCCCGCTCATGCCGATGATCGCGATCGGTTCGTCGTGTCCGGGTCGTTCGGGCCGGGCGGCCCCGTCCGGTGCGTCCGCCGGGGCCCGGGGCGTCGGCGACGGCGACGACACCGGCGTCGGCGTCGTCCCAGCGGCGGCCGGACCGGCCGGTGCGTGGCCGGGAACGGCGGGCGCGGAAGGTGCGGCGGGTTCGCCGGGCGGGCCGGCCAGGCGGCGGGCGGCGGCGCGCAGGGTCGGGGACTCGTAGAGGAGGGTGGTCGGGACCTCGCCGTGCCGTGCGGAGAGTTCCCGGTTGAGCTGGATGACCATGACCGAGTCGAGGGCCAGGTCCGCGAGCGGACGGTCGGGATCGACGTCCGCGACGGGGAGTCCGGTGACCTGGGCGAAGATCCCGACGACGGACCGGAGCGTCTCCCGCTCCCGGCCGGCGGCGGCCTTCCCGTACGCGGACGGGGGCACGGGGACGGCTACGGGCGCGGCGGCGGCAGCGCGCGACGGCCCGGAGCCGGGCGCGGTCGGGGAGGCGGCCGCGCCCGGGGCGGCGGGCCCCGGCATGGGGGCGGCCTTCGCCGTTTCGCCGTGGTGCACCCAGATCCGGTCCTCGCCGGTCTCGCCGAGCCGCCAGGCCCGCAGCAGGGTTTCGAGGCCCTCGTCCGACTCCATGGGGATCAGGCCGCGTTCCCGTCGGAGGCGGGCGCGTGTCGCGTCGTCCACGGTCATGCCGCCGTCCTTCCAGAGCGGCCAGGCGATCGACAGGGTGCGGCCCCGGCGCTCGCCCGCCGCCACGCGGGCGTTGCGCAGGGCGGTGTACGCGTCGAGGAAGGCGTTCGCGGTGGCGTAGTCGGCCTGACCGGGGTTTCCGGTGACGGCGGCGCCGGAGGAGAAGACGAGGAAGAAGTCGAGGGCCCGGTCGGCCGTGGCCCGGTCCAGATGCACCATGCCGTCGGCCTTGGGGCCGAGCACCGCCTCCCACTGCCCGGCGGTCTTGTTCAGCAGCCGGGCGTCCTGGATCACCCCGGCCGCGTGGACGATCCCGTGGAGGCCGCCGCTCTCCTCGGCCACTCGCGCGACGAGGTGCCGCACCTCCTCCCAGCGGGAGACGTCCGCGAGGGCGTACCGGGCCGTGGCGCCGGACTCCCGCAGCTCGGCGAGCAGCCGGTCCACGCGAGCGTCCTGCGGTGACCTGCCGACCAGGACGACGGTCGGGGCGTCGGCGTCCCGGGCGATCCGGCGCGCGACGAGCGCGCCGATGCCGCCCGCGCCGCCGGTGATCAGATAGACGCCCCCGGCCCGCCAGGGTGTGCGGGCGCCTTCGGACGCCTTCGGCTCCCAGGTGCGTACCTGGCGTCCGATGTCTCGGTGGAGGACCAGTTCGTCCTCCGGGTGGCGGGCGTCGGCCGCGACGATGTCCGCGACGGCGTCCGCGTCGCGCTCCCCCACGAGTCCGATCAGCTGCCCCGCGACCGCGTGTTCCAGGAAGGCGGTGCGCAGGAGTCCCGCGAGGGCCAGGCCGACCGACTCCTCGTCCTGTGCCGGTGTCACCACCTGGATGAGCGCGGCGCCGTCCGGGGCCTCCCGGACCGCCTCGCGGACGATCTCGAACACCTGCCGCGAGAGGTCGTCGAAGCGGCTGTCCGGGCGGGTCCTGGTCGTGGTGACGGTGTGGCAGCGGGCGTCGGGCAGGCGGCGTTCGACGGCGGTACGCGCACGCGCCGCGGCGCCGCACAGGATGACGGCATGGCGGCGGTACGGCGGCTCGCCGGGCCTGCCGGGCGTCGCGGGCTTCGGGGTCCAGCGCGGTACGAGCAGCGTCGTGCCCAGCGCCGGGCCCGCTCCTCGCGCCGCCGCGTCATCGTCCGCGCCGGTCTCCGCGCCGGGGGTTTCAGCGCCGCCCGTCCCCGTGCCGCCGGTCTCCGTAGCACGTGTCCCCATGCCGCCGGTCCCCTTGTCACCGGTCCCTATGCGGTCGATCTCCGTATCACCGGCCCTCGTGCCGCCGGTCTCCGTGCCGCCGGCCCTCGTGCCGTCGGGCTTCGCGTCACCGGCCGGGATCCAGTACCGGTCGCGCGCGAACGGATACGTGGGCAGGTGGGCGCGCCCCGGCAGGGTGGGACCGGTCGCGCCGTCGTAGAGCGTGTGCCAGTCGACGTCGGCTCCTCCGGTCCAGCTGACGAGCAGCGCGGCGGCGTCCGCACCGGCGCCCGGTCCGGCGGCGCGCCCCACGCCGGGGACCTCGCCTCGCGTCGCGCCGGCGGCCGGACCGCGCTCCGGAGCGGTCGCTGTGTCGGCTCCATGGACGAACTCCCGCAGCCGAGCGGCGAGTTCTTGGTGCGAGGAGACGGTCCAGCCGACCCGTTCGGCCATGGCCTCGCGTCCGAACTGGAGCGTCCGGCCGATGGAGGCGAGCGGGGCGGGACGGGGCGTCTCCTCCAGGTACGCGAGCAGGTCCCGCGCCCGGGCGTGAAGCCGCTCCGGGGTGCGCGCCGAGAGCGGGACGGCCACGCCGGTCCCGACAACGGTGTGTTCCGCGGCCCCGACGACAGTCCGTTCGGTGGCCCCGACGACGGTGTGTTCCGCAGCTCCGGCGACGTTGTGTTCCGCGCCGCCGTCCTGGGAGGGCCCCGTGTCCCGGCCGCCGGGCGCGCGGTACTCCTCGACGACGACATGGCAGTTCGCGCCGCCGAAGCCGAAGCTGCTCACGCCCGCGCGGCGCGGGGCGGGCAGGCCGTCGCGGTCACGGGGCCGCTCCCACGGCTCCCGCTGCCGCACGATGCGGAACGGGCTGCCGTCGAGCTGTATGAACGGGTTGATCTCGTCGCAGTTCCGGGTCGCGGGCAGGGTGCCGTGTTCCAGGGCCAGCAGCACCTTGAGCAGGCCGGCCACACCCGCGGCGGCCTCCAGATGGCCGATGTTGGTCTTCACCGAGCCGAGGCCGCATGTTCCCCGGCCGGTGCTTCCCAGACGCCGGAACGCGGTCTGGAGGGCGCGCACCTCGACGGGATCGCCCAGCGCCGTCCCGGTGCCGTGGGCCTCCACATAGCCGATCGTGTCGGGGTCGGTGTCCCCCATCGCCTGTACGACGAGGTCGGCCTGGGCCGCGCCGTTGGGCGCGGTGAGCGAGTTCGCCCGGCCGCCGTGGTTCTCGGCGCTGCCGACGATGACACCGAGGATGGCGTCGCCGTCGCGCTCGGCGTCGGCCAGGGGTTTCAGCACGACGGCTCCGACGCCCTCACCGCGGACGTATCCGTCGGCGTCGCTCGCGAAGGTCTTGCACCGCCCGTCCGGGCTCAGCATCCCGGCCCGTGCCGCGCTGACGAACGTGTCCACGCCGAGCAGGAGGTTCACCCCGCCCGCTATCGCCGCGTCACAGGCCCCGGAGCGGATCGCCTCCACGGCGCGGTGGACCGCGACGAGGGAGCTGGAGCAGGCCGTGTCGACCGGCTCGCTCGGGCCGTGGACGTCGAGCAGATACGAGATGCGGTTGGCGAGCATGGAGTGCGCGTTGCCGGTGGAGGTGAACGCGTCGGGCGGGGTGCCGTGGGCGGCGAGCAGGGTGGCGTAGTCGGTGCCGGAGACGCCGAAGAACACCGCGGTGTTCGCCGGCAGACCGGCGGGGGTGTATCCGCTGTGTTCGAGCGCGTTCCACACCGTCTCCAGGGCCAGCCGCTGCTGAGGGTCCATCAGCTCGGCCTCGCGGGGCAGGACGCGGAAGAAGGCGGCGTCGAAGGCGTCCACGTCGTCGAGCACGCCCGCGTGGCGCGGGAAGTCGGACGACTCCACGATCCGCGCGTAGGCGGCGCCGTAGCGGTGGAGGGGGAACGCGGTCACGTCGTCCCGGCCCTCGGCCAGGTTCGACCAGTACGCGCGCAGGTCGGGGGCGCCGGGGAAGCGGCCCGCGGCCCCGATCACCGCGATCGGCACGGGCTCCGCCCCCCGTGTGCGGCCCGCGCGCGCCACGGGCACGGGTGCGGGTGCGGATGTCCGGGACGCGGGCGTCTGGGCTGCCCATACCGGTTCCCCGGCCGCCGTTCCCGCATCCGCCCCGGCCCCACTCGTGTCGGCGGCCGACTCGGCGGGCGACTCGACGGGCGGCCGGCCGGGGAGATCGGCGGCGTCCGCCGGAGCCGGGGGGTGAGCGCGTTCGTGGGCCCGGCGCAGGGTCTCCCCGTGCTCCGCGACGAGATGGGCGCCCAGGGACGCGAAGGTGTTGAGGTCGAAGAAGACCGCGGGCGTCAGGTCGACGCCGAGCCGGTCGCGCACCTGCCCGGCCAGGGCGACGAGCGAGATCGAGTCGAAGCCGAACGCGTCGAAGCCGGTGCGGGCGTCGAGCTCGCGCGCCTCGTACTTGAGGATGCCGCTCGCCATGTCCCGCAGCTCGTCCACCGCGAAGGCGACCAGGTCGCCCCGGGCGTCCCCGGACGGCTCCTCCCCCCGCGCCGTACCGCCCGCGTTCTCCGTACCGCCGGCGGCCCGTGCCGCCTCCGCGAACGGGCCGGTGCGCGGCGGCTCGCCCTCCCCGCACCACAGATCGGTGAGCACCGCGACCACCTCGCCCTTCCCGTCGAGCAGACCGACGCGCCCGCCGAGGCCGTCCGGGCCTCCGGTCACGTCGAGAACGACGAACCGCACCGCGTCCGCGATGTCGTCTGCTCCCGCGAACAGCCGGATCTCGTCGATCCGGCGGGGAGCCGTGTGCGCCCAGTCCGGTGCGCCCAGGCGCTTCGCCTCGAACTGGAGGCCCTGCGCGACGGCCGCGAGGACGTGCGCCGGGAGGACGACGTTCGGCCGGACGGGGTCCCGTCGCAGTTCGGGCGGGAGGACTTCGAGCACCAGCCGCCCGTCCGGCGCCCGGCGCGCGCTCTCGGTGCCGTTGCGGTCCGGCGCGTAGCCGAGCCCGCCCTCGGCGAGTTCCGCGAGGAACGCGGTGCGGGAGAGGGCGGCCGGGTCTCCGGGCTCCGGGTCGTCGGGGCGGAGCTCCGCGTACGGCACGGCCCGGGCGAACGCCGTCCCGGGCGTGCCGGCGGCGTCACCGGCCCGGAGGTCGAACTCCGCCACGACCGTCCGGATTCCCGAGGCGTCCTCCGTGTACACCGTGCCGGAGGCCGTCCTCCGGTCGGCGGCGTCGAGGACGGTCACCAGACGCGCGGCGGCGCTCCAGTCGGCCGGGGCGAGGAGGCGCAGTCGGCGGACGACCGCTCCCTCGGCGAACCCGGCGACCCGGGTGACGGCGATCGCCAGTTCCACGACGAACGTCGGCACGATCCCGGGCCCGCCGCCCCGCCGCTCCCCCATGGTGTACCCGTAGTCGAGCAGATCGTCGAGGTGCACGTCGAGCACGTAGCGCGGCCCGTCGACGTCCGATTCGTTGCGGCCCAGCAGGGGGTGGACCTTCTCCCGGAGCGCCAGCGGGGCGACCACCGTCGGCGCCCCCGGTTCCGGGTCCACCCAGCAGCGCACGCGCTCGAAGGGGTACGGAGGAAGCGGGACCCGTCGGAGCGCACGGGAACTCCCCTCCGCCGCGGACCAGTCGACGCTCTTCCCGCCGACCCACGCCCGCGCGGGCTCGCGCAGCTCCTCGGTTCCCGGGCCGGTGCCGGCGAGGGCGGGGCCGAGGTCGCGGTCTCCGGCGAGGAAGCGGTCCAGCGCGGCGACGGCCTCGGCCGCGGTGCTCGCGAAGAACGCCCAACGGCACGGGAGTTCATTGCGGCCCACGCGCAGTGTGTGGGCGATCGAGGCGAGGTCCGCGGACCGGTGCGGGCCGGTCGCGAGGTACTCCCGGAAGCGGGTGAGCCAGGTCTCCAGGACGGTGTCGTTCATCGCGGAGAAGACGAACAGTTCCTCGCGCCCGTCGTCCCCGCCGTGCGGAGCGGGGTCCCTGCGCGGGTACTCCTCCAGGATGATGTGGGAGTTCATCCCGCCCGCGCCGATCGAGGTGATCCCCGCGCGCCGGGGATGGGTGACGCGCCGGCCGTCGACCGTGGTCACCGCGGGTTCCCAGGCGTCGAGCCGTCGTTGCAGCCGGAACGGGGTGCGGGAGAAGTCGATGTCCGGGTTGATCACGTCGCTGTGCAGCGAGGGCGCGAGCGTGCCCTTCCGGAGCTGGAGGAGCACCTTCGTGATGCCGATCATCCCGGCGGCGTGCAGCAGATGGCCCATGTTGGACTTGACCGAGCCGATCGCGCAGAACCCGGTGTCCCGGGTGTGAGCGCGGAAGGCCGTGGTCAGGGCCTTGATCTCGATCGGGTCGCCCAGGGACGTCCCCGAGCCGTGCGCCTCGACGTAGCCGATGGTGCGCGGGTCGATGCCCGCGTCGTCGATGGCCTTCTCGATCGCCCGTGCCTGCATGCGCGGGCTGGGGACGGTGAAGCCGTTCCGTACGCCCGCGTTGGCGAGGGCGGTCCCCTTGATGACCGCGTGGACGTGGTCTCCGTCGCGCTCGGCGTCGGCCAGCGGCTTGAGGACGAGGGCGCCGACGCCCTCCCCGAGGATCGTGCCGTCCGCCCCCAGGCCGAAGCTCCGGATCACGTCCGAGGTCGTCGTCGTGAAGTGCTCGTGCGACGAGGTGATGAGGTTGTACGGGTGGAGCAGGAGGTTGACCCCGCCCGCGACGGCCATCGCGCACTCGCCGGCGCGCAGCATCTGCACGGCCTGGTGCACGCAGGTCGAGGAGCCGGAGCACATGGTGTCCACGAAGAGGGACGGGCCGGTGAACCCGTAGAAGTACGACACCATGTTGGGGAGTGTCGCGGTGTAGCTGCCGCTGGCCGCGGAGCCGCGGACCAGGCTGTTCTGGAAGCCGTAGAGGCCGTAGTGGTTGCTCATCGAGCCGGCGAGGACGCCGACGTCGCCGTCGTACCGCCGCTGGAGCGTCTCGCGGGAGTAGCCCGCGTCCTCCAGGGCGTGCACGGCCGTCTGGAGGAACAGCCGCACCTCGGGCGACATGGTCTCGGCGTCGCGCTTGGAGATCCGGAAGTAGCGGGGGTCGAACATGTCGATGTCGCGGAGGAACGTCCCGGTGCGGATGGAGCTCCTGCCGAGGACGCCGCGGTCGCGGCTGTAGATCGCGTCGTGGTCCCAGCGTCCGCGCGGCACTTCCCGGAACTCGTGGCGGCCCTGTTCGAGGATCGGCCACAGCTCGTCGAGCGTCTCCGCGCCGGGGTAGGTTCCCGCGACGCCGATGATCGCGATGTCGTGGCGGTCGTCGCGCCGCCGGGAGCCGCCGTCGGCGCGGCGTCCGCCGTCGGGCGCGACCGGCGGGGTTCCGGCGGCGGGCACGGGAACGGGTACGGGGGCGGCGGGTGGTTCGCCGGTCACTCGGGCCTCCGGTGCGTCCGGTGCGGAAGGGGCGGGGGCCGGTTCCTCGCGCGGCGCGGCGTCCTGCGCGGGGGCGGCGGGGGACGACGGGTCCCCGGCGTCGAGGACCGCGGGGAGCCGGTCGGCGTGCTCCTCGACGAAATAGCCGGCGACGCCCGCGAGCGTGGTGTGCTCGAAGAAGATGGTCTTGGGCAGCGGGCCGAAGAGCTCTTCGAGGGACGCGGTGGTCTCCAGGATGCTGAGCGAGTCGATCCCGTACGCGATGAGGTCGACGGTCTCGTCGATGGTCGCGGGGTCGCGGTGCAGCACCTCGCCCACGGTCCTCCGCAGCAGATCGCTCGTGCGCCGCGTCAGCTCCTCCCCCGCGACGGCGGGACCGGCGGGAACGCCGGCGGAGACGACGGGCGCGCCGGAAGCGGCGGGGGCCGGGGACGCGGCGCCGGTAGCGGCGGTGAGCCGCGCGGCGGCGCCGTACGCCACGACCACATGCGCGGGGCCGTCGTCGAGCACGCGGCCGAGGAGACGGAGTCCGGCCTCCGTCGGCAGCGGTTCCCAGCCGCGTTCCCGGCGCATGGCGTCCCTCGTCACGTGGTCGGCGGTCATGCCGCCGTCGGCCCACAGCGGCCAGCTGACGGCGACGGTCCGGCCGCTGCGCTCCCCGGCCTCGGCCAGGGCCCGGCGGTGGTGGGCGAAGGCGTCCAGGAAGGCGTTGGCGGCGGCGTAGTCCGACTGCCCGGGGTTGCCGAACACCCCGGCCACCGAGGAGAACACGGCGAAGAAGTCGAGCGCGGTGTCGCGGGAGGCCGCGTCGAGGTGGAGCACCCCGTCGACCTTCGGCGCCAGCACCGCGCGGAGGTCCGCCGCGTCCTTGGTGTAGACGTAGGCGTCCCGGAGCACGCCCGCCGCGTGGACGATGCCGTCGAGCCGCCCGTGGTCCTGTTCGATGGTGCGGACGGCGCGCTCCACCTCGTCCTTCACGGCCACGTCGACCGGGAGGTGGTGGGCGTCGACGCCCGAGGCGCGCAGCTCCCGCACGGCGGCCTCGCTCGCCGCGCCGGGCCCCGACCGGCCGCTCAGGACGACGGTGACCCCCGGGCGCCGCCCGAAGTAGCGCGCGGTGTGCAGCCCGAGGCCGCCGAGGCCACCCGTGATCCAGTACACTCCGCCCTCCCTGAGCGGCGGGATCGCGGGGCCCTCGGCGAGCTCGACGGCGACGGGCCGGGCCGCCCGGCGCGTGCCGTCCGGGGCGTGGCGGACCTCGCAGTCGGCGCCCCGGTCCGCCGCCTCCGCCCGCAGGATCTCCCGGACGCGTTCCGGCGGCGCGGCGTCGAGCCCCGCGACGCGCACCACGCGTCCGGAGACGCGGGGGTTCTCCAGGGCCACGGACCGGAACAGGCCGGTGAGCGGGGCGTGCACCCGCCTCGGCACCCGGTCGTCCACCAGCACCAGGAAGCGGTGCGGTCGCCGGGGGCTCGACCTGACCACCTCCGCCACGTGCCCGAAGACCTGGCCGAGGGCGGCGGCGACGTCGTCGGCGACGCGGCCGGGCAGGGCGTCGGGCAGACGTACGGCGGTGAAGCCGGTCATGGCGTCGACGGCGTCCAGATGGGCGGCGGCGCCTCCGCCGAGGTGGACGTGCGTCGACGGGGCGTCCGGGTCGCCCGGGTCGTACGGGGCCGGTTCCCAGTCCACGGTGGCCGTGACGACGCCGGCGTCCGCCGGGGCGTCCCTTCGCGCGGACGGGACGCGCTGCACCAGCCCGCGCAGCCGGGCGGTGACGGCTCCCCCGGCGTCGCACAGGTCGAGGTCGAACACGTCGACCGTGCTGCCGTGCCCTCCGCGACGCCGTACCCAGGCCCAGGTCTCGGCCGGGCAGGGGCCGTGGACCGTCAGTTCCTCGAACGCGAACGGCATCGGCGGACCGTCCGCCCGCCCGTGGCCGGTCTCCGCCAGGAGCAGCAGGGAGGACTGGAAGGCCGCGTCCAGGACGCTCGGGGGCAGCACGAAGCCCGCGTCCGGGCCCCGGCCGTCCCGGGGCGCGCCGATGCGTGCGACCAGTTCCCGTTCGCCGAGGCGGATCTCGCGCAGTCCGCGCATCGCCGGTCCGTAGTCCAGCCCCCGCTCGCGGAAGGCGGCGTACACCTCGTGCGGGGCGCGTTCCGCCGGGCAGACGGCCCGCAGCCGGTCGAGGTCGAGCCGTTCCGGCGTCCCGTGGTCGCCGGTCCCGGCGGTGCCGGAGCAGTGCACGACGGGTGTTCCGGCGCCGGTGGAGATCTCGAAGGCGAACGACGCGCCGCCCTCCCGCGGTGCGAGCTCCACGGCGGCCTCGACCGGTGCGTCCCGCACCAGGAGGGGGCGGCGCCAGGCGACGTCGCGCAGCCGGACGGCGGTCGGCCCGGCCGGGTCGTGCCCGGCGGCGCGCGCCACCGCGGCGCGGACCAGCTCCACCTGGGCGGCGGCGGGCAGCACCCGCTCGCCGCGCACCAGGTGCGCGGCGAGGAACGGCTCCTCGCCGTCGAAGACGGCTGTGAGGCGTCCGCCGTCGGGGCCGGCCGTGCCGCCGTGCAGGAGCGGATGGGGCACGGGTACGGGGCGGGCGCCGGGCGCCGGCGCGGCCGGGGCCCCCGCGTCGCGCGCCGGGGAGCTGAACCAGTGGCGTTCGCGGGCGAACGGGTAGGCGGGCAGGGGGACGCGCCGGGGCCGCGTCGCCCGCGCGGCCTCCCGGTCGCCGGGCCGCTCGGCCCAGTCCGCGGTGGCGCCGCCCGCCCATCGTTCCGCCGCCCGCGCGGTTTCGGCGGTGTCCGCGCCCGCGCCGGCCACATGGACGCGTCCGACATCGCCCGGGCCGTCCACGAACTGCCCGAGCAGGGCGACGAGTTCGTCGTGGTCGGACACGACGAAGGCGACCCTGGCGGGCATCTGCTCGCGCCCGGCGCGCAGGGTGTGGGCGATGTCGGCGAGCGACCGCGCGGGCCCTTCGCGCAGGTGGGCGCGCAGGGCGCCGGCGACGGCCCGCAGGCGTTCCGGGGTCCTGGCCGAGAGGGGCACCAGTTCCGGTCCGGGGCCGGGCGCCGCGTCGGCCGGCGCCTGTTCCGGGAGGTGTTCCTCCAACACCAGATGGGCGTTGGTGCCGCCGAAACCGAACGAGCTGACCCCGGCGCGGCGCGGCGGCACCGTGCCGTCCGCGCGGGCCGGCGGCGGGTCCCAGGGGCGGGTGTCCCGGACGATGTGGAACGGGCTGCCGTCGAGCCGGATGAGCTTGTTCTGCTTCTCGAAGTTGACCGTGGCGGGCAGGACCCGGCGGGCGAAGGCGCTGATCACCTTGGCGATTCCGGCGACTCCCGCGGCCCCTTCGAGGTGCCCGATGTTGGTCTTGACCGAGCCGATTCCGCAGCCTGCCGGGCGGGCGGTCGTGCCCTGTGCCGCGTGCAGGTTCCCGAAGGCGCGTTTCAGGGCCATGATCTCGATCGGGTCGCCCACCGGGGTCCCCGGGCCGTGGGCCTCGATGTAGCCGATCGTCTCCGGGCGGATGCCGGTGCGGGTGTAGAGCCGCTCGATGAGGTCGGCCTGGGCGGCGGGGTTGGTGACGGTGAGGGAGTTCGTCCGGCCGCCGTGGTTCGTCGCGACGCCCTTGATGACCGCGTGCACATGGTCGCCGTCCTCGACGGCCCGTGCCAGGGGCTTCAGCAGGAGCACGGCTCCGCCCTCGCCCCGGACGTAGCCGTCGGCCTTCTCGTCGACGGCCGACGCCCGGCCGGTGCGGGACAGCATGCTCGCCTGGCTGAAGGCGACGAAGTGCTTGGGCGACCAGATCAGGTTGACGCCGCCGGCGAGGGCGAGGGCGCAGTCGCCGTTCCGCAGCGCGCGGACCGCCTCGTACACCGACACGAGCGAACTGGAGCAGGCGGTGTCGTTGGTGATGCTGGGGCCGTGGAAGTCGAAGTGGTAGGAGATGCGGTTCGCGATGATGGAGTAGGCCGTGCCGGTGGGGAAGTAGACGTCCGTCCGCGCCCGTTCGCGTTCCATCAGCTCCGCGTAGTCCGCGTGGCAGACCCCCATGAAGACGCCCGTCCGCGTGCCGGCCAGGGCGCTGGCCGCGTATCCGGCGTCCTCGACGGCCTGCCAGGCGAGTTCGAGGGCGATCCGCTGCTGGGGGTCCATGCTCTCGGCCTCACGCGGCGAGATGCCGAAGAAGTCGGCGTCGAAGCGGTCCGCGTGCTCGATGAAACCGCCCCAGATGCTGTTCGTCTTCTGGGCGCCTCGTCTCGGGTCCCCGAAGTAGTCCTCCTTGGACCAGCGTTCGGCGGGCACCTCCGAGATGAGCGAGCGGCCGGCGACCAGGTGGTCGCCGAACTCCTCCAGGGTGTCGGCGCCGGGGAACCGCAGGGCGAGCCCGATGATGGCGACGTCGTCGGGCGCGGGGGGCGCGTCGTCGGACGCGGGGGCCGGTTCGACCGTGCTCATCGGACTCCTTCTGCGCGGGGGAGAACCTGGCGGGACGACACCGGTCCCCGGCCCTTCCGGTGGTCGTGGACGGTCCGGATCTCCATGGCGTCCCGGCCGGGGGCGCCCCGGCCCGTCTCCCGGCCCCGCACGAACCGGTGGTCGAGCACGGCGGTGGAGAGCAGGAAGAGGAACGCCTGGTCCTCCTTGGTGCTGATGAGGTGATCGGGGGAGCTCATCACCTTCGTCACGAGCTTCCGCGCGAACACGGGGTCGACGCAGTCGATCCTCGCCAGCTCCGCGTCGGAGAGGATCAGGTCCAGGTAGTCCGGCCGCCGCTCCTTGAACACGGCCGCGCCGGGGGCGCGGTACGGCTGTTTGCGGCGCTTCAGGCTCGATTCGGGCAGCTGCCCGCGGAACGCCCGCTTGAGGATCGCCTTCTCCTCGAACCCGTCGTCGAACCGCAGGTTCACGGACGCCGCCGCACGGACCACGGCCGGGTCGAGGAAGGGGCAGCGGTTCTCGACCCCGTGCGCCAGGCTCATGCGCTCGCCCTGCGTCGAGAGCAGATAGCCGGGCAGCAGGGTCTTGTACTCGAGCCACTGCGCCTTCTGGACGGCGCTCAGCCGGTCGTACCCGGGCGCCTTCGCCGTGAGCGCGAGCAGGTCCGCGAAGGGGTCCTCCCGGCGCTTGAGCAGGCGCGCCGCGAAGCGGCCGTTCTGGTAGCGGAGTTCGTGCGAGAACAGGCCGGGCAGCCGCTCCGCGGAGAACTGCTCGAAGAGCCCCGCCAGCCGCGCCCGGTTCGCGGGGCCGAAGTGGCTCAGCTCCGGGTGCAGATTCCCGATCCGGGTCATCCGCTCGGCGTCGGTCAGACCGTTCCACTCCGCGCGCACCATGGTCTCGCGGAACAGCGAATAGCCGAGGAACGCCTCGTCGGCGCCCTCGCCGGTGAGGACCACCCGGATGCCGGCGTCCCGGACGTGGCGCGCCAGCAGGTACATCGGGACGAACGCGCTGCGGAACGCGGGGACTTCGGCGTGGTACACGGCGTCCGGGAAGGCCCTCGCGATGTCGGCGCCCGAGACGCTGATCGACGAGTGGAGGGTCCGCAGGTGCGAGGCGACGACCTGCTGGCTTCCCGACTCGTCGAAGGCGGACTCCTCGAACTCCACGGAGAAGGTGCGCACCTCGTGCGAGGAGAGGTCGGTGGTCAGCTTCGTGACGATCGAGGAGTCGAGTCCGCCGCTGAGATAGACGCCGACCTCGACGTCGCTGCGCAGCCGCATCGCCACGCTCTGCCGGAGGGTCTCGCGGACGTACTCCTCGGCCTCCCGCGCGGTTCCCGTGAACGGGGGCGCTTCCAGGTCGAGTTCCTCGTAGCCGTGCAGGGTCGTCCGGCCGCCCCGGACCGCCAGCCAGCTGCCCATGGGGAGCTGTCGGACGCCCTGGAACGGGGACCGGTCGGGCAGCGGTGTCCAGGTCGCGAAGGCGGAGGCGAGTTCGGCGGGGTCGAGTGCGAAACGGAAGCCCGGGAACGCCTGGAACGCCTTCATCTCGGAGGCGAAGAGGAAGGCGCCGTCGCCCCCGCCTTCGTGCGTGCGGTCGGCGTAGTACAGCGGGCGCTTGCCGTATCTGTCGCGGGCCAGGAAGAGGTCTCCCGACTCCGCGTCCCGGATCGCGACGGCGAACGCCCCGTTGCACCGGGGCAGGCATCCCGGCCCCCATTGCATCCAGGCGCGCAGGAAGACCTCGGTGTCCGACCGGGTGCGGAAGCGGTGGCCGAGTCCGCGCAGTTCCTCGCGGAGTTCGACGTAGTTGTACAGCTCGCCGTTGAAGCAGATCCAGTGGCGCTCCTCGGGATCCGCCATCGGCTGGGCCCCGTGGGAGATGTCGATGATCGCCAGCCGGACCGTGCCCATGGCCATGCCGTCGCCCAGGTAGTAGCCCGCCTCGTCCGGTCCCCGGTGGCGGATGAGCGACAGCATGGAGGTGATGACCTCGGGCGCGGCCCCGGCGTCGAGCGACGACGAGACGAACCCTGCGATTCCGCACATGCGGGGTCTCCTTGCTTCAGTGGTCGTCGCGCTCGGCGATCTTCTTCGCCACGAAGGCGTCGATGGCTTCGAGCGAGGTGAAGACGTTGGCGATGAAATCCTCGTCCGTCATGTCGAGCGAGAAGTCCTTTTCGAGAGCGCTCAGGAGCTGGACGTACCCGAAGGAGTCCATCACCCCGGCCTTGAAGAGATCGCTCGCGGCGGTCAGCACGTCGTCGAACTCCACGAGGAACTGGTCCTCGACGAGTTTCTTTATGCGCTCCGCTCGGTCCATGTCTCACACCGCGCTTTCGAGTGATCGGCTGGGGGTATCGGACTTCATCAGGCTCTTCACCATGCGGGTGAGGGCTTGGCCGCCCATCTCCTCGCACTCCAGCCCCGTTCCGAGGGAGAGGAGATGGCGGATGCTGTCGGCCCACCGGACCGGCTCGACGAGCTGTCTGCTCAGCAGGGCGGGGATCGTCTCCCGTTCATGGGGGCGCGCGCTCGCATTGGAGATCACGGGGATCACGGGTTCCGAGAACGTGAATTCTTCGAGAAACTTCTCGAATTCGGCGCGGGCGTGTTCCATGTGCCGGGAGTGGAAGGCCGCGCCGACCCGCAGCGGGGCGAAGCGGATGCCCCGCCGCCGGAGGACCGCGTGCGCCGCGCGCAGCGCCTGGTCGCTGCCGGCGATCACGACCTGGGAGTCGGTGTTGAGGGCCGCCAGGTCGATGCCCTCGACGCCGTCCGACGCCAGGGTCTCCAGCAGCGGTTCGGGCGGGGTGTCCATGACGGCCGTCATCCCCCCGACGGCCGCCTCCGCCATGAGCTCGCCGCGCCGCTTGACGAGCCGGAGCCCGGTCTCGAAGTCGAAGACACCCGCCGCCAGCAGGGCGTTGTACTCCCCAAGGCTGTGGCCGAGACAGCAGTCGGCCGGGCGTTCCTCGCGGCGCTCGCGCTCGAACGCGTGCAGCGCGTTGACGGTGTACAGCGCGGGCTGGGTGCACTCCGTCCGGGAGAGCATGTCGTCGGGATTGTCGCGGCAGAGCGCGACCAGGTCGTAGCCGAGCAGGTCGCAGGCGTACCGCGTGAGACCGGGGTAGCGGCCGAAGACATCCGCGCCCATGCCCCGGAACTGCGATCCCTGACCCGGGAAGAGAACCGCCAACACCGTTACGTCCTCCATGGTCCGCGCCGAACGGCCCACGCCGCCGGCGGTGCCGTGCCCATGCTGCGTCACGCCCCTTGCCGCGCACTGGCCGGAATTCTGACGGGCGTCGCAGGGCGGCCGCCGCACCCCTTGCGATTCGCTTGCAGCTCGCTTGCCGGTCCCCCGGACATATCCGCCGAACGGCCCTCTGATCGCATACCGGCCATTCGCCGCCTGCGATTCGCCGGAAGCAACTTCCGCTGTTCTAGGATCAATTCACCGGACGCGTCTCAAGCGTGAGAACGAATGGGGCCGAGTATGCCTGCACCTCGGATAGGGATCACAGCGACGCCCCCGCGGCCACCCGCCCCCGACGGGCCGGTGCTGCAGGTTCTGGGGCCCATGTCGGCCCGGTACGGAGGGCACGAGGTGCCGCTCGGACCGCCGCGCCGCCGCGCGCTCCTGGCCCTGCTGCTGATCAGACTGGGCCGGGTCGTGCCCACCTCCGCCCTGGTCGAGGGCCTCTGGCGGGACAGCCCGCCGCCGCGCGCGGTGGCCACCCTGCAGAGTCATGTCTCCCATCTGCGCCGGTCGCTGGCCCCGGCGGGCCTCCAGGGCGGGACCTCGGTCCTGCGGTACCAGGCGCCCGGATATGTGCTCCAGCTCTCGCCGGACCAGGTCGACGCCCAGCGGTTCGAGCAACTCGCCACAAGCGGGCGGCAGTTGCTGGCACGCGATCCGCTCGCCGCCCGCGACCGGCTGACCCGGGCCCTCGCCCTGTGGCGCGGCGCCCCGTACGCGGAATTCGCCTCCCACCAGCCGCTCGCCGACGAGAGCACCCGGCTGGAGCAGGTCCGCCTCACCACCCTGGAGGCGTCCGCCGAGGCCGCGCTCGCGCTGGGGAGGCCCGCCGAGGTGGTCACCGAACTGGAGCGCGAGGCGCGCCAGCACCCGACTCGGGAACGCCTGGTGGGGCATCTGATGACCGCCCTCTTCCGGACCGGGCGGCAGGCGGAGGCGCTGAAGGTGTACGAGTGGACGCGGGGACATCTGGTGGAGGAGTACGGCGTGGACACGACCGCCGAGCTCCAGCGGCTGCACGTGGCGCTCCTGCGGCAGGAACTCGGCGACCAGGAACCGCAGGGGCCGCCCGGGTCGCCGGGGCGACGGATCGCGTCCGCGGCCCCGGCCGGGCACGGGGCGGCCGTGTCCGCCGGGGCCCCGCCGGTGTCCGGGACGGTCCCCCGGGCCGTCGCGACCACGGCCCGGGCCTGTGCCGCCGCCGGACCGTCGGCGCGCGGCCGCACCCCGCGCCCCCGGCCCATCGCCTACGACCCGTCCCCCCGCAGGCCGGGCACGGCTCCGCCGCTGGCCGGACGGGACCGGGAGCTGCGGCGGCTGGTCGACGCGACGGCCGGGGCCGCCGACGGGCGCGGCCATCTCGCCTGCGTGTTCGGCTCCTCCGGGCTCGGCAAGACGCATCTCGTGATGGAACTCGCGCAGCGGCTCCGGGACGCGGACGGGAACATCGAGACGGTCCGGGGCGGCTGCGTCTCCGGCGCGGGCGTTCCGCCCTACTGGCTCTGGACGCAGGTGCTGCGCCTGCTGTCGACCGCGCGGCCCGATGCCTTCCGGGCCGCCGCGGCGCCCTTCGGGGCGCTGCTCGCCCCCCTGCTGCCCGGGTGGCGGAAGGACGGGCCGGCCGACGGGCACGAGCGGGGGCCGGACGGTTTCCCGGACCCCTTCCGGGTCCACGACGCCCTGTGCGAGATCCTCTTCGCCCTGGCCGCACAGCGCCCGCTGGTGCTGCTGCTGGAGGACGTGCACTGGGCGGACACCGCCTCCCTGGAGGTGCTCCGGCTGCTCGCCACCCGCCGCCAGGGCCAGTGCCTCAGCATCGTGCTGACCGGCTGGGACCTGGAGGCGTGGCCGGACGCCTCGCGGTTCCGGCTGATGACCGAGGTGCTCAAGGGGCCGCGCACGGAGATCCTGCGACTCAGCGGCCTGGCCCGCCCGGACGTCGCGGCGCTGGTCGACGCGCAGGCCGGGCCGGGCGTCGACGAGCGGGTGGTGGACGCGCTGCACCGGCACGGCACGGGCAGCCCGTACTTCGTCCTCCAGATGCTCTCCTATCTCGGGGACGCGCGGGATCTGCGCGACTCCGGCGCCACGGACGAGATCCTCGCGCTCGTCACGGCGTACGCGCGCAAGGTGCTGCGTCAGGAATTCGCCATGCTGCCGGAGCCGTTCCTGCGCCTGCTCCGCCTCTGCGCGGTCGTCGCGCCCGACATCGAGGTGGACGCGCTGTGCCGCGCCTCCGACGGCAATTCGGCCATCGCGATCGTGGAGTCGGCGCTCCGCTACGGGCTGCTGGTCCCCGATCCGAACCGCCCCGGACGATTACGCCTGGGCTGCCCGCAGGCGCAGGAGGTGCTCACCGGTGAACTGGGCGACGAGGCGCGCGGACGGCTGCACGCCCGGTACGCCGACGCCCTGTCAGCCCGGGTGGACTCCGAGAGCGCCCCCGAGGAGGCCGACCGGGTCGCCCACCACGCCTGGCACGCCCGCTGCGTGATGCCCGCGCAGCGGGTCCTGCCCTGGCTGCTGCGCGCGGCGGAGAACGCGGAGCTGCGGCTGGCCTCGGAGGACCGCGAGACGTGGCTGCGCCGCGCGATGCGCGTCGTCCGGCTGCTCCCGGACGACCCTTCGGCCCGGGAGCTGGAACACCGGCTGCATCTGGAGCTGGGCCAGCTGCTCGCCCATGTGCGCGGGTTCGGGGACGCGGAGGCGGAGGCGGAGCTGAGCCGGGGCCGCGCGGCCGGCGCCGACGCCGACGACCCGGCGGTCCTGTCGCTGCTCGGCGCCTCGCTCCTGGTCCGCGGTCGCTACGACGAATCGCGCCAGCTGGCCGTGGTGCTCCGGGACATCGCGCAGCGCACCGACGAGCCGACGGCCCGGCTCGGCGCCGTGTACGGCGAGGCGACCGCGCTGTTCGTCCGCGGCCGGCTGGTCGAGGCGCTGGAGGAGCTGGAGCACGGGGTGGTGCTGGCCGACCGGTTCGCCCGGGAGGGCCGGCTTCCTGAGCGGATGTACCAGTCCGATCCGAGGGTCTACTTCCGCTGCTACGACGTCCTGGCCCGCTGGCTGCTGAACGACCGGGACACGGCGGCCGAGCAGCGCCGGAGCCTGCTGCGGCTGACCCAGTACGACAGCAGGCCCTGGGACCGGATCCACGCCCTCTACACCCACGCCGTGCTGGCCGCCTGGGAGGGGGACGTCGAGACGGCGCGCGCCTGCGGCGCCGAGGGCGTCGGGCTCGCGGTCGAGCACGGCCTGTACTACTGGAAGCCGATGCTCCGGTTTCCGCTGGGGTGGGCCCTGGCCCATTCCGGGCGGGGCGAGGGCATCGCGGAGATGCGGGACTCGCTCGCCGAGCTGCGGCTGAACGGCACCCGCATCCGCCAGCCCCTCCATCTGGGCCTGCTGGCGCAGGCCCAGCATCACGCGGGGGAGCTGGAGGACGCGGTGGACACCCTGCGCACCCTGGTCGCCGTCGTCGAGCTCCGGCGCGAGTACGTGTATCTCCACTCCGCCCTGCCCGCCACCCGGCTGCTGCGCGAGCTCCTGGGCGCGGGCGCCGCCGAACCGCCGGTGCGCGGCTGAGCGGAGCCGGGCGACCGGGTCCGGCCCGCCGGTCGCGGCCGGGGCGGGGCCTGCCGGGCGGCCCCGCCGCGCGCGGCGGGTCACCGGTGGCGGAACTCGGGCGGCCGTTTGTCGACGAAGGCGCGCATGCCCTCCTTCTGGTCGGCGGTGGCGAACACCGCGTGGAAGAGTCGGCGTTCGAAGCGGACCCCCTCGGAGAGGGTCGTCTCGAAGGCCCGCCCCACCGCCTCCTTGGCCGTCATCGCCACCGGCAGCGACATGCCCGCGACGGTCTCCGCGACCGCGAGCGCCTCGCCGAGCAGCTCGTCGGCCGGCACCACCCGAAGAGACCAGTCCGGCGCGCTCGGCCTCGGCCACGCCCATCGTGCGGCCGGTCAGGCACATCTCCATGGCCTTGGCCTTGCCGACCGCGCGGGTCAGGCGCTGGGAGCCACCGATGCCGGGGATCACCCCGAGCTTGATCTCGGGCTGGCCGAAGACGGCCGTGTCGGCGGCCAGCAGGATGTCGCACAGCATGGCGAGTTCGCAGCCGCCGCCGAGCGCGTAGCCGGCGACCGCCGCCACGGTGGGGGTGCGCAGCTGTCCGAGCCGGTCCCAGGCGGCGAACCGGTCCGCGAGATACATGTCCGGGTAGTCCCTCGACCGCATCTCCCTGATGTCGGCGCCGGCCGCGAACGCCCTGGCCGATCGAGTGATCACGACGCATCCGCAGTCCGGGTCCCGGTCGAGGGCGTCGGTGGCGGCGACGACCTCGTTCATCACCTGGAGGTTCAGCGCGTTGAGCGCGCCGGGGCGGTCGAGGGCGAGCAGGGCGGCGCGGCCCTTGCGTTCCAGGGAGTCCCTTTCCTGGTCGACGAGTTTGAGGAACCGGAGCAGAACCCTGGCGCGGCGCTGGGGGTTCCAGTCGCCCCAGCCCCGCTGGGCGCGTTCGGCGACGCCGATCGCCGCCTCGGTCTCGGCGCGGCTCGCGAGGGGCTCGCGGGCCCGGATCCCGCCGGTGTTGGGGTCGTACACGTCACCGTGGGAACCCGAGGTTCCCGGGGTGCGCCTGCCGTCGATGAAGTGGGTCAACTCTCGTACGGAGTAGTTGACTTGCGTGCGGACCATGAGTGCCTGCTCTCGTCAGGCGATCCGGGACGGCGCGCCGCCGGACGCGCGCGGACGCCGTGGTCCGTGCGCGCGGGGGCGGCGCGAGATCGCGTATGGCGGGGGAACCGTCAGACGGCGACGGCGGGGTGCCGCCGGGTTTCCCGGCGAGCGGGCGCCCCTGCCGCAGGGTCGCCGGATTCGTGGAAGCGCACCGGTGCCATGCGTGTCAGCTCCATCCTCGTGGACAACACGGAACATCCCGCGGCCGGTATCCTGACTCCCGGATCAGCGCGCGCCGTCCGCCCTCCCGACGTCCTGCTCGTCGGTGGCGCCCTGCTCGACGGCGTGCTCCCCGGTCACAGTGGCGGGACCGTGCCGGATTCACACCGGCTTCCCCGCACCGCGGGCCTTGTCGCGACCATATAGTTGGGCGCCCTAGTAAATCCGCCCCCGGGCCCGTTCCGGGACGTTCCCGCAGCTCAGCGGGGTCCGGGTTCGGCCGTTCGAGGGGCCGCGAAACGCGCCGGGGCGTGGAACCGGGCACGGCGCGCGGCGCGCCGGAAGGTGGTCAGCACGGCGGGTCCGGCCAGCGTCACGCAGACGAAGTTGGTGACCGCCCGGCCCGTGTCCCAGCCGAGGGACGTGGCGAGGTCGAAGGCGATGTAGCGCTGCCACTGCTCGGTGAGGGGCAGACCCGGCAGATAGGCGATGGAGCTGTGGGGGTCCAGGGAGAAGGGCCAGAAGGAGAGGTTGAGCAGGAAGCCGAAGAGATAGCCCGAGAGGGACCCGTAGACGGCCAGCAGCAGCACCTCGCGGCGTCCGCTCGCCCGTGGGAGGAAGCCGGCGAGCATCCCGACGAACGCGCAGCCGAACATCTGGTACGGCATCCACGGGCCCACTCCCCCGGTGATCAGGGCGGAGGCGAACAGCGAGGTGCAGCCAAGGGTGAATCCGAAGCCGGGCCCGTAGACCCGGCCCGCCAGGACCAGGACGAAGAAGACGGTCTCGACGCCCGCGGTCCCGGCGCCCAGCGGGCGCAGGGCCGCGTTGACGGCGGACAGGACGCCGAGCATGGCCAGCGCCTTGGAGTCGATGCCGCCCTCGGCGATCTCCGACAGCACCACGCACAGGACCAGCACCAGCAGCGCGCCGAAGACGATCAGCGGGGTGTAGGCCGAGCCGAAGGCGCCCGGCGCGACGACGAACGGCCAGAAGAACGCGACCAGTCCGAGGAGGGCGGCGAGCGCCATGACGACGCCGACGCGCGGGGTGAGCCGGATGGCCGCCGTGCGCGCGGTCATGGCCGTTCCCCCTCGCCGTCCCCGTGCTCTTGCCCCTTCCCGTCCCCGTCCGCCAGCGCCTGCGTCACCTGCGCGACCGTCAGATACGGGAGCGGGGAGAGGATCTTGGCGGTCTGCGGCGCGAAGACGGGCGAGGAGACGATGATCTCCGCCGTGGGCCCGTCGGCGACCAGGTCGCCCTCCGCCATGACGACCACGCGGTCGGCGGCGCGGGCGGCGAACTCGACGTCGTGGGTGGAGACGACCACCGCCCGGCCCTCGGCGGCGAGGGCGTCGACGATGCCGGTCAGCTCCGTCTTGGCCCGGTAGTCCAGGCCCCGGGTCGGCTCGTCCAGGAGGACGACCCGGGGCGCGGCGGAGAGCTGGATGGCGAGGACCAGGGCCAGCTTCTGACCCTCCGACAGGTCACGCGGGTGCGTGGCGCCGTCGATGCCGGGCGCGAGCCGGTCCAGCACGGCGCGGGCCCGCCGGGCGGTTCCCGACTCGGCGTCCGCCTGGTCGAGTTCCTGCTCGACGCTCTCCAGGTAGAGCAGGTCGGCCGGGGTCTGCGGCACCAGTCCGACGAGCCGGCGGGCCTGTGCCGCGGGAACGTCGTGCGGGTCGGCGGACTTCTCGCCCGGGGTTCCGGACACCCGCACGGTCCCGGAGCGGCGGGGGCCGGAGCCCTGGAGGGCCCACAGCAGGGAGGACTTGCCGGAGCCGTTGCGGCCCATCAGCGCCGTCACCTCGCCCGCGCGCAGGTCGAGATCCGCCTCGCGGACGGCGACGACGTCCCGGTGGGTGACGGTGAGGCCGCGGGCGGTCAGCAGCGGCGGCCGGTCCCCGGCCGGGAGCGGCCGCGCGGGGCCGGGCGCGCGGTCCCGGAGCCGGGTGCGCAGGGGCGCGGCGGCGCGGCGGGCGTCGCGGACGGACAGCGGCAGCGGGGACCAGCCCGCCGCGCGGCCGAGTTCGACGATGGGCGGGGCGATGACGGAGGTGCGCAGGACGTCGGCGGGCGGGCCGACGCGGACGCGGCCGTCGCCGGGGAGGTGGATGACCCGGTCGGCGTACTGGACGACGCGTTCGAGCCGGTGCTCGGCCATGAGCACGGTGACGCCGAGGTCGTGGACGAGCCGGGTGACGGCGGCGAGGACCTCCTCGGCGGCGGTCGGGTCGAGGGCGGAGGTGGGTTCGTCCAGGACCAGGACGCGGGGGTGGGCGGTGAGCACGGAGCCGATGGCGACGCGCTGCTGCTGACCGCCGGAGAGTTCGTACAGGGCGCGGTGGCGCAGGTCGGCGAGGCCGAGCAGGTCGAGGGTCTCCTCGACGCGTTTGCGCATGATCGCCGGGGGGACCGCCAGCTGCTCCATGGCGTAGGCGAGTTCCTCCTCGACCGTGTCGGTGACGAATCCGTCGACCGGGTCCTGTCCCACCACGCCGACCACGTCGGCGAGTTCGCGGGGCGGGTGGTCGGCGGTGTCGCGGCCGTCGACGGTGACCCGGCCGTACAGCGTGCCGCCGGTGAAGTGCGGGACGAGTCCGTTGACGGCGCCCAGGAGCGTCGACTTGCCGACGCCGGTGTGCCCGACGACGAGGCAGAGTTCGCCCTCCTGGACCGTGAGGTCGACATCGCGCAGCGCGGGTTCGGGCGCGTCGTCGTAGTGGACGGTGACCCGGTCGAAGGTGATCACGCGGTGCCGGCTTTCTGGAGGGGGCGGTGCGGTGGGGGCGGTGGGGACGCGTACGCGGCGGCCCCGGCGAGCAGGATCGCCGCGGTCGGCACCAGCGGCAGCTCGGGCCAGGCCAGCGGGTAGAAGGTGGGGTTGAGCTGGGCGGGGTCGTAGCCGAGGCCGGCGAAGAGCAGCACGGCGGACAGGACCCCGCTGCCGGCCACGGCCCATTCCGGCAGCCGCCAGGGGTCGGGCCGGTAGGCGGTGCGGGTGACGCGCCGGCCGCCCGCCCGCAGGCCCGCCGCGCAGAGCAGGGCGCCTGCCGACATCGCGGGCAGTCCCAGGAAGGCGGGGGTGGTCGCGTCCAGCAGCCCGTACGCCCCGGCGCACAGTCCGCACATGCCGAGCAGCATCAGCGCGCCGGTGACCCGGCGGGAGCGGCGGGTGGCGGCGCCCGCCCGGCCGTAGCCCCGGGAGTCCATGGCGGCGGCCAGCCGCAGCGAGCGTTCGAGCGCGTCCTCCAGGACGGGGACGACGATGCCGCGCAGCGCCTTCACGCCCCGGGTGCGCCCGGCCCTCAGCTTCCGGGCGCGGGAGACCCGTTGGACGCTCTGCACGAGCTGCGGGGCCACGCTGATCGCGACGGTCACGGCGACGCCGAGTTCGTACAGGGCGCCGGGCAGCACCCGCAGGGCGCGCTTGGGGTTGGCGAGGGTGTTGGCCGCGCCGATGCAGCACAGCATGCAGGCCAGCCGCAGGCCGTCGGTCGCCGCGGACAGCAGCGCCTCCAGGGAGACCGGGCCGCCGATCCGGATGCCGGCGTACCAGTCCGGTGTGGGGATGTGCGGCAGGGCGAAGAGGAAGTGGTCGTGCGGTGTGATGCCGGTGGCGAAGACGGCGCGGAAGACGACGCGGATCGCGACGACCGTCAGGGCCAGGTACAGGTAGTACGTGAAGCCGCGTGCCCAGGGGGCGTCCGTGCGCCGGGCGGTGACGACGTGGCCGAGCACGGCGAGCACCAGGAGGAGCAGCAGCGGGTTGTCCGTGCGGCTGACGGCCGTGGCCAGGGCGAGGGCCCACACCCACCACGCGACCGGGTGCAAGGTGCGCGGCAGGCGTCGGCCGCCCCGGTCCGGCGACGGGGCGGTCCGGCCGGTGGGGACCTGGCCGGTGGGGGCCTGGACGGTCGCGCGGGTCACCGGGGGCGTCACCCGGCGCGCCGGCGGCGGCGTGCCACGACGGCCGCCGCACCGCCGATCAGCGCGACGAGCGCGGCGCCGGCGACCACGGGCGCGATCGAGCCGGTGTCGTGGGGGGCCTCGGCGGCGGGCGCCGCGTCGACCACCTCGGTGCCGGGGGCCGGTGCGGCGACGGCGGTGGGCGCGGCCGTCGGGGAGGGGGCCGGGTCCGCGGTCGCGGTCGGTGTGCCGCCGGGGCTCTCGCCGGGCTCCGGCCGTTTCGTCTCCTTCTTCTCCGGCCCGGGGGACGCAGGTCCGGCCGGTTCGGTGGGCCGCCGCTCGGGCGCGGGGCCGGTTCCGGCGCCGGGCGGCAGCGGCGGCGCCTGCTCCTCCGAGGGGGGCTTGCCCGCGTCGCCGCGCGGCCGGGTGTTGTGGGCGCGCAGCTGGTCCGGGGTGACCTTCGGGCGGCCCTTGGTGCCCTCGATGTCGGTGCCGCCGAATATCCACAGGTCGACGCTGCCGGGCTTCGGCTTGTGGAGCATGGCCCCGAGTTGGCTGTACTCCCAGTCGTCGGCGCCCGGGTCGGCGTGCCAGTACGACCAGTAGGCGGAGGCAGGCGGGGTGAGGACGCAGTCCTCCTGGGCCGGGGGCGGGAACTGCTTGCCGTTCAGATGGCCGCTGTAGCCGATGCGGCAGATGAACGCCGGGCCGTCGTGGCCGGTGCCGACGGTGCGCCAGCCGCCCTGGTTCAGCAGTTCGTAGCCGGTGGTCGGGGTGGTGCCGCAGGAGCGGTAGACGGGGCCGCCCCAGTGGCTGAAGTCGACGGCGAGGACGACTCCGGAGGTGGTGGTGCAGCGGCCCATGGGCTGGGGCGCGGCGGTGGCCGGGCCCGCGGTCGCGCCCAGCGCGGCGGCGGTCAGGGCGAGCGCCGCGGCGAGCCGGGCCGCCGCGGCTCCGGGGCGTGGGCGGTTCATCGCCCGCTCCCGGGGTGCGCGCGGCGCCGGGCGGCGGCGACGGCGCGCCATCCGGCGAGCACCAGGGCGGCGGCGGCCGCGGCGAGGACCCCGGCCTGCACGCCGGTGGAGGCCAGGCTGCCGCCTCCGCCGTCCGCGTTGTCACCGGCCGCTCCGCCGTCCGCGCCGGCCGTGTCGTCGGGGGTGATGATCTCCGGCACACCGTCGCTCGGGCTCGGTGTCGGCTGCGGCGAGGTGCCGGCCAGGCTGCGTTCCAGCACGCCGAAGGAGATGCCGGTCGCCCCGCCCACCGCCTGGGCGGAGGCACGCAGGTCGGAGCCGCGCTGGCCCTCCTCGGCGACGTTGAAGCCGCCGTCGGCGTTCTGCTGTGAGGCGAGGAACGCGCGGGCCCCGGCGATCTCCTCGGTGTGACCGCTCGCGTCGAGGGAGAGGGCCTGTACGGCGAGGGCCGCCGAGTTGACGGAGTTTCCCGAAGCGCCGGGGAACCCGCCGCCGGGCAGCTGCCGGGAGGCGATCCAGTCGAGGGCCTTGCGCACCGCCGCGTCCGCCGCCTCGCCGCCCGCCAGGTCGAGGGCCATGGCGGCGATGGCGGTGGAGTCCACGTCGGAGTCGTTCGTGGAGGGGATCAGGCTCGGCCAGGCGCCACTGTCCTGCTGGAGGCCCGCCAGGTAGGCGATGGGTTCCTTCGCCGCCTGCTTCTCCCCCGCCCGCAGCTGTGCCATGACGGCGAGCGACTGCGCGAAGACCGAAGGGGTGTGGGTGTAGCCGCCCTTGGCGGCGCAGGAGCGGTCGGGGGCGGTGCTGGGCGCGGCGCAGACGGCCTTGCCGAGGGCGGCGATCAGGTCGTGGCCGCCGAAGGCGCGCGGGTCCCGGCCGACGGCCTCGGCCAGCAGCGCGGTCTTGCCGAGGGAGCCGCCCGCGGCGTACGCGGTGCCGACGCCGGTCCAGTCGTTCACGGTGCGGCCCTCGCCGTCCTTGCCGCCGTGGTCGAGGAAGTCGGTGATGCCGCGCAGCCGGGCGTTGTCCAGGCCGGTGGCGGCGAGGGCGTAGGCGCCGTCGATGGTGAGCCCGAAGTCCGCGCGGGAGGCGCCCGGCCCGGCGGTGTAGTACCGCCCCTGCCTGAGGTTGGCCGGGGCGGTGAGGTAGGCGACGCCCTTCTTCAGGTCGGGGCCGCCGTCCGGGGCCGGGGTGCCCGGCGCGGTCGGGGTGCCCGGGGTGGTCGGCGGGACGGTGGGGTCGTCCCTCTTCGTGGTCAGGGTGGCGAGGCTGGTGCCGGTGGCGGCGAGGACGGCGGGCGAGGTGGGGTGGACCGCCGGGTCGGCGGCGTCCTCCTCGAAGCCGAAGCCACCGCCGTCGAGCTGCTGCCGCGACAGCCAGGCGACGGCCGCGTCGGCGCGTGCGGCGTCGCCGAGGGCGCGCAGCGCCTGGGCGGCGTACGCGGTGGCGTGGACGCTTCCGGCGGTGGCCCCGGTGTAGCCGGGGAGGGCGCCGTCCTCGCGCTGGGTCCTGGTCAGGTAGGCGCGGGCCCGGTCCACTGCGTCGTCGTGGCCGCCGGCCCGGTGCAGCACCAGGGCGAACAGGCCGGTGACGCCGGGGTCGCCGTCGCAGTACTCGCCGGGGCGGATGAGGATGGAGGTGACGCCGCCGTCCTTGCACTGGAGCTGGGTGAGCCGTTCCACGGCGGCGGCCGGGGGCGTGACGCCGGCGCGCAGCAGGGCCAGGAGGGACAGCGCCTGGCCGTCGCCGTAGGCGGCGCCCCGGAAGTCGCCCGCGGCGGTGCAGCCGGGGGTGGGTTCGCCGGACTCGGGGCCCGCCTCGCACACATGGTCCGCCAGGTCGCCGACGAGGTCGTGGCCGCCGAAGTCCCTCGGGTCGGCCCCGGTGATCTCGGCGAGGAGGGCGAGCCGGGCCGCGGCGGTGGCGTCGGGGGCCCGGCCGGAGCCGTTCGGGTAGGCGTAGTCGCCGCCGTGTGCGGCCAGGAACGCGGTGATTCCGCCGACGGCGGGGTCCTTTCCGTCGGCGGCGGCCAGGGCGTAGGCCGTCTCCGTGGTCAGGAGGAGATCGGGGGCGCCGCCGCCGTCCTCGACGCGTTCGCCGTCGGTCAGCCCGGACCTGAGCCAGGCCGCCGCGGCGGCGACGTCGACCGTGCCGGGCGCGCCGGTGGGCGTGCCGCCCGGTTCGGGGGTGGCGCCCCCGCCGCCCGCGCGGACGTCGTCGGGGCTGAAGCGCGGCCCGCCCGTGCTGCCGCCGATGTCCGTGCCGCCGTAGACCCAGGCGTCGACGTCGCCGTCCTTCACCTTGCGGTCCATGGCGCCGTACGGGCTGTACGTCCAGTCCCGCTGGCCGGGCGAGGCGGTCCAGTAGGACCAGTACGCGGTGGCGGGCGGGGTCAGGACGCAGGATTCGCGGTCCGGGGTCGGGTAGGGGGTGCCGGAGTGGAACGGGCCGTAGCCGATGCGGCAGATGAAGCCGGGGCCGTCGTGCTCGGTGCCCGCGGTGGAGAAGCCGGCGTCGTGGAGCAGTTCGTACCCGGTGGTCGGGGTGGTGTCGCAGCCGCGCTCGACCGCACCGCCGAACGGTGTGAAGTCGACGGCGACGACGGCTCCGCGGGTGGCGGTGCAGTCGTCGGCCGGGTCGGCGGCGACGGAGGACGCCGTGAGGAAGGTCACGCACGCGGCGGCGAGCATCAGGAAGGCGGAGACCAGTGCCGTCAGCGGCCCCGGTCTCGCCGCCGACCGCCGGTCTCTTCGCTGCTCGGTCCCCACCACGGCCCCCTCGCTGCCTGCCCTGCGCGGGCGCGGGCGTGGGTGAGGGCTCCCGCCGCGGGAAGGCTCCGCACACGGAAGTACCGGTCGCACCACGCCGTAGTCCGCGACGGCGTTCGTTGCTGAAGAACGGGCTCCAGGCATTCCGGCTCGCCCGGTGGTACCGGGCCCACGGTTGCGGGTCAGCGCCGGACTTCGACCGGCTTCCCCTGGAACTCATTGCGTATCAGCCGGATTTGAGCACGGTTCACGGAAGGCGTCAAGGCGGGGTGCGGTCGGGCGCGCGGGCCTGCCGGGGGCGCTCTTGGCGACCGCGTCGCCGGTCGGGTACCGTCCCGCTCTGCCGAGTGGGGGAACCCGGTGGGAGTCCGGGGCTGACGCGCAGCGGTGTGGGACGGCGGGGGCCGTTCCGAGCCCGAATGCCCATGCGGCGAAGCACTTCTGGTAGCCGGTCCACGCGTTTTCGGACGGCGGCCATGCCCGCTGCTCCCGCCCACGGCGAGGCCCGGCACGGGTCCGGCCGGCGTCCCTCATCCCAGGAGCAGGCCATGTCCCGTACCGTTGCCGTGTCCTCGTCCCTCCGCCGCTGCGGGCTCACCGCGGTGGCCGCACTCGGCGCCTTCGCCCTCACCACACTGCCGGCGGCGGCGACCGCCACCCCGGCCCAGATCGCCACGTCGAAGACGAACGGCGTCGCCTATCTCAAGTCCCTCCAGGGCGCGGACGGCTCCTACGCCGGTTCCGGGCTGTCCAACGAGTGGGCGTTCAGCGCGTTCGCGGCCGCGGGCACGGCCGCCGTGGACGTCGCGCCCGGCGGCGACACGGCCAAGAACGCGAGAACGGTCTACCGCGGTCAGTTGTCGGCCGCGGGCTGGCCCTCCGCCACCCCCGTCGTCACCGACTACGAACGCGCCACGCTCAACGCGTACGCCGCCGGGATCGACCCCGCCCGGGTCTCCGCCTCCCGCAACCTGATCGCCGACGTCTACGGCTACTGGCAGAACGCCGAGGCGGGCTACTTCGGGCCGTCGGCCAACTTCAACGGCACGGTGTTCGCCGCGCTCGCCCTCAACGGCGCCCGGACCGCGTCCGGTCAGGTCCGCGTCCCGCAGGCGCTGCGCGACGCGGTCGTCGCCCGGATCCGCGCCAACCAGCACAACGACGGCGGCTGGAACTACGGCAGGGCCGAGGGCGATCCGGCCGAGTCCGCCACCACCAGCGACATCGACATGACCGGTGCGGCGATGGCCGCGCTGTGCGTGTCGGGCGTGCCGAACACGGACAGCGGCATCGTCCGGGCCAAGAGCTTCCTCAAGAGCAAGCTGGTGGCCAACAGCGGCGCGTTCAACACCATGTTCGGAGTCAACACCGACTCCAACGGCTGGGCGGTGTCCGGCCTGAACGCCTGCGGCGTCAACCCGCAGACCGGTGACTTCCTCACCGCCCAGGGCAAGACCCCGGTCGACTTCCTGATCGCCCAGCAGTTCAACCCCGGCGGCGGCTTCCGGTACCAGCCCGGCGACGCCGAGCCGTCGGCGTACGCGTCGATCGACGGTCTGCGGGCGGTGGCCGGCGGCGGATTCACCGCCGCGCCGCCCGTGCCGGCCACTTCGGGGGCCCCGCGGTGGGTGAGCCAGGGCTCGTTCACGTCCGGTACGGCGACGAAGCTGGCGCTCACGGTGGACGACGGCGCCGGCGGGCTGAAGGTGTGCTCCGTCGCGCTCACCCCGACCGGGCCGACCACCACCCTGGGCGCCGTCCTCGACGCCGCGGTGAGCGCGTCCGCCCCGGCGGGCTGTGTGACCTCCGTGGCGCCGTCCTCCGGCACCGGCGCCCTCACCTCCGTCAACGGCAAGGCCAACAGCGGCTCCGCCACCTGGAAGGCGAGTGTCGACGGCTCGGCCTTCACGACCGCGACGCGCGAGCGGGCCATCGGCGTCGGCGACACCATCGCGCTGCGCCTGGGCGCCTGACCCCGGCTGCCGGGCCGCGTCGCGGGGCGGCCCGGCCGTCCTGTGCCGGGGGCGGCGGGGACTGAACCCTCCCCGCCGCCCCCGGCGGCCCGGTGGTCCTTCGGACCCGGTCAGTTGTTGGCGACGAAGTCGGTGACCAGCCGGTTGAACTCGTCGGCGTGCTCGATCATCGCCCAGTGCCCGCAGTGGTTGAGCACCACCAGTCGGCTGTCCGGGATGTTCGCCAGCAGGTAGAGCGAGTTCTCGAACGGGACGACGCGGTCGTCGCGGCCGTGGATGAGCAGGGTCGGCACCTGGATCTCCGGCAGGAGCTCCGGCTTCACCCACTTGGGCAGCGGCGCGCCCTCGGGCAGGCCGTCCACGTAGTTGCGCAGGTGCTCGGGGCGGGCCAGCGCCGCCTCCGAACGGGCCTCGCACAGTTCGGGGGTGGCGAACCGGGCCGTGTCGTAGACCATGATCTCGACGAGCCGGCGCATGTTCTCCGGGCTGGCGTCGCGGTAGGTGTCGATCAGAACCTTGAGCCCCTCGGAGGGGCCGCCGCCGGGGGCGAAGAGCGAGGAGATCCGGCCGACCGGCGGTCCCATGGTGACCAGGTGCGTGATGCGGTCGGGGTGCTCGGTGGCCAGGCGCAGCGAGGTCTGTCCGCCCATCGAGTTGCCGACGAACGCGGCCTTCTCGATGCCGACGGCGTCCAGGAACTGGACCGCCGTCTCCACGTGGTCGAGCCGGTCGACGGTCGCGGCGTCCGACTCGCCCCAGCCGGGCATGTCGACGGCGTACACGTGGAAGTGCTCCGCCAGCGCCTCGATGTTGCCGGAGAAGTTGCTCCAGCCGGTCGCGCCGGGGCCGCTGCCGTGCAGCAGGACGACGGGGTGGCCGGAGCCCGCCTCGTAGTAGCGGAGCTTCCAGTCACCGGCCTGGACGGTGCGTGCGATGGTGTTCGGGTCGAGGGTCATCAGTGTGCCTCTCCATGGGGGGCGGGTGCGGCGGCGAGGAGCTCGGCGACGGCGCCGGGAGCGCGGTGGCCCCAGCTGTTCAGCTTGTCGAGCGTCTTCACCTCCCACGTCTCGTCGTCGATGATCAGCCCGCCCCAGCCGTACTCGACGCTGAAGCCGGAGGGCGTGAAGACGTAGAAGCTGAACATGTTGTCGTTGGGGTGCATGCCGAGCGTCATCTCGAACGGCTGCCTGGCGTCCATGCACCGGTCGTAGGCGGCGCCGACGTCGTGGATGTCGGTCACCTCCACCATGAAGTGGTGGGTCTTCTTCGGCACCGGCATGTCACCGAAGGCGACGGTGTGGTGGCGGCCGTTGCAGTGCAGGAAGATCAGGTCGGCGAACACGCCCGGCGACAGTTCCTCGACGATGATGTCGCTGACCTTGAAGCCGAGCAGATCGATGTAGAAGTGCAGGTAGGTCTCCCGCGACACGCCGTGCGCGAGGAGGACCTGGTGGCCGGCGCCGCCGGCGCCGGTCACGAAGTCGCCGACCAGTTTCGAGGACCGGAACGGCGTCGCCGCGTCGGCCAGGCCCGCGACCAGTTCGATCGGGTTGCCCATCGGGTCCGCGGTGGTGAAGACGCGCTCCACCTTGCGGGCGGCGGCCAGGTCCGCGCCGCCCTCGGCGACCTCGATCCCGGCGGCGCGCATCTTCTCGACGAGCGCGTCGAGCGCGGCCGCGTCCTCGACCTCGTAGCCGGTGACCGCGAGGTCGTCGGCCGGGCCTTCGGTGATGATCCAGCGGTGTGCCTTCTCGTCGGTGCGCAGTGTGAAACCGTCGCCGGTCCTCTCACCGAGCTGCATGCCGAGCAGTTCGACGCCGAAGTGCTCCCATCGGGCGGTGTCGCTGACCTCGTAGACGACGTAGCCGAGTTCCTTGACCCCGGACATGTGTCTCCTCCTCGTTCTTGCGGTGCTTGTTCCCGGACCGGTGGGCGCGGTCCGGCCGGTCTCAGGCGGGAACGGCGAGACCGCCGGTGTCGGCCGCGGCGACGAACTTGTCGGGGCGGACCGCCACGGCGCGGGCGCCGTGTCCGCGCAGCCACGGCAGGAGGACCTCGTCGAGGTCGACCAGTTCGTCGGGGCCCTGGGTGCGCGCCGACTTCGGGCGCACCGCGATGTAACGGGCGCCGAGCGCGTCCCAGTCGGCCTTCTCCCCGGCGGTCAGCAGGGTCGACGGGTCGACGTCGTCGCCGAGCAGGGCGAAGCCGCTTCCCAGCAGGTCGTCCAGGCGCGCCATCCGGCCCGCGGCGTCGCCGACGACCGGCTGCGGGACCATCTGGCCGACGGCGCCGGCGTCGCCCACCGGCCCCCTGAGCCAGCCGGCCACGAGCGTCGGCGGGGCGTTGAGCGGTGGCTCGACCCCGGTGACCTCCTGCTTGATGACCTGACCCAGCTCGACCGCGAGGCCGGTGTAGAACGCGGCGTTGGGGCGCCGCTCCGCCTCGTAGGTGTCGAGCCAGCTCTCCGGCAGCTCGCCCTTGATGACGCGGGCGAGTTTCCAGCCCAGGTCGTGGGCGTCGCGCATGCCGGTCTGCATGCCGGCGCCGGCCCACGGCGGCATCAGGTGGGCGGCGTCGCCGGCCAGGAAGACCCGGCCCTTGCGCCAGGTGTCGGCCATCCGGACGTGGTGCTTGTAGAAGGCGTGCTGGTGGATCTCGACGTCGTCCGGGGTGACGCCGAGGGCTTCGAGGAGCGGCCAGACCTCGGCGCCGGTCGGGTAGTCGGCCGGGGTCTCGTCGGGCTTGAGCGGGATCTCCCAGCGGTGGTTGCCCCCGGAGAGCGCGATGTCGACGACCGGGCGCTCCTTGTCGGACCAGAAGGTCAGCACGTCGCGGTCGGGCCACCAGCGCTTGACGCGGCAGTCGATGACGACCCAGGTGACGTCGCCGGTGTCGCCCAGCAGCTCACAGCCGACCCGGGCGCGGGTCGCGCTGCTGCCGCCGTCGGCGCCGATCGCGTACCGGGCGCGGACGGTGTGGGTCTCGCCGGTCGCGGTGTCCTTCGAGGTGACGGTGACGCCGTCGGCGTCCTGCTCGATGCCGACGACCTCGGCGCCGTAGTGCACGGTGACGCGATCACCGTACTCCCGCGCCGCCTCGCGCAGTTCGGCCTCCATCGTCGGCTGGTAGATGTTGAAGGCGCGGGCGCTGCATCCCAGCGCCGACTCCGGACGGTCGATCCGCATGATCTGCGTGCCGTCATAGGTGACCCAGCGCAGGGCCCGCTGAGGCTCGATCTTCTTCAGCACCCGCTCGTCGATCCCGAGGTCCTGGAAGATCCGCATCGTCCAGTCGTCGACGGTCACGGCCCGCGCCCGGGGGTAGAGGTCCTTGTCCCGTTCGATGGCGACCGTGGAGACGCCGTTCCTGGCGAGGGTGAGTGCGGCGATCACTCCGGTCGGGCCGTACCCGACGATGGCGACGTCCGCGTCGTAGCTCTGGGTCATGCGATGACTCCGTCGTCCATCCGCACAACCATGTGCGGAAGTTTTGGACCGTTCGGTCCATTAGTGGGGCGAGATTAACAATGCGCGTCCGTCGCGTGTCAAGGGTCGCTGTCGGATGAAACGACCCCGGCCGACCGGGAATTCGGAGTGCGGACCGGTGGGGAGCGCCGGGGCCCGGCCGGGTACGCCGTGCGGGCCGGTCCCCCGGCCTCGGCGGGGCCCCACGGTCGCACCCGGCGGGAGGGTGGCCTCAGCCGTGGCGGGAGGGCGCCCGGTCCCGACGGGACGTCGCCCGGTCCCGACAGGACGTCGCCCGGTCCCGACGGGACCTCGCCCGGTCGCGGACGGGGCAGCCCTTGCGGGGCAGCCCTTAGACTTCGACGAGTGCAGAATTCCGCGCGCCAGGCGCACTCCGGAAACCGGCGCGGCCGACGCTCGCGCCAGGAGATCCTCGACGCTGCCGTCCGCGTGATGTCCGCGCGCGGCTACGCGGGCACGTCGATGTCGACGCTGGTCAAGGAGACGGGGCTGCCCAAGAGCGCCCTCTACCACCACTTCGACTCCAAGGCCGGGCTGCTGTCGGCCGTCATGGAGCAGGGCGCGCACGACTTCTTCGACGCCATGCGGGAGGCGCACCGCGATCCGCCGGAGGGCGGCACTCCGCGGGAGCGCCTGGGCTGGTACCTGCAGCGGACCGGCGCGGTCCTGAAGAACCGCGAGGACTTCCTGCGCCTGCTGCTGGTGCTGGTGATGAGCCATGAGGCGGCCGAGGCGCCGGAGGCGCTGCGGACCGTGATCACGGTCCGCGACGAGGGGCGCGCCTATATGCGCCACATGATCCGCTCGTCGTTCATCGGCGAAGGAGAGGACGCCGCGAACACGGTCGCGGACGCCCTCTCCCACTTCGGCATGGCCGGTTTCGACGGCGCCTTCGTGTCCCTCCAGTCGGAGGACGGCAAGCCGATCTCGGAGTACATGCGAGAACTCACGGATGCCATGGCGGCGCTCGGCGAGGCGCTGCTCGCGCCCCGCTGAGCGCCGGCCCCGGCGGGAGCGACGGTCCCGGCGGGAGCGACGGCGGCGCGGACGGGGTGCAGGCCGGGGTCAGGCCGGCGCCGGGGTCAGGCCGGGGCCGGGGTCAGGCCGGCTGCTCCGCGCGCTCGGCCGCGAGGGTGAGCGCGATATCGACGATCATGTCCTCCTGGCCGCCCACCAGTCGGCGGCGTCCGCACTCCATGAGGATGTCGCGGACGTCGGTGCCGTACCGCGCGGAGGCGGCCTCGGCGTGGCGGAGGAACGACGAGTACACGCCCGCGTAGCCGAGGGTCAGGGTCTCCCGGTCGACGCGCACCGGGCGGTCCTGGAGGGGGCGCACGATGTCGTCGGCGGCGTCCTGGAGCCGGAACAGGTCGCAGGAGTGCTCGAAGTCCGACAGGTTCGCCACCGCGATGAACGCCTCCAGCGGGCAGTTGCCCGCCCCCGCGCCGTGCCCGGCCAGCGAGGCGTCGACGCGGCGGACGCCGTTCTCGACGGCGACGACGGAGTTGGCGACCGACAGCGAGAGGTTCTCGTGGGCGTGGATGCCGATCTCGGTGCCGGCGTCGAGGACGTCCCGGTAGGCGCGGACGCGTGCGGCCACGTCGCCCATGGTGAGGCGGCCGCCGGAGTCGGTGACGTACACGCAGTGGGCGCCGTAGGACTCCATGAGCTTCGCCTGCCGGGCGAGTTCCTCGGGCGGGGCCATGTGGGAGAGCATCAGGAACCCGGACACGTCCATGCCGAGTTCGCGGGCCGCGGCGATGTGCTGCGCGGAGATGTCGGCCTCGGTGCAGTGCGTGGCGACACGGACGGAGCGGACCCCGAGGTCGTACGCGTGCTTCAGTTCGTCCACGGTGCCGACGCCGGGCAGCAGCAGGGTGGTGAGGCGGGCGCGCTTCAGCACCGACGCGGCGGCCTCGATCCACTCCCAGTCGGTGTGCGAGCCGGGGCCGTAGTTGACGGATCCTCCGGCGAGGCCGTCGCCGTGCGCGACCTCGATCGCGTCGACGCCCGCCTCGTCGAGTGCGGTGACGACGCGCTTGACGTCCTCCGGGGTGATCCGGTGGCGTACGGCGTGCATGCCGTCCCGCAGCGTGACGTCCTGGACGAAGATCGGGGTGCCCATCAGCGGTCTGCCTTCCCTGCTGCGATGCGCTCCGCCACCTGGATGCCGGCGGAGGTCATGATGTCGAGGTTGCCGGCGTAGGCCGGGAGGTAGTGGGCCGCGCCCTCGACCTCCAGGAACACCGACACCTGGTGGGTGGGGCGCGCGCCGCCGTCGGCGAGGAGCGTGCCGACCGGCTGGTCCGCGGGGATCTCGGTGATCTGCACCCGCTGCTTGAGCCGGTAGCCGGGCACGTAGGCGGCGACGTCGGCGGCCATCTTCTCGACCGACTGCCGGATCTCCTCCTGGGTGGCCGGGTCCGGGGCCGTGACCAGGCAGAAGACGGTGTCCCGCATCATCAGCGGCGGCTCGGCCGGGTTGAGGATGATGATCGCCTTGCCGCGGCGCGCTCCGCCGACCCGCTCGATGGCCGCCGAGGTGGTCTCGGTGAACTCGTCGATGTTGGCGCGGGTGCCCGGGCCGGCCGACTTCGAGGCGATCGACGCGACGATCTCCGCGTACTCCACGGGCACGACCCGGCTGACCGCGGCGACGACCGGGATGGTGGCCTGGCCGCCGCAGGTGACCATGTTGACGTTGGGCGCGTCGAGGTGTTCGCCGAGGTTGACGGCGGGCACGACGTAGGGGCCGATGGCGGCCGGGGTGAGGTCGATCAGCCGCTTGCCGAAGGGGGCCAGCTTGGCGGCGTTCGCCTCGTGCGCCTTGGCGGAGGTGGCGTCGAAGACGATGCCGATCTCGTCGAAGCCGGGCAGGGCGATCAGCCCGTCCACGCCCTCGTGGGTGACCGGCACGCCGAGCCGGGCGGCGCGGGCCAGGCCGTCGGAGGCAGGGTCGATGCCCACCATGGCGCCCATCTCCAGGTGCTTCGCCCCGCGCAGCACCTTGATCATCAGGTCGGTGCCGATGTTGCCCGACCCGATGATCGCGACCTTCGTCCTGCTCATGCTGCTGCTCCCTCTGCTTCGCTGAAGCGGACCGTCACGGCGCCGAAGCCGGACAGGGTGGCGGTGACGGTGTCGCCGGGTGACACCGCCTTCATCGGACCGAGCGCGCCGGACAGCACGACCTGCCCCGCGCGCAGCGGATCGCCGAGTTCGCGGGCCGTACGGGCCAGCCAGGCGACGGCCTCGACCGGGTCGCCCAGGCAGGCGGCGCCGGTTCCGGTGGAGACCTCCTCGCCGTTGACGCTCATCGACATCACGACGTCCGCGGGCTCGGTCTCCTGGAGGGTGCGCCGGTGCGCCGCGAGCACATAGGCCCCCGCGGAGGCGTTGTCGGCCACCGTGTCGCCGAGGCTGATGTCCCAGCCGGCGACGCGGCTGCCGCAGATCTCCAGGGCGGCGACGCCGTACTCGATGGCGTCCCGGACCTGGGCGGTGTCGAGCGGGCCGTCGGCCAGGTCGGCACGGAGCACGAAGGCGATCTCCGCCTCCACCCGGGGCTGGAGGATCCGCCCGGCCGGGACCGTGCCGCCATCCGCGTAGGCCATGTCGTCGAAGAGGACGCCGAAGTCGGGCTGGTCGACGCCGAGCTGACGCTGCACGGCCTCGGAGGTCAGGCCGATCTTGCGGCCGGTGATCCGGGCGCCGGCGGCGATCCGGCGTTCGGTCAGCGCGGCCTGTACGGCGTAGGCGGAGGCCAGGTCGTCCCGGCCGATCAGGTCCCGCACGGGGGCGCAGGGCACACCGGAGGCGGAGGCCTCGGCGAGCCGCGCGGCCGCGGCGGCGATGTCGGACGCGCTCGCGGGGGCGAGCGGTTGGTTCTCGGTCACGGCTTCACTCTGTGGCCGGCCGGGCCGTCGGACCAGCACTTCGTCTCGCTCAGCGATACGCTGGGGCCATGACGGAAGCGGCCGGTCTCGACACGGTGCTGGGCAAGGCGGTGACGATCCTGCGGGCCTTCCGGCCCGACGACCGGGCCGTCGGCCTCGCCGAGCTGGTGCGGCGCACGGGCCTGCACAAGGCGACCGTGCACCGGCTGTCCGGGGCCCTGGTCGACAACCGTCTGCTCGACCGGGTCGACGGCGGCTACCGCCCCAGCGGCGGTCTCTTCGAGCTGGGGATGCTCGCGTCGCCGGAGCGGAGCCTGCTGGAGGTGGCGATGCCGTTCCTCCAGGACCTCTACGAGCGCACCCACGAGACCGTCCACCTCGGGGTGCGCGAGGGGCACGACGTCGTCTACGTCGCCAAGATCGGCGGCCACCGGCAGGCCAGGGCGCCCTCGCGCACCGGCGGGAGGATGCCGCTGCACTGCACCGCCATCGGCAAGGCGCTGCTCGCGCACGCCGACGACGAGCTGCGGCAGGAGGTGCTGACCGGGCCGCTGGAGCGGCGCACCCCGCACACGCTCGTGGCCCCGGGAGCCCTGCGCCGCCAGTTGCGGCAGATCACGGAGACGGGCGTCGCGTTCGAGCGCGAGGAGTCGGCCGTCGGGCTGATGTGCCTCGCGGCCCCGGTGCTGGGGCGCGACAACGAGCCGCTCGCCGCGATCAGCGTGGCCGGGCCCACCGGGAGGTTCCGGCCCGAGCGCTGCGTGACGCAGGTGCGGGCCGCGGCCGCCGGGCTCGGCAGCATCCTGATCCGGCGCAACCTGCTGAGCTGACCCGCGCGACGGCGGCGCCGGGGCCGGTCCGGCCGGCGCCGTCGGCCCCGAGGGGCGGCGCCGCCCCGATCGACACCGGCACGGGTGGGCCCCGGCCGGACTCACGACGCCGAGCCCCGGGGCCGGGCGCCGGTCCGCGGAGCCTCCCGGTCGGCCTCGGACCGGACCCGCGGCCCGCGCGTCCGCGGCCCGGTCCCGGGGCCCGCGTCTCAGAAGGGCCGGCGTCTCAGAGGGCGCGGGTGATCGCGTCGGACGCCGCCGTCAGCGCGGCCGTGAGCGGCTTGAGCATCCGGGGCGAGTACCGGACGCCGGGCATCGACACCGACAGCGCCGCCGTGGTGGCGCCGGCCCCGTCCTTCACCGCGCATCCCACCGCGACCACGCCGCGCTCGGTGCGTTCCACGTTGAGCGCCACTCCGCTGCGCCGTACCGCCCAGAGCTCCCGGCGCAGCTGGACCAGGTCCGGCAGCTCCTCCCCCGGCAGGCCCCGGCCGTCGTCGGCGTACAGCGCCTCGACCTCCTCGTCGGTGAGCGCCGCCAGCTCGATCAGGCCGCCGGTGGCCCGATGGGCGGGGAAGACCGTGCCCTCGCGGCTGCCCACCCGCAGCGCCTGCGCGCACTCCGTCGAGGCGATGATCCGGACGCTCCGCCCGGTCCGGACGCTGAGGTTCGCCGTCTCGTCGATCCGGTCGACCAGGGCGCGCATGGGCCCGACGGCCGCGGCGCGGAGCGCGCCCAGGCCGGACCGGGCGCGTTCGGCGAGCGCGAGCACGGGTCCCACCCGGTATGAGCGGTCCTCGTCCTGCACCGCGAAGTCGCGGTAGACCAGAGCGGTCAGCAGCCGGTGGGCCGTGGAGCGGGCGACGCCGAGACGCTCGGCCGCCGCCGACACCGTGACCGACCCGTCGAGCTGGAGGATCTGCGCGAGCCGGAGCGCGTGGTCGACGCTGCTCGGCGCGTAGGCGGGGGGCGTTTTCATCGACTTCACCATGCCTCGATCCTCCCACGGCTTGTTCCGCAGAGCAGAATCATCTGTTCTTCACGAGTGCATCGGCCGATAGTCGGGCCATGCCTGACGCGAGCGCCGCCATGTCACCGGGCCGGCTCACGGCCGAGGGCGGGTCCGGCCGCCCCCGTCCACCAGGCGACCGCGCCCCGAGCACTGCCGTCGGGTGGTCGAAACGGCCCGGGTCTGGGGCGAGTTGCGGCATCTCGAAGGCGTACGGAGGATGCAGCGCGACGCCGTCCTGCGCGGACGCTACGTCCACGACTACTCGTTCATCGACTGGATCCACGGCCCGACGGCGCTGACCCCGGAGGAGGAACCGGAGATGTCCCGGCCGGTCCCGCTGGACTCCGTGCCCTTCTGAGGGGTCGGCCGGACGCCGGACCGGGGACGGGGATCGCAGGAGACTGGGGTGGGGCCGGACCGCCGGTTTCCGCCCCGCCCTCGCGTCCTCCCGCCTTTCTCCCGTCCGCCCGGTGCGGGCTTCCCGGCCGGTCGGCCGGCTGAGTACCGGTACTCACGCGTTCTCCGGGTCCCGGGCCGACGATGGAGGTTCATGGATCGAACCCCGGAGGCCCGTACATGCTCAGCCGCCTCGCCGCCGCCCTGGTGCCCGCCGTCGGCCGTCTGGACGTCACCACCGATGCCGGTGTCCGCCTCGCGCCGGGCAGCGTCATCGCCGCCAACCACACCTCGACGGCGGACCCGGCCGTCGTCCTCGCGGCGCTCCACCGGCTCGGCGTCGAACCGGTCGTCATGGCCGCGGCGGGCCTGTGGCGGATCCCCGTGCTCGGCCGCGCGCTCGCCCGTGAGGGGCACATCCCGGTGCACCGGGGCGACCGGCGGGCCTTCGCCGCCCTGGACGCCGCGGCCGAGGCCCTGACCAGCGGGCGACTGGTCCTGATCTACGGCGAGGGCGGCCTGCCCCGCCGCAGGGACGCCGCCGAGGCGGCCCCCGGGACCTTCCGCAGCGGCATCGCGCGGCTCACGCGCGACACCGGGGCCCCCGTCGTCCCCCTGGGACAGGCCGGCGCCCGGCGCATCGTCTCCGGCAGCCGCCCCAAGCAGTTCGCCGGACTGGTCACGGCTCCGCTGCGCCGCCCCGGCCTGCACGTGCACGTCGGAGCCCCGGTCGTGCTGACCGGTACGCACGCCGACCGCTCAGCGGAAGCCCGCCGGGCGGTGACCGCGGCCTGGCGGACCGCCGCCGAGCGTCTGGGCGAGCCGGTCGCGCTCGCCGCCTGAGCGGAGCCCCGCTGCCGCGCGCCGCGCCCGCGCGTTCCCGTCGGCGGGGCACGGCGGCGCACGCCCGGTGCGCCCGGTGCGTGCGGTGCGCGGGGACGCTTCAGTGCCCCGCCGTGCTCCGTGCGAGGTCCCTGCGGAGGTACTCGGCGGTGAGCGAGCCCCGGGCCCCGCTCAGTTGTTCCGGCGTGCCCTCGAAGACGACGCGCCCGCCGTGCCGGCCGGCCCCGGGGCCGAGGTCGATGACCCAGTCGGCGTGCTTGATCACGTCCAGATCGTGTTCGACCACGACGACGCTGTTGCCGCCGTCCACGAGCCGGTCGAGCAGGGCCAGCAGCTTCTCGACGTCCGCCATGTGCAGTCCGGTGGTCGGTTCGTCGAAGATGTAGAGACTGCCCGAGTCACACAGCCGGCCGGCCAGTTTGAGCCGCTGGCGTTCGCCGCCGGACAGGGTCGACAGCGGCTGCCCGAGGGTGAGATGGGGAAGGCCGACCTCGTGGAGCGCGGCCAGCCCGCGCACCACCGCGGGCTCGGTGAAGTGGTCGAGCGCCTCCTCGACGGTGAGGCGCAGGGTCTGCGCGATGTCGAGGCCGTCCAGCCGGTGGTTGAGGGCCTCGGGCCGGTAGCGGCGTCCTTCGCAGACCTCGCAGACGGTGGTGACGGGGTCGAGGAACGCGAGGTCGTTCTCGATGAGGCCGCGCCCCTTGCACGCCGGGCAGCCGCCGGTGGAGTTGAAGCTGAACAGCCCCGCCTCGACGCCGTTGGCCCGGGCGAACAGTCCGCGAACGGTGTCCATGATGTCGATGTACGTGGCGGGCGTGGAGCGCGAGGAGACGCCGATCATCGACTGGTCCACCACGACCGCGTCCGGCCGCCGGGCGGCGAGGACGCCGTGGACCAGGCTGCTCTTCCCCGATCCGGCGACGCCGGTGACCGCGGTGAGCACTCCGGCCGGGATGTCGACGGTCACGTCCCGGAGGTTGTGCAGGCCGGCCCCGGCGACGGTGAGGGCGCCGGTGGGCGTACGGGGCACACGGCGGATCCCGGGCACGGCGGCGAGGCGCCTCCCGGTCGGGGATCCGGACCCCCGCAACGCCTCGACCGTGCCCTCGAAGACGATCGTTCCCCCGTGGACGCCGGCCCCCGGCCCCAGCTCCACGACATGGTCGGCGGTGGCGATGACCTCCCGGTCGTGCTCGACGACCAGGACCGTGTTGCCCTTGTCCCGCAGCTCCGCGAGGAGTTCGTTGAGCCGGTGCACGTCGCGGGGGTGCAGACCGACGCTGGGCTCGTCGAAGACGTACGTCACGTCGGTGAGGCTGCTGCCGAGGTGGCGCACGATCTTCAGCCGCTGCCCCTCGCCGCCCGACAGGGTGGACGTCTCCCGGTCGAGGCTGAGATAGCCGAGCCCCACCGCCTCGATCCGCCGCAGCACGGCGAGGGCCGCCGCCGCGACGGGACCGGCCACCGGGTCGTCGAGGGCGGAGAGCACCGCGATGAGCTCGCCGATCTCCATCGCCGCGCAGTCGGCGATGGAGTACGCGCCGATCCTCGTACGACGGGCCGCGGCGTTGAGCCGGGTGCCCGCGCACTCCGGGCAGGGCCCCTCGGTGACCACCCGGGCGACGGCCGCGCGGTCGCGATCGCTCAACGTCCGCCCGTCCCGCTTGAGGTAGCGGCGGGTGAAACGGGTGACGATCCCCTCGTACTCGTTCTTGTAGACGCCGTGCCGGGTGCGGCGGTCGACCCGGAACCCGCCGCCGTACAGCAGGAGTTCGCGGTCCTCGTCGGTGAAGTCGGCCAGCGGCGTGTCGGGGTCGAAGAGTCCGGATTCCGCGTACAGCTGCCACTGGGCGGTGCCGACCGCGAACGAGGGGAAACAGATCGCGCCCTCGTTGAGCGTTCTGCGCTCGTCGAGCAGTCGGTCCAGGTTCACGGTGGTGGTGCGGCCCAGGCCCTCACAGGTCTCGCACATGCCGTGCGGATCGTTGAAGGAGTACAGGTTCGACGGACCGGCGCCGGGACGTCCGTGCCGCGAGAACAGCACCCGCAGGATGGGGTGGACCTCCGTCATCGTGCCGACGGTCGAGCGCGCGTTGCCGCCGACGGGCTTCTGGTCGACGACGATCGCGGCGGACAGGTTCTCCATCACGTCGGCGCGCGGCCGCTCGTACCGGGCGAGCCTGTTGCGCACATACGAGGGATACGTCTCGTTGAGCTGGCGCTGGGACTCGACCGCGATCGTGGAGAAGACGAGCGAGGACTTCCCGGAGCCCGATACCCCGGTGAAGACCGTGAGCTTCCCCTTGGGGATGGTCAGCGAGACGTTCTTGAGGTTGTTCTCCCGGGCGCCGCGCAGCACGATGTCGCGTCCGGAACGCCCCTCTTCTCGGTCCGACACGTTCCCCGACCTCCAGCCCTCGCCACGGCATCGTCGCCACCACCCTACACAGATGGTTTCCGTTTGGAAATCAATCATCGCGCTCGGCATGAGTGCCGCAGAGCTCGGAGGAGGTCGTTGAAAGAGGGCTACGCTTGTACCATTTCCGTTCAGAAACCACATCGGGCGTACGGGAGAGGCCGACACCCCGGACCCCCGCGACCGCCCCGGGAAGGAGCCCACGATGACGGACGCCCGCACCACCGGCGCGCCGGACCTCGCCGCGCCCTCCGAGCTGGAGGACGCGCTGTCCCGTCTGCAGTGCGTCCTGGTCGCCCGGCGCACCGCGACCAACCCCGAGGGCGTCACCTGGCCGCAGTACGACCTGCTGGAGACCCTCCGGATCCATGGCGCCACCACCCCGTCACGGCTCAGCGAGTCCCTGGGGGCGTCGCGGCAGACCGTGTCCAAGACGCTGCGCGCCCTCAAGGACCTCGGCCTGATCCGCCAGACGGCCGCCGGCGAGGACCGCAGGGAGCAGACGACCTCGCTGACCCCGGAGGGGCGGACCTTCCTGGCGAACGCCGCGCGCAGCCGCCGGGAGAACGCCCGGGCCGCCACGGAGGTGCTCTCGCCCGGCGAGCGGGCCCTGTTCGCGGAGATGTGCCAGAAGGTCGCCGCCTCGATCGACACCCTGCTTCGCTGAGGGCGGCCGCCTCCCGCGCGCTGCGCCCGTACCAGGGCGAGCTGTAGCATGACAACCAAAAGGTGACAATCAGCATGTCACCCACACGATGACGTACATTTCGCCCGGAGGCCGAAGGGCCGCGGGCGACCGCATGGCCCGCACGCGGTCTCCGCGCGGACGGGTCGGGCACGCCTCGACGGACGGTTGGGACCCGTCCCGGCCGAAGGCCCGCCGTGCACCCGGCCACGTCGCCTCCCTGACTCCGCCCACCCTCCCGCCCGGCCGGTCCGGGCGCGGAGAGCGGCGGCGGGGCGGTACGGCGGGCGGGCGTCCGAAATCCACCGACGGCATCGGCACGGGTCCGCCGGTCACTCCCCCGGCCGGGCATCGGTGCTCGCCGTGAAGGGAGCCAGTCATGGCGCGTGCAGTGGGCATCGACCTGGGGACGACCAACTCCGTGGTGGCCGTTCTGGAGGCCGGCGAGCCGACCGTGATCACGAACACCGAGGGCGCCAGGACCACCCCGTCCGTGGTCGCCTTCGCGAAGAACGGCGAGGTACTGGTCGGCGAGGTCGCCAAGCGTCAGGCGGTGACGAACGTCGAGCGCACCGCGCGGTCGATCAAGCGGCACATGGGTGACCCCCAGTGGCGTTTCCCCGAGTCCGGCGACATCGACGGCAAACGGTACACGGCGCAGGAGATCTCCGCGCGGGTGCTGCAGAAGCTGAAGCGGGACGCCGAGGCGTATCTGGGGGACGACGTCAACGACGCGGTGATCACCGTGCCCGCGTACTTCAACGACGCGCAGCGCACCGCGACGAAGGAGGCGGGGCAGATCGCGGGCCTGAACGTGCTCCGGATCATCAACGAGCCGACGTCCGCCGCGCTGGCCTACGGCCTGGACAAGGAGAACGACCAGACGATCCTGGTGTTCGACCTCGGCGGCGGCACCTTCGACGTCTCGCTGCTGGAGATCGGCGAGGGTCTGGTGGAGGTGAAGGCGACCAACGGGGACACGCACCTCGGCGGCGACGACTGGGACCAGAGCGTCGTCGACCATCTGGTCCAGCAGTTCAAGAACGGCTACGGCGTGGACCTGTCCAAGGACAAGATGGCGCTCCAGCGTCTGCGCGAGGCCGCGGAGAAGGCCAAGATCGAGCTCTCCTCCGCGACCGAGACCACGATCAACCTTCCCTACATCACGGCGTCCGCCGAGGGCCCGCTGCACCTGGACGAGAAGCTCACGCGCTCGCAGTTCCAGCAGCTGACGGCGCCTCTGCTGGAACGCTGCAAGGGGCCGTTCCACAACGCGGTCAAGGACGCCGGGATCAAGGTGTCGGACATCGACCATGTGATCCTGGTGGGCGGCTCGACCCGGATGCCCGCGGTGACCGAGCTGGTGAGGGAGCTGACCGGCAAGGACCCGCACAAGGGTGTGAACCCGGACGAGGTCGTCGCGATCGGCGCCTCGCTCCAGGCCGGTGTC